>CAKRRG010000035.1 GCA_934394545.1 uncultured Blautia sp.
ACTGTTTCATCCTCGATTTTCTTGAAAACACCGCCTTGCTTTATCAGCGGCTTTACATCAAATTCCCGTACACTTCCATCGTTGAGATAGGCGTAGACTGTATAGTTGTTTCCTGCCACTGCCTGATATATTTCCGGGTAGAATCGTGGATCAAGTTTATTATTACTCATTTTATTCGCCCTTCTTAAAGACCTTGCGGATCTGTATTTCTACAGAGCTACAAGGTCAATTCTTATGTTTGGACAATTATTCTATTGGTTGGGCGATTTGCCCCTTAACAGGATATTTTACTTTGCCTGTTGACAACAGCGTTACTGCTGCGCATTAATATAATTTACAAGCCCTTCTGCTTTGATGATTTTCTGCATGAATTCAGGGAATGCCTGACCTTTGAACTGGGTTCCTTTCGTACGGTTATAAATCATACCGGAATCAAAATCCACTTCAACCTCATCTCCATCTTCAATTCCTTTACTTGCCTGTGCGCACTCAATGATCGGAAGCCCGATGTTAATGGCATTGCGGTAAAAAATTCTGGCAAAAGTCTCTGCAATGACGCAGCTTACACCAGCTGCTTTAATCGCGATAGGTGCATGTTCACGGGAGGAACCGCATCCGAAGTTCTTTGTTGCCACAATAATATCACCTTTCTGCACTCTTTTTACGAAGGTCTTGTCAATGTCCTCCATACAATGAGTTGCCAGCTCAGCCGGATCAGAGGAATTCAGGTAACGTGCCGGAATAATGACGTCTGTATCTACATTGTCTCCATATTTAAAAACTCTGCCTTTTGCCTGCATGATAAAGCTTCCTCCTTATAATCCTAATTCTTCTGGTGCACAAATATAACCGGTTACCGCACTTGCAGCTGCAACTGCCGGACTTGCAAGATAAACTTCAGAATCCACATGTCCCATACGTCCAACGAAATTACGGTTGGTAGTAGAGATACAGCGTTCGCCTGCTGCCAGGATTCCCATGTATCCGCCAAGACAAGGTCCGCAGGTAGGTGTACTTACAACCGCTCCGGCTTCAATAAATATCTTCAGAAGCCCTTCTTCCATGGCCTGAAGATAAATAGCTTGTGTAGCAGGAATTACAATACAACGAATGCCTTTTTTAACTTTACGTCCCTTCAGGATTTCTGCAGCCACACGAAGGTCATCAATACGTCCATTCGTACAAGATCCGATTACAGACTGATCAACCACAACAGGTTCACTGATTTCAGAAATGGTTTTCGTATTCTCCGGCAAGTGAGGGAATGCCACAGTTGGCTCTAATGTACTAAGATCAATGGTATATTCTTCCTCATATACAGCATCCTCATCCGCTTCATACACCTTATATGGACGTTTGGAATGCTCCTTCATATATGCAATTGCAAGCTCATCAACCGGAAAGATTCCATTCTTTCCGCCGGCTTCAATTGCCATATTTGCAATGGTAAAACGATCGTCCATGGAAAGATTCTTTATGCCCTCTCCTACAAATTCCATAGATTTATAAAGAGCTCCATCAACTCCGATCATGCCGATTATATGTAAGATCACATCTTTACCGCTTACCCATTTTTTAGGTTTGCCCACAATGTTAAACTTGATTGCTGACGGCACCTTGAACCATGCTTTTCCAGTGGCCATACCAGCAGCCATATCTGTACTTCCCACACCTGTTGAAAAAGCGCCAAGTGCACCATAGGTACAGGTATGAGAATCCGCACCGATGATCACATCTCCTGCTACGGTAAGACCTTTTTCCGGAAGAAGGGCATGCTCGATTCCCATCTGTCCAACGTCAAAATAATTGGTAATATCATGGCGACAGGCGAATTCACGAACACATTTGCAGTGCTCCGCAGATTTAATATCCTTATTCGGAATAAAATGATCCATTACCAGTGCTATTTTATCTTTGTCAAATACAGTATCTACGGTCATCTTATCCATTTCATGGATTGCAACCGGAGAAGTAATATCGTTTCCAAGAACAAGATCAAGCTGTGCCTCAATAAGCTGTCCTGCTTCTACATGATCCAGACCTGCATGTGCTGCCAGAATCTTCTGAGTCATTGTCATTCCCATTTTTTGTTCCTCCTGTTTCTTTGTATGTTGCTATTTTATCACATTTTCTGTTATAATTAAAATACATATAAATCATATTTATTATAATTTGTAGTTATATAACGATGATGCCAGGGTCAAAAAACCTTTTGACCCCAACATCATAACGATACCAGTGTCAAAAGGTCTTGTGCCACTCATTTGATTTTCGGAGGGAATCATGCAGGAAAATTTATCACTTTATCATATTTTTTATACAGTCAGCCGTACCGGCAATATCTCTTCCGCAGCCAAGGAGCTGTACATCAGTCAGCCAGCCATCAGTCGTGCGATCAAAAAGCTAGAAAACAATCTGGACGTTACTCTCTTTAAGCGCAGCTCCAGAGGTGTCTTTCTCACTCCCGACGGTCAGCTTCTCTACGAAAAAGTAAAAGAAGCCTTTGACCTTCTATCAGAAGGAGAAGACGCGATTCTCCATAATCGTTCCAGAGAAATTCCCAGGCTGCGTATTGGTGCAAGTACCACTTTGTGTAAATATGTTCTCATGCCACGACTTAAGGATTTCATTTCTGCAAATCCCAAAATCCGTATTACCATCTCCTGTCAGTCCACCTACCAGACACTGAAGCTTCTCGAAGAGGATAAAATAGACATTGGGCTCATCGGCAGGCCACAGAAGCTGACTGGATACGAATTTTTCCCGTTGCTGCAGATCCAGGATACTTTTGTAGCAACAAAACAATATCTGGAAAACCAGCAACAGCTATTTCCCGGAGAGCCCCTTTATCAAACAGCTACCTTTATGCTTCTGGATGAACTGAATATCACCAGACAATCTGTAAATACCATGCTGAATGAACACCATTTGCAACTGGGACATATTCTTGAAGTCAGCACCATGGATCTTCTCATTCAATTCGCTCAGGTAGGCCTGGGAGTTGCCTGTGTGATCAAAGAATTTGTGCAGGCAGAGTTGGACGCAGGAACGCTTGTGGAAGCCCCTCTTGGACTTGACTTTCCAGCAAGAGAAATCGGGTTCGTGTGTAAAAAAGGTACCGAATGCCAGATTTTACCGTTAAAGTAGCGCAAATAAAAATCCGGCTTTCGCCGGATTTTTATTTGCTTAGTTGTTGATCAGCTTGTCTTCGCCATTCCAGCTGTAGAGTTTACGAATTTCTTCGCCAACCTTCTCTGATGGATGCTCAGAAGCTTTCTTTCTCATTGCTTTGAAGTGAACCTGACGTCCAGCCGGGCTCATATCAAGCAGGAAGTCTTTTGCGAAGGTACCATCCTGAATATCGGAAAGGATCTTCTTCATTGCTTTCTTTGTATCTTCTGTAATGATCTTCGGTCCTGTAATGTAATCACCATACTCAGCTGTATTAGAGATGGAATATCTCATTCCTGCGAAGCCTGACTGATAGATAAGATCTACAATCAGTTTCATCTCATGGATACACTCGAAGTAAGCATTTCTCGGGTCATAACCAGCCTCGCAGAGAGTCTCGAAACCAGCCTGCATAAGTGCACAAACACCACCGCAAAGAACTGCCTGCTCACCGAAGAGGTCTGTCTCTGTCTCTGTACGGAATGTAGTCTCAAGAAGTCCTGCTCTTGCACCACCAATAGCAAGTCCGTATGCAAGTGCTTTGTCAAGTGCTTTTCCTGTGTAATCCTGCTCTACAGCTACCAGACAAGGAGTTCCCTTACCAGCCTGATACTCACTTCTTACTGTATGACCAGGTGCTTTCGGAGCGATCATGGTAACATCTACGTTCTTTGGCGGAACGATGCATCCAAAATGAATATTGAAGCCATGAGCGAACATAAGCATGTTGCCTTCCTCAAGGTTTGGCTCAATATCATTCTTATACATATCAGCCTGCTTCTCATCATTGATCAGAATCATGATAATATCAGCCTTCTTAGCTGCCTCTGCTGCTGTATATACTTTAAATCCCTGCTCTTCAGCTCTCTTCCAGGATTTGCTGCCTTCGTAAAGACCGATAATGACATCACATCCAGACTCCTTCAAGTTCAATGCATGTGCATGTCCCTGGCTGCCGTAGCCGATAATTGCGATTGTTTTTCCATCTAATAATGAGAGATTACAATCTTCCTGGTAAAAAATTCTTGCTGACATTTTCGTTTCCTCCTACTATGTTAAAACTTATATATCGTTAAGGGCATATAAATGCATATTCGATGTATGATTATTCATCAGAAGAATACACACCCCTTAGCAAACTATAAAAACTTTACTCCATGAGAGCCTCTCTCAAGTCCCATAACTCCGGCTCGTGCCAGTTCAAGGATCTCGTAGTCTCCCATAAGATTAATAAATGCCTCCAGCTTGGACTTGCTGCCAGTCATCTCCACGATCAAAGAATCCTTGCTCACATCCACAACCTTGGCACGGAATATATCCGCAATGGAAACAATTCCCTGTCTCTGCTCCGGTGCTGCCGCAACCTTCACAAGAACAGTCTCGCGAACCACACTTTCAGATGGATCCAGAACCTTAATATCCCTTACATCTATAAGCTTGGCAAGCTGCTTCACAATCTGATCAAGAATTGCGTCATCTCCGCTGCACACAACTGTAATACGTGTGTAATTCTCATCTGCTGTAACTCCGGCAGTAATACTGTCAATGTTATAGCCACGGCGGCTGAACATTCCGGCGATACGGCTGAGTACACCTGAGGTGTTATCAACTAATAATGATAAAATTCTGTTTTGCATAAATTATATCCTGCTTTCGTGCTTCAGATTGGTATGGTTACCATTATAGCAATTAAATTTGTTTTGTCAATGCTACACTTCAAAAAAGTTTTAAAGTTTTATTGTGTTAAAGCATAATTATACATAATTATATAAGATACTTGCTCTGTAAATCTGTCACGGTTTTTGCGTTCAGATAAAGCCCTTTTCTTAAGAACCGCTCCACATTTCCATATTCCGCATACACCGTCCGGAACATCCGGTCCAGATATTCCTCTTTCACCTTAAACAAGGCAGATATTTTCTTTACATTTGCAATACTGTCCAGCTTATTTGCCTCAAGATAACGAAGCATATAATCCAGTTCTCCAGCCAGACAGGCATTCGACCGCATAAAATCCTCACGGATCTCATCCCTGTGAACTCCCAATGCACAAAGAAGAAGGGCCGTTACCACTCCAACTCTGTCTTTTCCAAAACTGCAGTGCCACAAGACAGCACCATTTTCGTGATGTAGGATTACATCCATAAATCTAGCACACTGCTTTACAGAATACTGGTCTCTGGCAAAATTCTCATACTGCCGTCCGATCAGCTTCTCAAGATCCCCATTATACTCCAGAATGTCCTTCAGCATACGATTGGTCTGCAAGATTCCCAATGCACTTACGGAAGAATCACCCATATTTTCTTCGTCGATCACGGGAATATAATAGTATTCTGCACCCTTTATCACAATATCTGGTCTTTCCATCCGCTCCTTCTGATCCCTGAGATCAATCACCGTCTTAAGCTTGCAGTCTTCTTGCAAAACCCGCTGATCGGCCATAGAAGCATGGTATAGATTCCCACTTCGAAGAAGCTTCCGCGGAAGAATATGACGTCCATCCTTAGAAGCAATTGCCCCCAGATCTCTTGTATTGGAAAGACTCTGAAGGGGGATCCTGCTGCCTCTGGGAAATCCGGTAGCCATTTCCGGGTTAAAAAGCCTGAGGATACGCAGGCAGTCCTGTGCTTCATGCTCTGTCATCTCGAACTGGTATTGCTTCTTTCTCCTGGTAATGATCACCAGATAATTAGAAATCATCTGCTTCACTGCTGTTTCCGCATTTTCACCTTCCCGCTGTATGTATGCCCAGACAATATCTCTGCATGGGAGATTGTTCTGTATCATATGCCTGAAAAAGATCAGATTTCCATCTTCTACGCGAATCTTACCGTATCTCATAATTCTCCTCCATTCGTCTCCTATCTTTATTACGATACCACAGAAAACTAAATTTGACAATTATTGGAAAGTGTTTATAATCAAAAAAAAGAAAACTGCGGACATTTTACTGCAGTCTGAGAAAGGTGACTTTTGTAATGGAAAATCTGATCTTCTGCCTTAACGCAACCATTCCAATATTTTTGACACTTATGCTGGGGTACCTGTTACGCCGGATTGGTCTCTATGACGATTCCTTCGTCTCCCAGATGAACAAATTTGTATTCAAAGCAGCTCTGCCTGCACTTCTGTTTATGAATATTTCAGAAGCAGACTTCTATGAAGTATGGGACACAAAAATGGTCCTCTTCTGTTTCGTCACTACTTTTTGCAGCATTGCCATTTCCATTGGCCTGTCTTTTTTATTGAAGCCAAGAGACATTCAGGGCGAGTTTGTACAGGCCTCTTACAGGAGCAGCGCAGCTATTCTGGGCATTGCCATCATCCAGAATCTGTATGGGGATCCTGGAATGGCACCGCTTATGATCATAGCCAGCGTACCTCTTTATAATATTATGGCAGTTACAGTTCTTTCTTTCATGAAACCCGGAAGCCATGGAATGGATAGAAAAATGATCCTAAAAACATTAAAGGGAATTGCCACCAACCCTATTATTCTCGGGATTCTAGTTGGATTGGCCTGGTCAGTTTTTGACCTTCCTCTTCCCACAATATTATCCAGCACTGTAAATAATCTGGGAAAAACAGCCACGCCTCTTGGACTGATGGCAATGGGAGGAGCCCTTCATTTTGGAAAAGCTTTTTCTAGGCCAAAGGCTACCATCGCCTGCACTTTTATGAAACTGGCAGGATTTTGTGCCATTTTCCTTCCCATAGCCATCCGGCTTGGTTTTACTCACGATAAACTGGTTTCTATTCTGATCATGCTTGGCTCTGCCACCACCGTCAGCTGCTACATCATGGCAAAGAACATGGGACATGAAGGCTCTTTTTCCTCCAGTGTCATTATGCTCACCACATTGCTCAGTGCCTTCACTCTTACGGGATGGCTATTCATCTGCAAGACTCTGGGAGTGATTTAAGAGTTGATACAAGCTCATATAATGTTTCCAGACTATACAGCAGTATTTCCTCATCAAACTGGAATTTCGGATGGTGAAGAGGATAAACCTTTTCCGGTATTCCTGCAAGAAATACGCAGAACAGGCCCTTGTTCTTCTGGAAATACCGATACGCATTGTCGCCGGATAAAAACATCTGATCCTCGCCTTCCAGGAAGAACCTCTCCCCGAATATGTTCCTACCTGCTTTCTCTGCGATCCTGGTAAGTCCGGGATCGTTTGCAAAGGGGAGCACTACAGGCTTGGGATATACCAGCTCGATTCTGGTTCCGGTCCTTGCTTCAATGTCCTTCAAAGACTCCTTCAGTTCCTTATCCAGGGCCAGATAATCTTCCTCATAAGCAGCCCGGATATTTCCGCGCATCGTGACAAGATCCGTAATGATATTGGCATACTCTCCCCCGTGAATACTTCCAATCCCAACCAGACAGGGCCCTCTTCCCTTATAAGTTCTGTTGATCTCATGAAAAGCCTCCACCACCAGAGAAGCCGCATAAATACTGTCGATTCCCTTATCAGCCTCACACCAGTGGCTTGATTTTCCATGGACACAGATTTCCATTCCATTGATCATAGCAGAGGCCTGTCCCTCATGTACTGCCATCCCGAAAGACTGGTCAACTGCATAATGGAACATGAGAAAAGCATCTGGATTTCCATCAAGTGCTCCTGCTGCCAGCATTCTTCTGGCACCCTCTCCGATCTCTTCAGCAGGTTCAAACAGGAAACGCATTCTCACCGGAAAGCGCTCCCCTTCTTCTGCCACGATCCGGGCCAGTACAAGTGCTGTGGCAACAATCCCATCATGTCCGCAGGCATGCATAACACCATCCTTCTCTGATTGATAGGACAATCCTGTTTGTTCCTGTATGGGAAGGGCATCCATCTCTGCCCGAAGCACGATCTTTTTCTTTGAAGCAAAGGCTTCCCCATCCTGAGAGGGATGTTCTGCTATAATGCCTGTAGGCTCCACGATCTGAAGCCTGTATCCTAATTTTCCCAGATACTCACGTATAAATGCTGAGGTTTCAAACTCCTGAAGCCCCAGCTCCGGATATCTGTGGAAATGTCTTCGCAACCGAATCAGTTCTTCCTTGTATTTACTAAATTTACACTGATAATCCAATTGTTCTGCCATCCTTTATCCTTTATCTCAGATCAGGCCCAGATGCTCAAGCCCATTTTTAATTCCATAATGAAAAATATCTGTTGTCACATAATCTGCCAGTTCCTTAATTCCGGGAGCTGCATTTCCCATTGCCACCTTCGTATTTACATATTCAAACATCGACAGATCATTATTACTGTCACCAAATGCAATGGTATCCTCATGGGCAATATGGAAACTTCTGCACACAGCTGCAATTCCAACTGCTTTGGAAAATCCTTTGGCAATCATTTCAATTGTATTTCCTGCAAGGCTTTCTCCTACATGGCCAACAAATTCATAATAGTCTTTAAGCTCTGCACAAGCCCCTTTCGGATCACTTCCCGGTATTATTTTGGCACTGATCTTATTAATGTGAAGGTCATGCTCATATCCCTTGATCGGACGCCATCTGTTTCCAAGAGCCTTTGTGATCAGATCTGCATACCAATTAACCTCTGTGGTATACTCATCCTTATCATAATACATCCAGTCAGCACCTTCCATCACCGGAACCATGCCGTATTTCCGAAGCACCTCCACAGAATGCCACGCCTCCTGTGTTGTCACCTCTTTATTAAAAAGCCGCTTTCCGTTTTTTTCAATGGTACAGCCACAGGCACTGATCATTCCGGTAAAGGGAATCTGCTCCAGGTAATCCGGCACAAAAGCTCTGCTTCGCCCTGTACAAAGCCAGGCTTCATGGCCATTCTTTACAAGCCTGGTAACTGCCTCTAATGCACTTGCGGGAGTTCCCTTTTCGATATCGCAAAGAGTTCCATCTGCATCAAAGAAAACCACTTTTTTATCAGGCATAAAATACCTCCGCAAGCTTTATGAAATCACAGGTATCTTTCACTCCTGCTGTTTCATAAGGAGAATGCATAGCCAGCTGCGGAAGCCCGATATCGACGGTATTTAAAGCCACCTGGGTATTGGAAATATTTCCAAGGGTGGAACCACCAGGCACGTCTGATCGATTCACATAAACCTGACAGGAAACTTTGGCCTCTTTGCAAAGCTCTTTAAACATAGCCGCAGAAATTCCATCTGTACAATACTTCTGATTGGCATTATATTTCACTGCAATTCCCCCATTAATGTGAGGGCGGTTCACAGGGTCTGCCTTCTCCGGATAGTTTGGATGGATTGCATGGGCATTATCTGCTGAGATCATAAAGCTCTTGGCAAGAGAGATCAGATAATCCTCATAGCTTCTTCCAAGTCCCAGATGAATGCGAAGAAGAGTATCACGAAGGAAAGTAGACGCTGCGCCTTGCTTGGTGCCGCTTCCTACCTCTTCATTATCCATTACCATGTGTACGCAAATGGTCTTCTCATTTTTGCCTGCAAGCATTCCCTCCATAGAAGAAAAAGCGCACTGCAGATCATCCAGTCTTGGTGCAGAAACAAATGCATCGTCTCCTCCCCAGACAGTTCCCGGCATGCGGTTATAAAGAAACAGGTCGTGTCCCAGAATCGCTTCTTCCTCTACCCCGGCAGCCTCTGCCACAGTTTTAAGAAAAGAACCCTTGACACTTTCCAGGCCAAAAAGGGGAAGCATATCCTTCTGCACATTAAACGCATAACCACTATTGGCATCCCGGTTCATATGAATGGCCAGATTGGGGATCATCAGCATATCTTTATCCACGGTCACAAGCTTCTCACAGATTTCCCCATTCTCTTTCACAATGAGACGGCCGGCTACAGAAAGAGGTCTGTCAAACCATGGTGCCAGAAGCGCACCTCCGTAAAGCTCCACATTCAGCTTCACATAACCATTTTCTACCATCTCCGGATTCTCTTTGATCTTAAAAGAAGGGGAATCACTGTGGCTGGCAATAATGTGGAATACATCACTGGAACACGCAGGAAGTGTAAATGCAATCATAGCAGAATGATTCCGGGTTACAAAATACTTCCCGCCATTTTTCAGTTCCCAGTGTTCTTCTTCCTTAAGCTCTGCAAATCCATTCTCCGCAAATCGTTTCTTCATCGTCTCCACTGCCTGAAATGCAGTCGGACTCTCTTTTATAAATGTGAGCAATTTCTCTGCTGTATGGTTCATTTCAAAAATCTCCTCAGTCTTTAATAATCAGTGCCATAAATACCAGGTCTGTATTGCCTGTATTGGCAAGGCCATGGCCTTTTCCGTCCGGTGTAAATGTAATATCCCCAGCCCGTACATGTCTCCAGGAAGTTCCGTTATCGTTATACTCTCCTTCACCAGAGAGAATATAATAAGTTTCACTCTCCCCATAATGCATATGGAAACCAAGTGAACATCCCGGCTCCAGAGTTACCTCTGCATAAAGTCCGCATTTTCCATTCAGCTGCTGTTCATCCAGCAGTTCCTTGATAATCACATGTCCGTTTCCTTCACACATATGTTCAACACGACTGATCTTCATATCAAAAGTCCTCCTATGTATCCGAATTTTCAACTCAAACCGAAAAAAGCATATCCCCAGCTTCCGCCAGAGATATGCCCTGTTTTTCAGCCTGATTCAATTATAATTACAAACTCTTGATCCTGTCAATGGCTTTCAAGGTATTCTCGTAAGTGCCAAAAGCAGTCAGACGGAAATACCCCTCTCCATGTGCACCAAAGCCTGATCCTGGTGTTCCAACAACATTGGCGTTTTTGAGAAGATAATCAAAAAAGTCCCAGGAAGTCATTTTGTCAGGCGTTTCCAGCCAGATATAAGGTGCATTCACTCCGCCGGAAACAGAGAAGCCAGCCTTCGCCAACTCATCATGGATCAGCTTGGCGTTTCTCATATAATAACCAACCTGTTCCTTCAGCTGCGCCTTGCCAGCCGGAGAATATACCGCCTCACCAGCCTTTTGCACAATATATGGCGCACCATTAAACTTCGTTCCGTGACGTCTAGCCCACAGGCTGTGAAGTGACACTCCATCCCTTGCAAGTTCCTTGGGGATTACCGTAAATCCAAGACGGACTCCTGTAAATCCGGCATTCTTGGAAAAACTACGAAGCTCTATGGCACAGGTTCTCGCTCCTTCACACTCATAAATGCTATGGGGAATATCCGGTTCTGAAATATATGCCTCATAAGCCGCATCATAAATAATTACGCAGCCATTTTTATTTGCATAATCCACCCACTTCTGCAATTCCTCCTTTGTGATTGCAGAACCGGTAGGATTGTTTGGAAAGCAAAGATAAATGAGATCCGGCACTTCCGCCGGGAACTCTGGCAAAAATCCATTTTCCTTACAGCAAGGCATATAAATCACACCGTCAAAGTTTTCACGAATTGTATTGTACTCTCCGGTGCGTCCTGCCATAACATTCGTATCCACATAAACCGGATAAACCGGATCGCATACAGCGATCTTATTATCTGTGCCAAAAATTTCCTGGATATTTCCGGAATCACTTTTTGCGCCATCAGAAACAAACACTTCGTCTGGTGCAATGCTGCAGCCTCTGTCCTGGTAATCATTTTTTGCAATTGCATTTCTCAGAAATTCATAGCCAAGATCCGGCGCATAGCCGTGGAAGGTCTCTGCATGAGCCATCTCCTCAACAGCCCCGTGAAGAGCCTCTATGATTGCCGGAACAAGAGGCTGTGTCACATCTCCGATACCAAGACTGATCACCTCTTTATCCGGATTCTCTTCTTTATATGCACGCACCTTTTTTCCAATTGTGGAAAAAAGATAGCTTCCTGGCAATTTTAAATAATTATGATTAACGGTAACCATTTGATGCTCCTCCTCTGTATCTGCGTTCAAGCTCAGCAAGCAAAGCCTCTCTTACGCTGGCCGGATTTGCCTTGCCCTTCATTTCTTTCATAATTTGTCCCACGAAGAAGCCCATAACCTTATCTTTGCCTCCAAGAAGCTCAGACAGAGGTCCGGGGTTTTCATCCAGGATCCTACTGATCGTTCCCGTAAGAAGCCCTGTATCCTCTACGATTTTCAGGCCATGCTCTTCCACATAAGCAACCGGGTCAATATCCTCATCAAAAATTTTTTCAAATACTTTTTTGGCATTCTGAGGACTTACTTCTTTTTTATCGACCATTTTCAGAAGCTCTGCAAGATGAAGCGGCGTAAATTTCACTTTGTCCGCCTCAATGCCTTTCTCCTTCATAAGGCGAAGCAATTCCACCATAAACCAGTTCGCTGCCTTTTTGGGATTGCCACACAAGGTAGCCACTTCTTCAAACAATCCAGCAAGATGTCTGGACTCTGTAAGGATCTGGGAATCATACTCCGGAAGGCCAAACTCACTCTGATACCGGGCAGCCTTTTCCTCACGGAACTCAGGCAATCCGCTTTTGATTTTTGCAATCCACTCATCGGAAATATGAATAGGCGGAAGATCCGGATCCGGGAAATACCGGTAATCCTTAGCGTCTTCCTTGGAGCGCATTGCATGAGAGGATTCCTTATTATCATCCCATCTTCTGGTTTCCTGGACAACCTCTCTGCCCATCTCCAAAAGCTCGATCTGACGCTCTCTTTCTCCTTCAATCGCATGCGCAATAGCCTTAAAGGAGTTCAGATTCTTCATCTCCGTTCTTGTTCCCAAAGTCTCGCTTCCTGCCACTCTTACAGAAAGGTTCACATCTGCACGCATAGAGCCCTCCTGAAGCTTACAGTCAGAAACACCTAAATACTGCATAGTACAGCGAAGCTTTTCCAGATAAGCGATCACTTCATCTGCACTTCTCATATCCGGCTCAGAAACAATCTCAATAAGCGGAACACCACTTCGGTTGTAATCCACAAGGGAGCAATCTTCCCACTCATCATGGATCAGCTTACCGGCATCTTCTTCCATATGCATTTCATGAATGCGGATCTTCTTTTTCCCTGCTTCTGTCTCAATTTCCACAAATCCATCCTGGCAGATGGGCAGATACAGCTGGGAAATCTGATAGTTCTGCGGGTTGTCCGGATAAAAATAGTTTTTACGGTCAAATTTGCAATACTGATTGATCCTGCAGTTCGTTGCAAGCCCTGCACGAAGAGCAAACTCTACCACCTTTTTGTTTAATACCGGAAGAGAACCTGGCATACCGGTGCACACCGGGCAGGTATGGGTATTTGGCGCTCCCCCGAAGGCTGTGGAACAACCGCAGAAAATCTTTGTTCTGGTGGCAAGCTCTACATGAACCTCAAGTCCGATTATTGTCTCATACTGTTTCATGCTCTCTTACCTCCTTTCTCCGGAGTTCCGAAATCTCCTCTTACTTTTTCATAAGCATGCGCTGCACGAAGTATTTTCTTTTCCATGAAGCAGTCCCCGATCATCTGGATTCCGATAGGAAGGCCGGTACTATCCTTGCCACAGGGAACCGTAATTCCCGGAAGGCCGCAAAGATTCACGGCAACTGTATAAATATCCCCAAGATACATTGCCATAGGATCCTTTAAGCTTTCTCCGATCTTGGGAGCTGTGTAAGGAGCAGCAGGAGCCAGAAGAACATCGTATTTTTCAAATGCCTGATCAAATTCTTTTTTAATAAGAGCCTTTGTACGCAAGGCTTTCAGATAATAAGCGTCATAGTAGCCGGAGCTCAAAACAAAGGAGCCGAGCATGATACGCCGCTTCACTTCTTCTCCGAAGCCTTCTGTTCTGGTACGCTTATACATATCGTGAAGACCCTCATACTCTTTTGCACGATAGCCATATTTTACACCATCGAAACGTTCCAGGTTCGAGCTTGCCTCTGCACTTGCAATAATATAATATGCCGGAATCATATATTCCATGGTTTTAACAGAGAAAAATTCCACAATGGCACCCATCTGGGTAAGAACCTTCAAGGTATCCATGAATACTTCCTTTACCTCCGGGGAGAGTCCCTCTGCCAGATATTCCTTAGGCACTCCGAATTTCATGCCTGCAATTTTGTCTGTCATCTCACTGGAAAAATCCAGATCTTTTCTGTCAATCGAGGTGCTGTCTTTCGGATCATGGCCGGCGATCACTTCCAGAAGCGCCGCACAATCTGCCACATCCTTTCCAACCGGCCCGATCTGATCCAGAGAGGACGCATAGGCAACCAGGCCATAACGGGAAACTGTACCGTAAGTAGGCTTCAAACCTGTTACGCCACAGTAAGAGCTTGGCTGACGGATGGAGCCGCCTGTATCAGAGCCAAGCGCCAGATAGGCTTCTCCTGCTGCGATCGCTGCGCAGGAACCACCTGAGGACCCACCTGGAACGTGCTCTGTATTCCATGGATTTCTGGTAATCCCATAAGCGGAAGTCTCCGTGGTACTTCCCATGGCAAATTCATCCATATTGGTTTTTCCGATCAGGATCATTCCCGCCTTTTCCAGACGATCGATCACTTCTGCCTGATACTGGGGCACGAAGCCTTCCAGAATCTTAGAGGCACATGTGGTAGGCTTTCCCTGCACACAGATGTTATCCTTGATGGCAATGGGAACACCGGCAAGAGGACCGGTATAGGTACCGTCTGCAATTCCTTTTTCCACCTCTTTTGCACGGGCAAAGGCCTCTTTTTTATAGGTGTCCAGATATGCGTGAATCTGTCCATCCCTTTCCTCTATTTTTGAGAAGACCTCTTTCACACCATCTGTCACGGTAATTTCATGTTTTTTTATTTTTTCAGCCAGCTGCAGGGCTGTTAATTTTTCTAATTCCATGTGAATGTCTCCTATCCTATGGTTTTTGGAACCTGATACTGTCCGTCTTTGGCTTTTGGTGCATTGGCAAGCATTGCCTGGCTGTTATCACCATTTGTCACCACATCCTCACGGAACACATTATCACTGCCAAAAATATGAGACATGGGCTCCACACCGGATGTATCCAGTTCATCCAGCTTATCTACATAATCCAGCATTTCCTGCATATCCTTTTTTGCCTTTTCCTTCTCTTCCTCTGTAAGGGAAAGCTTTGCAAGAATGCAGACATTTTCCATGGTTTCATCATCTATTTGTTTTGCCATTTTCTCATCCTCCTTCCTTCTTCCTTACGGCTCCAGACGGTTCAGGTCTCTTGGGAACAGGCATGCCTCCCGGACATTTTCCTCTCCCAGAAGCTGCATGGTAAGACGTTCCAGACCAATTCCAAGACCACCGTGAGGAGGCATACCGTATTTGAAGGTATCCAAATACTGCTCCATTCCTTCTGTTTCCATACCTCTGTCCTCGATTTTTTTCAAAAGGGCATTGTAATCATGGATTCTCTGTCCGCCTGTTGTAATCTCAAGACCATGGAAAAGAAGGTCAAAGCTTAAGGTAAATCTGGTATCCTGAGGATCATCCATTGCATAGAACGGTCTCTTCTTAGATGGATAATGCGTTACAAAAACAAAATCAGCATTATATTCTTCTTTAAAATACTGGCCAATAAGAGCTTCCTCCTCCGGCTCCAGATCAAAGGGGTTACGGATCTGGCGGTTATATTTCTTTGCAACAAGCTCCTTTGCCACATCGAAACGAACGGCAGGGATCCTGGAGGCATCCGGAAGCTCTACCTTCAGAATTTCCAGTTCCTTTCCATAATCCTCTTTTAACAGCTTCATGGCATACTGCAGAAATCCGGTTTCCATAGCCATAATTTCTTCAAAGCTGTCAATATAACCCATTTCAAAATCAAGACTTGTATATTCATTCAAATGTCTCTTGGTGTTATGCTTTTCCGCACGAAAAACAGGACCTGTCTCAAATACTCTGTCAAAAACACCAACCATCATCTGTTTATAAAACTGAGGGCTCTGGGCCAGTACAGCCGGTTTGTGAAAATAGCTGAGCTTAAACAGGTTTGCTCCACCCTCAGCACCTCTTGCACCGATTTTCGGTGTATGAATTTCAGTAAATCCATTTTCGTATAGATAATCACGGAAAGCTCTCGTCAATGCTTCCTGGATTTTAAATCTTGCACGCTCCTGAATATTGCGGAGGGAGAGGGAACGGTAATTTAATTTTGCTTCCAGAGAAGTATTCAGTTTCCATTTATCAATTGCAAGGGGAAGCGGTTCTGCCGGTGCAGACAGTACCTGGATTTCCCGGATACGAAGCTCTCTGCCATGAGGGGCTCTTTCCTCTTTATTTACAATTCCTTTTATCCTTACCGTCATACCTTCCTTCAGTTCATGAAGGCAGAAATCTACTTCTTCATTTACAAAAACACTCTGAAACAGACCTTCTCTTTTTCTGATAATTACAAATGCAACATCTCCCATGTTGCGGATACTGTGAATGGCGCCTTCCAGGATGGCTTCCTGATTCAGAAGCTCTTCTCCCATCAGTGCATCCCAGCTGCTCACTTCTTTTTTCCAGCTTCCATCCAAAAACTCCATTTCCTCATCCTCCATTTCATTAATTTACATGCTATATCTCGTCATATAACAGCATCAGAACCATCTGTGCTGTCTCTACCATATTTGTTCCGGAATCCATACTGCATTTCTGAATATACCGATATGCGTCTTCTTCACTTAAGTGGTTTCGCTCCATAAGAAGAAACTTCGCATTGGAAATATAATTCTGCTCCTTCCAGGTACGCGGTTTCTGTTTCTTCTTTTCTTTTTTCAGCCGCCGCTGGATCTGGGATAACATCATATCCACTGTGTTTATCAGGTCACTGACCTTCATAGGCATTTCCACAGTAAGAACAGATGTAGGTGCTTCTGAAATCACTCTTCCAGATGCAAGCAGCAACATTTCAAAACAGGAAGGAATATCTTCCAGCACATCGCGATAATATCGGTCCGTCAGCTTATACCCACAGATCAAAACCCCGCCATCCAGCTCACTCATGCTGGCAAGTGCTGTTGAAGCAGTGGAACATACCGCAGCTACAGAAAAGCCGTGCCTGTTCAATATGGTACGTATTTTCTTTGCGTCATCGATTTTCGGCAACGCAATCACAATGCTGCTGTTCATACCAATACCACTCTCTTATTTTAAATTTTGTATAAATACTGGCTGATTTCCCACTCGCTTACCTGTCTCATATAAGCCAGCCATTCTGCCTTCTTAGCTGCTGCATACTCCTCGCTGAATTTTTTTCCAAGCACAGACTGGATCCAGGTACTCTTCTCAAAGTATTCCAGTGAATCATCCAGATTCGCCGGAAGATTTCCAATATTCATGGCTTTCTGATCGGATTCTGAGAAAGAACGGTCAGATGCTTTGGTCGGGTATAATTTTCTGTGAATTCCATCCAGACCGGCTGCTATACATACTGCAAATACAAGATAAGGATTTGCAGCTGCATCCGGGCTTCGAAGCTCAATTGCCAGGCCATCTGATCTTAAGTTGGAAATACGGATCAGGGAATTCTGATTGTTCTTCGTCCAGGTCAGCTCAGTTGGTGCATCATAGCCAGGTACCAATCTCTTATAGGAATTTACAAGGGGATTGGTAATGGCTGCCATCTCCTGGCTGTGTGCCAGAAGCCCGCCGATAAAATGATATGCATCTTCACTCAGTCCATTTACATCATCCGCATCTGCAAAAATATTTTTCCCATCTTTATATAATGCAAAATGAATATGCATACCGGAACCATTTACCTCTGCTCTTGGCTTCGGCATAAAGGTTGCATGAAGTCCATGACGCTTTGCTATGGTACGGACTGCCATCTTAAAGGTCATTACGCAGTCTGCCATTTCACTTGCACCTGTGAATTTAAAATCGATCTCATGCTGTGCCGGAGCGGTCTCATGATGGGAGGACTCGATCTCATATCCCATATCCTCCAGATTCAGAACCATATCCCTTCTTGCATTTTCTCCAAGATCCAATGGACTAATATCCAGATATCCTGCTTTTTCATGGGTCAGAGTCGTTGGTACTCCGTTATCATCTGTGTGAAACAAAAAGAACTCACATTCCGGATCCACCTCACATACATAGCCTTCCTCTGCTGCCATATTTACGACCTGTTTCAAAATATATCTCGGGCTTTTTTCAAGAGGGGTTCCATCGGAACGGTAGATATCACAGATCAGTCTGGCTACCTTTCCCTGCTGCGGACGCCATGGAAGAATGGTGAACGTATCATAATCCGGATGTAAATACATATCCGGCTCCTTCTCACCGGCGATTCCGGCAATGTAAGAGCTGTCTACCACATATTCATTATCAAGCGCCCGGGGAAGCTCTCTGGCTGTGATCGCAATATTTTTTAAGGTACCGAACATATCGGTAAACTGAAGACGAATGAACTCTACATCTTCGTCCTCTGCCATTTGTAACACTTCTTCTCTGGTATAATTTCCCATTGTGTTCTCTCTCCTTTTCATTTTATTTCCTCATCCTGATTTTAAAATTGACTGGATCTGCCCGACAGACAAATCCTTATAAAAACAAAATGGGCGCACTTCAGAAAGCTACCCTTCTGAAGAACGCCCTTGTTCATGGTGGTAATTATAGCAATGTGATATTGTTTTGTCAACTAAATTTTTAACGCTTTACCATATTAGTGATGTTGCCGGTGGCGACATGTCTGCTCTGACAGATAAAACCACAGATACACGTTTTGCTGTGCATCTGTGGTTTTTGCGGTCGTTTTATAGATCAGAATATCCCATCAGGGATTCATCTACTGCTTTGGCAGCTTCCCTTCCTTCGCGGATTGCCCACACTACCAGGGACTGTCCTCTGTGCATGTCTCCGGCTGTGAAAACTCCTGGTACACTTGTCTCATAAGCCTCCGGCTTGGTTTCTACATTGGTACGGGCAGTTGTCGCAACCTTAAAGGCATCTGTCACATACTTCTGGCTTCCCAGAAATCCGGCAGCAATGAGTACCAGCTCTGCCGGGATCACTTCCTCAGTTCCTTCTACCGGCACCATCATCATACGGCCTGTTTTTGGATCTTTCTCGCTTTTCAGCTTTACGATCTTGGCCTGACAAACGTTTCCGTTTTTGTCCTTGATAAACTCTGTAACTGTAGTCTGATAAATACGGGGGTCATGTCCGAATACTGCGATTGCCTCTTCCTGGCCATAATCTGTTTTCAGCACCTTCGGCCACTCCGGCCACGGATTTGATGCTGCCCTCTCTACAGGTGGCATTGGCATCATTTCCAGCTGGGTTACAGATTTCGCACCAAGACGTACAGAGGTTCCTACACAATCATTGCCGGTATCACCGCCACCGATTACCAGAACATGCTTGCCCTTCGCTTCTTCATAGGGTGCTTTGGTAAAGTCTGTATCCAGAAGGGTTTTGGTTACTTTTTTCAGAAAATCCACTGCAAAATAGATTCCCTTTGCATCTCTACCCGGTACCTTGATATCACGTGGATTGGAAGCGCCACAGCAAAGGATCACGCGGTCAAACTTTTTCAAAAGCTCTTCTGCTGAAATGTCAACGCCTACATTTGTGTTTGTTACAAATTTCACGCCCTCTGCTTCCATCAGCTTCAGTCTTCTGTCGATCACAGATTTCTCCAATTTCATATTAGGGATTCCATACCGGAGAAGTCCGCCGATCCTGTCACTTCGCTCAAATACGGTTACGTTATGGCCTCTTCGGTTTAACTGCTGTGCTGCTGCCAGTCCGGAAGGACCGCTTCCTACCACTGCAATGGTCTTTCCTGTACGAACCTTTGGAGGCTGTGGAACCACCCAGCCCTCTGCATATGCAGTCTCAATAATGGCACGCTCGTTTTCCTTCGTAGAAACAGGTTCCCCGTTTAAGTTACAGGTGCAGGCCGCCTCACAAAGAGCCGGACACACACGAGAGGTAAATTCCGGGAAACTATGTGTTTTATTCAGACGAAGGAACGCCTGCTTCCAGTTTCCGGTAAAAACAAGGTCATTTGTTTCCGGTACCAGGTTGTGAAGCGGACATCCGGAGGCCATACCTCCGATCATCATACCTGCCTGGCAGAAGGGAACGCCACAGGCCATGCAGCGTGCCCCCTGAAGCTTTTGTTTCTCTTTGTTAAGAGGAATACGAAACTCCTTAAAATTAGCAATTCTTACTTTTGGCGGCAGAACATTTGCCGTCTCCCTTTCATAATCCAAAAATCCAGTCGGTTTTCCCACGATATTCTGCCTCCTTAATGTTTCGCGCCTATGCTTTCGTAAAATGCTTCCATTTGTGCCTGCTCACTGTTCAGGCCTTTTTCCTCAAGCTTTGCACTTAATGTGATCATTCTCTTGTACTCATTTGGAATAAGCTTCTTAAAGTGAGGCAGATACTCCTCAAACTGATCCAGAACCTTCTTTCCAAGCTTAGAGCCTGTTGCTGCCACATGCGCTTCAATGAGATCCTTCAGTTCTTCTTTATCGTATTTGTTATCTACTTTTTCAATGGAAATCATTGCTTTATTCAGATTCTTATAAAGAACGTTTTCAACATCCAGAACATAAGCAATACCGCCACTCATACCTGCTGCAAAGTTTTTGCCGGTTCTTCCAAGAACTACTACACGGCCACCTGTCATATACTCACAGCCATGCTCTCCCACACCCTCTACAACGGCACTGGCACCGGAGTTACGAACTGCAAAACGTTCTCCTGCCATACCATTGATAAATGCAGTTCCGCTGGTCGCACCATAGAGCGCAACGTTTCCAACGATAATGTTCTCTTCAGCCTGATAGCCTGCGCTCTCCGGCGTTTTCAGGATCAATTTACCACCGGAAAGTCCTTTTCCGAAATAATCGTTACAGTCGCCAGTCAGCTTCAAGGTAAGTCCTTTTGGAATAAATGCTCCGAAGCTTTGTCCGCCTGCACCGATACAATCAATTTCAACCGTATCCTCCGGCAGTCCGTTTTTGTGGTTTCTGGTGATCTCAGCACCAAGAATGGTACCAAAAGCACGGTCTGTATTCTTTACCTCTACAGAGAACCGGGTCTTTTCACCACTTCCAATGGCACTGCTGCATTTCTTTATAAGGATTCTCTCATCCAGGGTTTTTTCAAGCTGGAAGTTGTACTGTGCTTTTGGATCAAAGGTTACTTCTGCTCCTTCTTTTGCATAAGGATTGTTCAGGATCGCACTTAAATCCACTTTTCCCTTGTGGGGTTCCTCCACTGCTTCAGATGCCATAAGAAGATCTGTACGGCCAACCATTTCTTTCAGACTTCTTACGCCCAGCTTTGACATATATTCACGAAGCTCCTGGGCAATAAATCGCATAAAGTTCTCCACATATTCCGGTTTGCCTTTAAATCTTTTTCTCAGCTCTGGATTCTGGGTAGCCACGCCAACCGGGCAGGTATCCAGATTACAAACTCTCATCATCACACAGCCCATGGTTACAAGAGGAGCTGTGGCAAAACCAAATTCTTCTGCTCCAAGAAGAGCTGCGATCGCAACATCACGGCCACTCATCAGCTTTCCATCTGTCTCAATACGTACACGATTACGAAGTCCATTCATAAGCAGTGTCTGATGGGTTTCCGCAAGTCCAAGCTCCCAGGGAAGTCCTGCATTGTGGATCGAGCTTCTTGGCGCTGCACCGGTACCTCCGTCATAGCCGGAGATCAGGATTACCTGTGCGCCTGCCTTGGCTACACCGGCTGCAACAGTACCTACACCAGCCTCAGAAACCAGCTTTACAGAAATGTCTGCATATTTATTTGCATTTTTCAGATCATAGATCAGCTCTGCCAGGTCCTCAATGGAATAGATGTCGTGATGAGGCGGCGGAGAAATCAGGGAAACACCAGGTGTGGAATGACGGGTTTTTGCAACCCATGGGTAAACCTTCTTCGCAGGAAGATGACCACCCTCACCAGGCTTTGCGCCCTGTGCCATTTTGATCTGGATTTCTTTTGCAGATACCAGATAACGGCTGGTAACACCGAATCGTCCGCTGGCCACCTGTTTGATTGCAGAACATCTGTCATCATTTGTTCCTGCAGAATCCAGTCTCTCTTCGCTTTCTCCACCCTCACCGGTATTGGATTTTCCATGGAGATGATTCATAGCGATTGCCAGTGTTTCATGAGCCTCCTGTGAAATAGAACCATAGGACATGGCACCGGTCTTAAAGTGTTTTACAATCTCCTCAACACTCTCCACTTCTTCAAGGGGTACCGGATTCTCAGCAAATTTAAAATCTACAAGAGCACGAAGATTGCCATGGTTTTCTTTATCAACAAGGTCTGTGTACTGCTTGAACATCTCATAGCTGCCGGTTTTTGTGGACTGCTGAAGAAGATGGATGGTTCCGGGATTATAGCGGTGCTCTTCTCCCTGGCTTCTCATCTTATGCGCGCCTACACTGTCCAGAGTAAGATCTGTGGTCAGTCCAAGTGGATCAAATGCTTCTGAATGAAGCTTCTCAACGTTATCTTCAATATCTTCTAATGTAATACCGCCAACACGGCTTACAGTACCTGTGAAATACTTATCGATCACATCCTGAGATACACCGATTGCCTCGAAAATCTGGGAGCCCTGATAGGACTGGATCGTGGAAATACCCATCTTAGATGCAATTTTCACAATGCCGCTAAGCACCGCATGGTTGTAATCCTCCACGGCTGCATAATAATCCTTATCCAGCATATGGGTATCGATCAGCTCATGAATGGTTTCTAGCGCCAGGTATGGATTCACCGCACTTGCGCCATAGCCCAGAAGAGTTGCAAAGTGGTGAACCTCTCTTGGCTCTCCGGACTCCAGGATAATTGCAAGAGATGTACTCTTTTTGGTCTTTACAAGGTGCTGATGGACTGCAGAAACCGCAAGTAAGGACGGAATCGGCATATGGTTTTCATCCACACCTCTATCTGAAAGCACCAGAATGTTCGCTCCATCTCTGTACGCTTTATCCACCTCTACAAACAGACGGTCGATGGCACGCTCCAGTTTTGTACTCTTATAATATAAAGTAGAAACAACAGCAACCTTGAAGCCTTCATGATGCATTTCCTTAATTTTCAGCATATCTGTATTGGTAAGGATCGGATTGTTGATTTTTAGCACTTTACAGTTTTCCGGAATCTGTTCCAGAAGATTTCCGTCTTTTCCAACATATACGCTGGTGCTGGTAACGATTTCCTCACGGATCGCATCAATAGGCGGATTGGTTACCTGGGCAAAAAGCTGCTTAAAGTAATCAAATAATGGACGGTTCTGTTTGGAAAATACTGCCAATGGTGTATCCACACCCATTGCGCCAATGCTTTCCGCACCATTTAAGGCCATGTTGCGGATGGAAGTACGGTACTGCTCATAGGTATATCCGAAGGCCTTCTGCAGACGGGAACGCTGCTCCTCTGAATATTCCTCAGTTCTTTCGTTCGGAATTTTAATGTCCTTTAAATGAACCAGATTGCTATCCAGCCATTCTCCATAAGGCTGTTTCTTCGCATACATTTCCTTTAATTCATCATCGTCGAAAATCTTACCCTGGACCGTATCCACCAGAAGCATTTTTCCTGGATGAAGGCGCTCTTTAAGTACAATTTTCTCTTCTGGAATCGGCAGAACCCCAACCTCAGAAGACAAAATCACACAGCCGTCAGAGGTCACATAATATCTGGAAGGACGCAGACCGTTTCGGTCAAGTACCGCTCCCATTACATCTCCATCCGAAAACAGAATCGACGCAGGGCCATCCCACGGCTCCATCATAGTGGCATAATATTGATAAAAATCACGTTTTTCCTGGGAAATCGTATCGTTATTTGCCCATGGTTCCGGAATGGTGATCATTACCGCAAGAGGAAGCTCCATGCCACTCATGGTAAGAAATTCCAGTGTATTGTCAAGCATGGCAGAATCGGAACCATTCCGGTTTACAACAGGAAGGATTTTCTGCATTTCTCCCTCCAGATAGGGGGACTCCATATTCTCTTCTCTTGCCAGCATTTTATCTGCATTTCCACGAATGGTATTGATCTCACCATTGTGTACGATCAAACGGTTCGGATGAGCCCGCTCCCAGCTTGGATTGGTGTTCGTACTGAAACGGGAATGTACCAGGGCAATCGCGGACTCATAATCCGGGTTCTGAAGATCAGAGAAAAATGTACGAAGCTGGCCAACCAGGAACATACCTTTATAAACGATGGTACGGCTGCTCATGGAACATACATACGTGTTATCATTGCTCTGCTCGAACTCCCGACGTGCAATGTACAGCTTACGGTCAAATTCCAGGCCTTTTTCTACATCGTCTGGTTTTTTCACAAATGCCTGCATAATGTATGGCATGCATTCTCTTGCCTTATGTCCCAGAACCTGCGGAACTACCGGAACCACTCTCCATCCCAGAAACTCCAGACCTTCTTTTTCAACAATGATTTCGAACATTTTTTTTGCCTGGGCACGTTTGATCTCATGCTGTGGAAAAAAGAACTGACCGATTCCGTATTCTCTTTCCTGTCCGATTTCGATTCCCTCTTTTTTACATGCTTTCTTAAAAAACTTATGGGAAATCTGAAGAAGAATACCAACACCATCACCGGTTTTTCCTTCTGCATCTTTTCCTGCACGATGATCCAGATTCTCTACGATCCGTAATGCATTGGCAACTGTATCGTGGGATTTTTTTCCTTTGATATTTACAACTGCTCCGATTCCGCAATTGTCATGCTCAAATTCCTGGCGGTAAAGTCCCTGCCTTTCCTTTCTCGCTTCTTTCATTTTCCTCATCCTTTCTATTGTTGATCAAGAGCTTGCTCTTTTTTTCTTTTATCAGCTGCTGCCTGGATAAATCCACGGAACAGCGGGTGGGCGTGATTTGGTCTTGACTTGAATTCCGGATGCCCCTGTGTTCCAACAAAGAACGGGTTGGACGGAATTTCGATCATTTCCACAATGTGGCCATCCGGAGAAGTACCGGCAATGGTCATTCCTTTTTCTGAGAGTTCTTTACGATATGCATTGTTTACCTCATAACGATGTCTGTGACGCTCCTGGATTTCTTTCTTGCCGAAAAGCTCCAGAGATAAAGAACCATCCTGAAGCACACATGGATAACTTCCAAGGCGGAGGGTTCCTCCAAGATCTTCCACATCCTCCTGGTCCGGCATAAGCGCGATCACAGGATGTGTGGTTTCTGGTGCAAGCTCAATGCTGTTTGCATCCTCATAACCAAGTACGTGTCGTGCAAACTCCACAATTGCCATCTGCATTCCCAGGCAGATTCCAAGATATGGAATCTTATGTACACGGGCATACTGGGCAGCCAGGACCATTCCCTCTGTTCCTCTTCCTCCGAAGCCTCCTGGAACCAGGATGCCATCTACGGTATAAAGTCTCTGGTCAAGATTTTTCTCGTTCAATTCTTCGGAATCGATCCATGTAATGTCTACTTTCGCCTTGCAGGCAATTCCTCCATGCTTCAGAGCTTCCACCACACTAAGATACGCATCATGAAGCTGGGTATATTTTCCAACCATTGCAATGTTCACCGTTTTATCCGGGTGTCTTAAGTTTTCTACCATATTCTCCCACTCGGCAAGATCCGGCTTTCTTTTTTCAAGGCCTAAGCATTGCATCACCACATCGGCCAGCTTTTCACGTTCCATGGCAAGAGGGGCTTCGTATAAATATTCCACATCCAGATTCTGAAGCACATGGCTTACCGGGACATTGCAAAACAGAGCGATTTTTGCCCGCAGATCGTCGGTCAGCGGATATTCACTTCTGCATACCAGCACGTCTGGCTGGATTCCCATTCCCTGAAGCTCTTTGACACTGGCCTGGGTGGGTTTGGTCTTCATCTCGCCGGAAGCCTTCAGATATGGAATCAGCGTTACATGAATCAGTATGGCATTTTCATGTCCCACATCATGCTGGAACTGACGGATGGATTCCAGAAATGGCTGGCTTTCAATATCTCCTACTGTTCCGCCTACCTCAATGATGGCAATTCGGTCTTCGTCCGGAGATTTTGCTCGATAGAAGCGGCTTTTGATCTCATTTGTAATATGAGGGATAACCTGTACCGTTCCTCCTCCAAAGTCTCCGTGACGCTCCTTTTGTAAAACGGACCAGTATATTTTTCCAGTTGTTACATTCGAATTTTTATCCAGGCTTTCATCAATAAAACGTTCATAATGGCCAAGATCCAGGTCTGTTTCCGTTCCGTCATCCGTTACAAAAACCTCTCCATGCTGAATGGGATTCATGGTTCCCGGATCAATGTTGATATATGGGTCAAACTTCTGCATGGTAACCTGAAAGCCTCTTGCCTTTAACAGCCTTCCAAGGGAAGCCGCTGTGATTCCTTTTCCAAGTCCTGACACCACACCACCAGTTACAAAAACATACTTTACTGCCATCTTTCGATTTCCTCCTCCGAAAAATTAAACATAAAAGGCGTCAAAGAGGATTACAGGGGGCACTTAACCTGCTTATCTCTCTTTGACGCCTTTGTCAAAACAAATCTTATTCAAAAATATGGTATATAATATATCATTTTTTTAACTTTGTCAATCCGCTTTTTTCATTTTTAAAACAGATTCTATAAAGTAAAAAAAACAGATGCTGTCGGGGGATACCATGCTGTCTCATATCATCAAGCCTTCCCCGGCAATACCTGTTTTTTACGAATGGATGTGCACCCCGAATGGTGCCTGTTCACAACAGCTGAAATTCTCAGGCAACTGCAAACTTCTGTAATATACGGTTAAATTCCTTGCTCTCGCCATGGCACTGTACAGTAAGAATCTGTGTAAGATCCATGCTTAAAACTCCCAGAATGGATTTCGCATCAATAATGATTCTGTTATAGAAAACATCTATGTCAAAATCACATTTTCCTGCTGCCCTTACAAATTCTTTCACATCATCTGTCGCATTCAGCTTAATCTGCTTCTGACTCATCATTATCACCCTTTCTGTTCTACAGGAATTACTACTCCTTTACTAATCAATAGGATGTGTGAAAACGTTTTCCCTTGATTGAGCCAAATTATGCAACATATCTCGAAATTTGTCAAGTTGTTTTTGGGGCATATTTATTTTACGTATTTTTTAAAAAATATACATATTGCACAATTTTTATGTGCGTATTTTGTATACTAATTACAATTTTGCTGTTTAAATTGTTCTGCTGCAATCCGTACAAATAGAAACTTGAATCTCAGACCTTATGAATCTCAAAATCATTTTGTAAATTATTCTCATCCGGAATCTCCATAGGATATTGTCCGTCAAAGCACGCCTTACATATAGGAAGTCCTCCTGCCATCCCTTCCAGGTAATCAATTTCCATATAGCCCAAGGAATCTGCCCCGATCATCTTACAGATTTCCTCTGTGGAATGACGGGCTGCGATCAGCTGGTCGTTGCTAGGCACATCCGTTCCAAAATAACAAGGGTGTAAAAACGGCGGTGAACTGATTCTTACATGTACCTCAAGAGCACCTGCCTCCTTTAACATCCGGATCAGATTGGCTATGGTTGTTCCTCGTACAATGGAATCATCCACAAGTACGATACGTTTCCCTTTTACAACAGCATCCAGTACACTAAGCTTCAGATGGACGCTGGATTCTCTTTCTTTCTGGGTTGGTTTGATAAAGGTTCTGCCGATATAAGAATTCTTATAAAATGCAAATCCGAAAGGAATTCCCGATTCTTCTGAAAAACCTTTTGCAGCAGGAAGTCCGGATTCCGGAACACCGGTAACAAGATCTGCTTCTACAGGATAAGATTTGGCAAGGGATTTACCACCACGAATACGGGCGTCATAGATTTTTACACCGTCCATGGTACTGTCCAGTCTTGCAAAATAGATGTATTCAAAAACGCAGTGAGCCCTGGTTTTCACCATATTCGCAAGGGTCATATCTGACTTGATTCCTTTGCTGCTGATGGTCACCATCTCACCTGGCTGGATATCACGGATAAACTCAGCACCCACAGAGGTAAGTGCACAGCTTTCAGAAGCCAGTACATAAGCATTGTCTCTTTTCCCAAGACAGAGAGGCTTTAAACCATAAGGATCACGTACCCCAATCAGCTTGCGGGGACTCATGATCACAAGGCCATATGCGCCCTGAAGCTTTTTGGCTGTATTCAGAACTGCATCTTCTACACTGCTTGTATGTACCCGCTCTCTTGCAACGTGAAATGCGATCACCTCTGAATCAGTGGTCGTATGAAAAACTGCTCCGCTCTGGATCAGTTCCCATTTCAGTGTCTTGGTGTTAACCAGGTTTCCGTTATGAGCCAGTGCCAGGCTTCCCTTTACATAAGACAGGACAAGAGGCTGGGCATTCTCGGCAACAGAAGCTCCTGTTGTGGAATAACGAACATGTCCGATTCCGATATCTCCGCTTATCTTATGAAGTGTTTCTTCACGAAGTACCTCACTCACCAGTCCCAGATCCTTATGAAATTTCACATTTCCCACAGGACCCTTTGTGTCTGATACAGCCAGTCCGCAAGCCTCCTGGCCACGATGCTGCAAGGATGTAAGACCATAATAAATGGACGATGTTACATCATTTCCATCCAGGTCATAGATCCCGAAGACACCACACTCTTCTTTAATTTCCGCCATTTGTTTTCCTCCTCGGTACTGAGTTTATTTTCAGTAAACAAGAGAAATTATAATAAAAGAAGTTCATTTGTCAAGTATACTTCTCTTAATTTTTTTACGTATTTTTTTCAAAAAAACTCTTGACATCTGATTTTTTTTGAGTATACTACAAAACATAAAGCAAAGGCGCTTTGGATTACAGAAATGTATCCAAGGTGCCTTTTTCTTTTTTAATTAAAAATTCAGGATGAAGAAAGACATGAAAAATGAAAGGAGCGTATCCGTTATGACACAGAGTATTCCCGAAATTTATGGAAGTCTTGTTTTCAACGACAGGATCATGCGCAGTAAATTACCAAAAGACATGTATAAGGCACTGAAGAAGACCATTGAGAATGGTACTCATCTGGAGCTTGACGTTGCAAATTCCGTTGCAGTGGCAATGAAGGAATGGGCAATCGAAAATGGTGCTACCCATTATACACATTGGTTCCAGCCTATGACAAATGTAACTGCCGAGAAACATGACAGCTTCATTTCTCCTAC
>CAKRRG010000036.1 GCA_934394545.1 uncultured Blautia sp.
GGCGAAAATCATGTGGAACAGCGCGTCCTGGATTTCCTGCAGCAGGCTGAGATTTCTTTTACCTTAAAAGAGAAGATTATCGCATCTGTGCGTCGACAGTCAGATCCTGTTCTTATGGCGGGAGAGCTTTGCTCCAGTGACCTGGATCCGGAGCTGGCGGGAATTCTTATGGAGATATTGACAGCAAAGAGAAATTGATTTAAAAACTGGTATTGATGTAATATATTGATAGAATAAAAAATAGATGAAAATACAATCGAAAATATGTTCACTTTTCCAGGTGACAAAAAGCGACAGATGTGGTAGTATAAATACATCAACAAAAGAGAAATACGGAAAACACTTAAGATATCTGAGAAACGAAAGAAAGTCATAAAGTACAAAAGAACTTAAAAATACAAAAGAGCTTAAGATTACAAAAGAATTTAAGGATACGAAGGATTTCCGAAACACCAAAGATCAACAGAAGTACCAGAGAATTTCCAAATACAAAAGCATTATAAAAGTACGAAAGACCAATAGAGTACCAAAGAATACTTAACTACAGAAGATTTTAGAATACCTTAGAAACTTAAAAGACCGCGAAATATCTCAGAGACACATCCGATAAAATTATAACAAAACACATCAGAAAAATGGCTGGGAACTAACTTCCCAGCTATAAATCATAACAATATCTAATTGATCCCGTTTGTAGAAACAATTATACTGATTAAGTTAAATTGGAAATTTATAGCCCTTTGTAACAAAATAATGTATACTGAAAGTACATCATAAACAAAAGTTATAAAGAAAATAAAAATGTGGAAGACATAAAATAATCAGCCGTTTTCATCCGGATTCGCTGAATGAAGTGGAGGATGTCTCTATTCAGTGAGCACAGGATATAAATGAAGCGTACCGGATACTGAGCCAGAGCAATAGTCATGAAATAAAGAACATACATAGAAAAGAAGCTCATGGTGCAGATAAACATAAACCCGGGAAAAAAGGACAGGTCGCGAAGCGACTGCGTTCATGAGCAAGTAGCAAAGCGGACCTGGAATGTCCGCTTTACTGTCTTTCCATGCAATATGTGAATCCGCTGTTGGTTCTGGATTCACAGAGAATATAAACGAAGCCTGTAAAAAGCTAAGGATATGGAAATGCATGAACCGTAAGGAACAGGGGGAATTATGAAAATATTTCACTTATCAGATTTACATATTGGTTTAAAATTAATTAATCGTGATCTCAGAGAAGATCAGGAATACATACTAGATCAGATTGTCAGGAAGGCTGAAGAGGAAATGCCGGATGCAATTGTGATCGCAGGAGATATTTATGACAAGGCAGTTCCGTCGGCAGAAGCGGTTGAAGTTTTTGACCATTTTGTTGGAAAGCTTCGGGAGTCAGTACCGGATTCTGTGATTATGATGATCAGTGGGAACCATGACAGTGCACCTCGTGTAAACTGTTTTCGAAGTGTACTTGGAAGGCAGAAGATCTATATGATCGGAATGCCGCCTCAGACAGAAGAAGATCACATTGAGAAAGTAGTACTTCAGGATGAATATGGTCCGGTGAATTTTTATTTGCTTCCTTTTGTGAAGCCTTCTATGGTAAAGCTGATTACTGGTACAGATGAAAATGGGAATAATCTTTCCTATAATGAGTCAATTCACCGGCTGATTAAACGAGAGAAGGTAGATATAAGCCAGAGGAACGTTCTGGTCAGCCATCAGTTCTATCTTCCGGCAGGGGGAAATGCGGAAGATGTAGAACGTATGGATTCGGAGGTCCGCACAGTGGGAAATATTGACCAGGTATCTGCGGATATTCTGGAGGGATTTGATTATGCAGCACTTGGACATATACATAAGCCAATGAAGGTTGGCAGTGAATTTTACCGTTACTGTGGTACTCCGCTTGCATGTTCTGTTAGTGAAGCTGGTCAGAATAAAGGAATTATAATGATTGACATAAGACAAAAGGGCGAAATCACTACAGAAGTAATTCCATTGAAGCCACTGCACCAGATAAAGGTGATCAAAGGAAATCTTGAGAGTGTGTTAGCACAGAGCTGTATGGACTATGTGACAGTTGTCCTTACGGATAAAGTAGATCTGGATGTGATTGACATGCAGGACCGCTTGCGGCTGGCGTTTCCAGGACTTCTGGAGATTCGCCGTGAATCTGCCCGACAGGCAGACTATGTCCGTTATACTGCCTGTGAGAAAGAACTGAACCCATTTGAACTATGTTGTCAGTTTCTTGGGAATACAGATGAGGAAGAGCAGAAGATTCTTCAGGATATTATTAATACGGTACAGGGGGTGGCAAAATGAGACCTGTAAAGCTTACTATGCAGGCATTTGGTTCCTATGGAAAACTGACACAGATCGATTTCCGGGAATTGAATCAGAATCTGTTTCTCATAACCGGTGATACCGGTGCGGGAAAAACAACAATATTTGATGCAATCGTATTTGCTCTTTATGGGGAAGCCAGCTCCGGAACAAACAAAAAAGAAGGTATTGTATTGCAGAGTCAGTATGTGGGACTGAATGTAGAGCCCTTTGTAGAGCTGGTGTTTTCAGAAGGAACAGGGGAGAACTGCCAGCTTTATACAGTACGGCGTGTTCCACGTCATCTGAAGCTTCTGACCAGAGGTGCAGGGAAAAATACTGGAAGCCGGGAGGTGACCGGTTCTGTAAGTCTGATCATGCCGGATGGTACCGAATACCCACAGAAGGAAGCTGATAGCAAGCTGGGGGAGATCCTCGGTCTTACAAAAAGCCAGTTCATGCAGGTTGCTATGATTGCACAGGGAGAATTTATGGAGCTTCTCCGTGCGAAATCAGACGATAAGAAGGTGATTTTCCGAAAGCTGTTTCATACAGGATTATACCAGGATATTGTGGATGAGCTGATGAGGCGTAAACGTTCTCTTGAGAAGGACATAGACGAGATCAGGACTGCCTGTCAGACAGAAACTGCGCATGTGGTTATCCCTTTGGAATATGAGAAATATGAGGAAATGGATGCACAGAAAAAGCAGATCCAGAGCGGTAAAATTATTGTTATGGATCAGTTTCTTGCAAATCTTGCAGGGCTGTGCGGTGAATTAAAAAATAGTAGGAACTCAGCGAAGAAGGAACTAGAGGCAGCTTCGAAAATCCGTGATGAGAAAAGAGATATTTACAATAATGCCATTCAGCTGAATGTGTTATACAGCCAGCTTGAGAAAGCTGTTAAACAGTTGGAAGAGTGCAGAGACGCAGAAGTACAGATTAAAGAAAAAATCACTCTTTCAGATCAGATAAAAAAGGCATATGAAATAAAAGGCGAATACGTGCGGTATCAGGATTCCAGGAAGAATCTGCGGAATCGGGAAAATGCGCTAAAAGAGCAGCAGGAGTGCAGACCGCAGTTGGAAAATGTATCCCGAATTGCCACCGAAGAGGGAAAACAGACAAAAGCTGCCCTGGACAGGGAGCTTGCCGTTTATACCAGTGTTTCGGAGCGTGTAAAGAAAGAACTGAAGCTTCTTGAGCAGATTAAAGAAGCAGAGATGTCGGCTAAAATGAGCCAGAAAGCTTTTGATATAGCACAAAATGCTGACCGGAAGGCAAGAGTGGCAATAGAGGAACTGGAGAAAAAGGAAACAGAATGGCGTCTCCGGTCTGAAAAACTTGGTGATATCAATGAGAAAATTGCAGTGTGGAATGGGAAAAAACAAGATTTTACATTGCTTGATGCAGATGCCTGTGAAACAAGTGAGCTTCTGGAAAGTGTAGAAACACAGAGACAACAGGCAGAAAAAGTTAAAGCTTCGTATATTGGGATAAGACAGTCTTACGAAAGAAGAAATCAGGAATATGAGTCCATGAGACGTACATTTCTGGACGAGCAGGCAGGCTTTTTGGCCAGAGAGCTTCAGCCAGGTAAACCCTGTCCGGTATGTGGTGCGTTGGAACATCCCAATCCGTGTATATCGTCATCGGTTCATGGCAATCTGACCCGTGAAATTCTGGATCAGACAGAAAAAGAAGTTATAGAACTCCGAGGAAAACAGGAGCGGATGGCTGGAGAAGCAAAGTTGAATGCAGCTCTGACAGCGGAGAAAGAAAAGCTTCTATTGGAACATCTCTCGAAGCTGGCAAGTCGTATCGTGGAGAAAGGGCTGGAATTTCAGGAAAAGGATACAGCACGGTTTGGTTGGGAAGAAGAGACAATTCCTATCTTGAAAGAACCATTGGATTCATATGAGAAAGAAAAAGTGTTCACAGTACTGGAAGAAATTAAAAATCTTCTGGGCAAATGGAAGGTGAAACTTCAGGAAGAAGGAGAACGACTTAGTGTCCAGAAAAAAGAACTGCGTACTCTTCAGGAGAATTTAAGCCTGATGGATCAGAAGAAAAAGGCGGCGAAAAATGCAGCAGAAAAAAGTGCACAGAGCCTGACTGATACGGCAGCTGCTGCTAGAAGCGCTGTGGCTCTTCTGGAACAGCTTATGAATTCCAGAGAGTATCCGTCCAGGGATGCCGCCATACAGGAGTATGATCAGGCGAAGAAGAAAAAGGAACTGGCAGAGAGCGTTTTTCAAACGGCTCAAGAGAAGGAAAAAGAAGCATCGGCCAGTTTGGTGAGATGTACAGGTCTGATCCAGCAGTATGAACATGAACTTCCGGAGTTACAAAGGATTTGTCAGGAGAGAATGAATCAGTATCATACACTGATGAACGAAAAAGATATGACAGAAAGTGAATGGATTGCTATAGCAGACAATCACTTCAGGGAAGAAGCTGAGTTGCTACAAAAGGAAGCGGATACCTGGCAGAGAAAGAAAATTGCCGCACAGACAGCTGAGAAAACGGCAAGGGATGCCATTGGAGGGAGAAAGCAGCCTGACCTTGCACTTGCAAAAGTACAGATGGAAGCGGCAGAACAGAATCGGGTTCAGGTACAGAATAGATTTGATCAGTATAAAGAACTGTATAAAGCAGATAAAGATGCTTGTGATGCACTTGCTCCACAGATGGATAAGCGCAGAAAAATCATTGAACAGCATACAAAGCTGGAAACGCTTTACAAGCTTCTTTCCGGAAACATGTCCGGAAACCGTATGGATCTGGAAACTTACGTGCAGAGATACTATCTGGAGAAGATTCTCTATGCGGCTAACCGCCGTTTTGCGGATATGTCTGCAGGGCAATTTGAGCTTCGTATGGTGGATGATGAAAATGCAGGCAAAGGAAAGAACCGAGGCCTGGATCTTATGGTATATTCCAACGTAACCGGAAAGGAACGTGAAATTCGTACGCTTTCTGGTGGAGAATCGTTTATGGCTGCATTGTCACTGGCGCTTGGAATGGCAGATCAAATCCAGGAGAGCTCAGCTGCAATTAACCTGGATGTTATGTTTGTAGATGAGGGCTTTGGCTCTCTGGATGAACATTCCAGAGAGCAGGCGGTAAAAGTACTTCAGGAACTTGCCGGTGGAAGTAAAATGATTGGAATCATTTCCCACGTGACAGAATTGAAGCAGGAGATTGAAGACCAGCTGATTGTAGGAAAAGATGAAAAAGGAAGCCATGTGAAGTGGCAGATATGCTGAGTCTTATGAAAGTGTATTTATAAATTTGTAAAATTCTTCCAGTGCACCAAAATCTTTAATCTGACAATCTGCCAGACGCTGGATTTCTTTCTGGTTTTCTTCACGGCTGTCATAGACAGCTGCGACAAGGAATCCGTCGTTTTTGGCAGTTGTCAGGGCGTGAAGAGAATCTTCGAAGACAATAGTATTGCTTCTGTCAGTGCCAAGGAATTTTAAAGCCTCGCGGTAAATTTTGGGGTCATCTTTTCCGGCGCCCACAGAAGTACAGGTAAAAATACCACTGAAATAATTTAATATTTGGCATCGCTTCAAAGCGGCTACAACCAGAGATTCCTCTGCCGCAGTGGTGATACACATTTTGACTCCGTCATTATGAAGCTGCACCAGGAACTCCTTCAGATGGGGCTTCAACTGAACATCGAAACGGTAGAAATCATCTACAAGAGCAACGGCGTCTTTAATGATCTGGTCGCTAGTCTGTTTTACACCATAATGCTCAATAAAGTAGTCGGCAGCCTGTTGGAGACTCATGGTTGCAAGCACCTGGTCCAGATCTGGTTCCGGTTCAATTCCCTGGCTGCGCAGATAATCCTCCCCAACATGATCCCAGGCAGACATGGAATCCAGAATTGTGCCGTCCAGATCCCAGATTGTACCCCTTAACATGAAGGGACTTCCTTTGGCTGAGTCATCTTTGCGGTAAGCTCTTTCAGTTCTTTGGTAGCTTTTTCAATATCTTTTGCGGCAAAGAGAGCACTGATTACGGCAACTCCGCATATTCCACTTCCAGCAAGCTCCATAACATTGTCGTGAGAAATTCCGCCGATAGCTACGACTGGGATATTTACAGCTTCACAGATTTGTCTGATCGTTTCATGACTGATGCATCCGGCATTTTTTTTGGTTCCGGTCTGGAAGGCGGCGCCTACACCAAGATAATCTGCACCATTTTTTTCTGCCTGGATGGCTTCCTCCACGGTGTGAGCAGAAACTCCGATAATCTTGTCCGGACCCAGGATTGCTCTTGCGTTAGCTGCAGCCATATCCTCCTGCCCTACATGGACACCATCGGCGTTGATTTCTTTTGCGATTTCTACGTTGTCATTGATCACAAAAGGTACATGGTATCTGGCGCATAACTCTTTGATTTCCAGGGCTTCCTTCAGGAAATTATCTGTATCCAGATCTTTTTCACGAAGCTGAACGAAGGTGGTGCCGCCTTTTAAAGTGTCTTCCACTTGTTCATATAAGGTTTTGCCATTTAACCAGCTGCGGTCTGTGACGGCATAAAGTAAAAGCTCTTTTTCACTGCAATTCATTTGTAAAACCTGCCTTTTCTGTTTTTGATACGGTTATCATCATTATATAAAATGATGTATAAAAAGTAAAGAGAATTAAGGCTTTGGTGCATCGAGGAGCAATTACATATCGCCAAGTTTGCAGATCAGCAGGTTGTTATTTGCAGAACAGAATGGTACAATAAAAAATATCTTGAAGTGTTACTGGAAACAAAATTGCAGATAATGATACGTGCAGAAATGGAAAGGTGTGAGGCAATGGGAATGTTTGTGAATCCAGGGAATGAAGCATTTGCAGTTGCATTGAATTCGGAGATTTATGTTGATAAAACAGGATTGCTTACCTATACGAATAAAGTTATGAACACTTTGCAGGGATATATCTGCAACAGCCGTCCTCGGCGATTTGGAAAGTCAATTACGGCAAACATGCTCACCGCTTATTACAGTAAGGGTTGTAGTTCGAAAGAAATGTTTTCCACATTGAAAATCAGTAAGGATAAAGAATTTGAAAAACATTTGAATCAATATGATGTACTTCATTGGGATATTCAATGGTGTATGGAACCGGCGGGGGGCCCGGAGCGGATTGTTTCTTATATTTCGGAGAAAACGATTTTTGAACTAAAAGAATATTATCCCAATATACTTCCTGAAGGAATCCGTTCATTGCCGGAGGCATTGTCACGGATCAATGCGGTATCCGGAACAAAATTTATTGTGATCATCGATGAGTGGGATGTTCTGATTCGTGATGAGGCGGCAGATCTTAGCGCACAGGAAGAATATATTAACTTTCTGAGGGCAATGTTCAAAGGAACAGAGCCTACAAAGTATATTCAATTGGCATACCTGACAGGAATTTTGCCTGTGAAAAAAGAGAAGACACAGTCTGCCCTGAATAATTTTAAAGATTACTCTATGCTGTATGCCGGTTCTATTGCACCTTATGTGGGCTTTACGGAAATCGAGGTTCAAAAATTATGTGAGGTGTATGGACAGAAGTATGAAGAAGTCAAGCGATGGTATGACGGTTATCAAATTGGAAAATGGCATGTATACAATCCGAACGCAGTGGTGAATTTGATGTTGGAGGGTGAATTCCAGAGCTACTGGTCAGGAACTGCATCCTATGAGGCAATAGTTCCACTGATCAATATGGATTTTGATGGTTTAAAAAGTGCTGTGATCGAAATGCTTTCTGGAGCTCATGTTCCAGTTGATGTCACCTCTTTTCAGAACGATACTGTCAGCTTTGCCAATAAAGATGATGTGCTGACGTATCTGATCCACCTTGGATATCTGGCCTATGATCGGATGTTTAAGACGGCTTTTATTCCAAATGAGGAAATTCGTCAGGAATTGATTCTGGCAACAAAGAGAAAAAAATGGAATGAGTTAATGGCATTTCAAAAAGAGTCAGAGCAGCTTTTGAAAGACACTCTTCAGCTGAATGGAAATGAAGTGGCAAAAAAAATCGAGAAAATTCACATGGAATATGCTTCTGTGATTCAGTATAATAATGAAAATTCACTTAGTAGTGTTCTGTCTATTGCTTATTTAAGTTCGATGCAATATTATTTTAAACCAATTCGTGAATTTCCAACAGGTCGTGGCTTTGCGGATTTTGTGTTTATTCCTAAGCCAGAGTTTCAGAATTACTATCCGGCGCTTGTTGTGGAACTGAAATGGGATAAAAGTGTTAAAGCGGCATTGGATCAGATTAAGAATAGAAAATATCCGAATTCCATATTGGATTACGCGGGAGAACTTTTGCTGGTGGGAATTAATTATGATGAAAAAACAAAGGAACACGAATGTCATATTGAAAAGTACGAGAAATGCTGAAACTACAGGCGTTTATTAGAAATTATTTGATAAAATTTGTATAATTGTTTGTAAGCAGAAAAGCGGATCTGGAATATTCGCTTGACGAAAAAAGAGAGGTAGGACAGACTATGGATCAGTTTGAAAGGCAAAAAATAACCAGACAGGCCATAAATGGCAGGATGAGTTTGATGTTTGGCAGTGCGTTTCTGATGTTTTCGGCGATTACATCTACATTGATGTACGGAATTAACTTTTTTATGACAGCACTGGAAGCGGATAAGGGAACAGCGGAGTATGTGGAACTTCTCCAGAAGGCGAATCTTCAGAGTGGATTTCTGAAAGGAATTGGAGCTTGCTTTGTTGCAGTGGGAATCTGGGAGGTTGTATGCGGTTTTCTTACATTGAAGAATTCTAATCGAATTGATAAGAGTCGGTTTGTTTTGAAAATCGTAATTTCATTACTGGCGGCAGAGTTGTTGCTGCAAGTGGTTCTGTTTTTTACCGGATTGATGAATTTGGGACTTCTTTTTACCTCGATCGTACTTCCTTTGTTTTTGCTCTGGGGCGTAACCAGATATATTAAGGTTTCCAAGGCTGATCCGGAACGTAAATTTGCAGTGGATCCGGTGAAGAAGAAATCTCCACAGAGAAGTCAGCCGGCAGCATCGAAGAAAAGCATTCGGGAGCGAGCTGCTATGCAGGCCAGAGTTGAGAATACAGAAGAGAAAAATACAGAAGAGAAAAATACAGAAGAGAAAAATACAGAAGCGGTGAATGCGGAAGAAGCAAATACTGCAGAAGCAAATACTGCGGAAGTAGTTGTGCCGGGAGAAGAAAGCGAACAATAATCTATGGATATGAAGGAAATTATTGCGGCAGCAGCCAGGAAGCTGATTCTTGAGAAAAAAGTGAAGAAGCTTACGGTGAAGGATATTGTGGAAGAATGCCAGATTACCAGGCAGGCATTTTATTACCATTTCGAAGGAATCCCGGATCTGATCCAGTGGAGCATAAAGCAGGGCACAAAGCGGCTTCTGGATGAATGCAGGGAGCAGGGAGGCGCAGAGGAGGCGTTGAAATACCTGTTTGTTTTTGCAATCAACGCGAGATCTGAAGTACAAAAAGGCATAGAAAGCAATTACGGTAAAGAACTGGAGCAGACTCTTGTGCAGGGAGCCTATGAGTTGTTCGAAAGCATTGTAGAAGAGGAAAATCTGTACCAGAACTACAGCCACCAGGAGCTGAAGCTGATTCTTCGCTATCACAGCCGTGCTATCTTTGGTCTTCTTCAGGACTGGACACCAGAAGATACGAAGAATCTGGATATGATCGTACATGAAGTCTGTTTGATTATGACAGGAAAGGTTGTTCCGGGAGAACTATAAAATATCGTTTGATTGTATTTACAGAAAAATGGAGGTGGCAAAGCATGAGCTATGATCTTCCTGAAAGAGTTGTAAAAGATATTGTAACGTTTGCCAGGAAGTATTCTGTCAAAAAAGTTATATTGTTTGGATCTCGCGCAAGGGGAAACAATACTGAAAGAAGCGATATCGATATAGCAGTATATGGTGGAGATTTCGATTCTTTTTACTGGGATATCAAAGAGAATGTACATTCTCTTCTGAGTTTTGATATAGTTGATGGAGAAAAAAATATTTCAGAAGAATTGAAAAAAGAAATCAGAAGGGATGGGGTTGTGGTTTATGAAAAAGTTTGATAATTTTTCTAACTGTCTTTCTGTGCTTAAAAATGCTGATTTTAAACTTGCTGAGAATAATGAAATATACAGAACAGGTGTAATTGGGCAATTTAATCTTACTTTTGAACTTGCATGGAAAGCGTTACAGGAAGTGCTGAAACTTCATGGCGTAGCTGGCGCAGAGACTGGTTCTCCCAGGGAAATTTTACAGCTGGGATATAAAGTGGGATTTATAAATGACTCTGCTGTGTGGCTGCTTATGCTGAAAAAGAGAAATACATCTGTTCATATATATAATGAAGATGAGATTGACGAAATGATTCTGCTTATTCGTGATAGTTTTATTCCTGCGTTCACTGACCTTGAAGCAGTTTTGAAAATGAAAATGACGGAGGTGGAGGCTGATTGGGAATAGAATCCAGAGGAAGAGAGCAAATACATGGAGAAAACTAAATAAGATATCAAACGGGCGAGGCGTTTTTTTACACTTCGCCCGTTTTGTCTATACACACTTAAAGTTCTGACTATCGACACTTTTTTCTGCCTGTACTAGAATAAAATCATCAGGAGAGGAGGGAAACATGATATGGCACATGAAATTTTATCCGTGAAAATGTACGAGCTGGACAAAAAACTGGAGCAGACTCACAGCCGGATTCAATTGGCAGAGAGTATGGATGCGGAAAGACTCCACCAGCAGATTCAGGACCTGCGGCAGGAATGCCAGGAAAACCGAATCACTTTGGAAAACCGGCTTCACCATTCCAGAACCGGATGCGTAATGAAGCTGGCTAGTGTTTACGACCAGGTGGAGGCAGCTGTTGGGAAAGTGCTGGAGGCGGAGAATATAAATTTGAAAGCCCCTGAACAACCAATCGGTGAAAGCAGGCTTCCAGGTGCAGAAGAGAAAATCCTCACCGCAGAATATGCCCTTGATTTTGCCATGCAGGCAGCGAATCGGGCACTTCTGGTATCTCTGGAAGCCATGGAAGCTCAGCGAATGGAAGACAAGAAAGAGGCAGAAGAATAGCAGGTGCTATTAGTTTACATAAGAAAGGAATATAATTATGAAAGAAGTAAAAACTCCAAAAAAGCCGTTGATCTATTATTACGGCGTTGTGCTTCTGGTACTGATTGTTTTTAATCTGGTAGTCTCCCCGATATTGATGGAGAGCCAGGTAGAAGAAACAGACTACGGTACCTTTATGAGCATGATTAATGGCAAAAATATCGGTAAAGTAGAAGTAGAAGATAATCAGATTGTCTTTACCGATAAAAATAACGAAAAAATTTATAAAACCGGTCTTATGAATGACCCGGATCTTACCGACCGTCTGTATAAATGCGGTGCGACCTTTGCAAAAGACATTGATCGACAGACTTCTCCCATTCTTGGTTTTCTGGTAACAGGGCTTCTGCCGATGATCATTTTCATAGTTCTTGGAAATTATATGGCAAAGAAATTGATGGAGCAGGCTGGAGGAAAAAACTCCATGGCATTTGGTATGGGAAAAAGCAATGCCAAGGTTTATGTACAATCCAGTGAAGGCATCCGTTTTACAGATGTAGCCGGGGAGGATGAAGCAAAGGAAAACCTGGCAGAAATTGTAGATTATCTTCATAACCCGAAGAAATATACAGATGTAGGAGCGTCCATGCCAAAAGGTGTTCTCCTTGTAGGCCCTCCAGGTACCGGTAAAACAATGCTTGCCAAAGCAGTTGCCGGAGAAGCGAATGTTCCATTCTTTTCCATGTCTGGCTCTGAATTCGTAGAAATGTTTGTTGGTATGGGTGCTTCCAAAGTTCGTGATCTTTTTAAGCAGGCGAAAGAGAAGGCTCCATGTATTGTGTTCATTGACGAGATTGATGCCATCGGTAAAAAACGTGACGGTCAGGTTGGTGGCAATGATGAACGAGAGCAGACTTTGAACCAGCTGCTGACTGAGATGGATGGTTTCGAAGGCAACAACGGTGTTATCATTCTGGCAGCTACAAACCGCCCGGAATCTCTTGACCCTGCGCTTACCCGTCCAGGACGTTTCGACCGTCGTGTGCCGGTTGAACTGCCTGACCTTGCTGGCCGTGAGGCTATTCTGAAGGTTCATGCAAGAAAAATAAAAGCATCCGACGATGTGGATTTCCACACGATTGCCCGTATGGCATCCGGCGCATCTGGTGCAGAGCTTGCGAATATCATTAACGAAGCGGCTCTTCGCGCTGTTCGTAATGGAAGAACAATTGTAACAGAGGCTGATTTGGAGGAAAGCATTGAGGTGGTTATTGCTGGTTACCAGAAGAAAAACGCGGTCCTTTCCGACCAGGAGAAAAAGGTAGTTGCCTACCATGAGATAGGACATGCTCTTGTTGCTGCCCTTCAGAGTCATTCCGCACCAGTGCAGAAAATTACGATTATTCCTCGTACTTCAGGTGCCCTTGGCTATACGATGCAGGTTGAGACAGGTGATAAATATCTGATGACGAAGAAAGAACTGGAAAATAAGATTGCCACATTTACAGGTGGACGCGCTGCTGAAGAAATTGTATTTGGTGAGATTACTACCGGCGCTTCCAACGATATCGAGCAGGCGACTAAGATTGCCCGTGCAATGATCACCCGTTACGGAATGACAGATGAATTTGACATGGTAGCTATGGAGACTGTTACCAATCAGTACCTTGGTGGAGATGCATCTCTTTCCTGTTCTGCAGATACCCAGAAGGAGATTGATGAGAAGGTTGTAGAGCTTGTAAAAAGAGAGCATGACAAAGCTAAGAAAATTCTTGAAGAAAATCGTGGAAAATTGGATGAACTTTCTATGTTTCTTTATGAAAAAGAAACGATAACAGGTGAGGAGTTTATGAATATTCTGAATAAAAAAGAGGAGAGTGAGGAAAAATGAGAAGACGTTCACGCTATGGCTGGCTGGAGCTCATCCTCGGAATCCTGTTGATTCTTCTTGGAATCTACACGCTGGTTAATCCGGGTAGTATGTTTCGTGGAGTGACAGTTATATATGGAATTCTTGCTGTAATTACCGGTGTTTCAGATATTGTATTTTATGCAAAAACAGAGCGCTATGTTGGGTTTGGGCCTACTGTTGCGCTGGTGTCCGGAATTTTAAGCATTCTTTCAGGATTAATGCTCTTAATGTATCCAAATGCAGGAGTGTTGATCATGACACTGCTTCTTCCAATCTGGTTTATTGCGCACTCTGTTTCCAGATTGACCCATTTGCCGCTAGTCCGCCTGGTTGGAAAATTTTATTACTACTTCACCATGATTGTAAATATCCTTGGAATCATTCTGGGCTGCCTGATGATTATCTGGCCAGGTGTAGCGTTGTTCTCAACCGGTTTTATTATTGGCTGTTATCTGATTCTTCTTGGAATCGACTGTGTTGTGATGGCCTGCAGTAACATGGATGCCGGATGGATGTAGAAACAGAATATACTTATCGGTGTAAAAACAGAGTATGTTTACCGGCGCGAAAACGGAATATATTCATCGGTTGACACAAGAAACTACGAGGTGATAAAATCAAGATGAAATTAAGAAATTACTGCAGCTTGCAATAAAGGAGATTTACATATATGGCAACACTTAAGGATGTGGCGAAGGCCTCGGGTCTGACAGTAGGAACGGTTTCCAGAGTCCTGAATAACAGAGGTTATATCAGTGACAAGACCAGAGAGAAAGTATATCAGGTGATGAAAGAACTGAATTATCAGCCTAATGAGACGGCCCGTGCTCTGTCTAAACAGAAGAGTAATACCATCGGAGTTATTCTGCCGAATATTGAACATCCTTATTTTTCCAAGGTGTTAAGCCGTCTGGAGCGGGAAGCTGCCAGACAGGGATATCGCATTATGCTTTTTGTTTCGCGATATAAAGAAGAGCGTGAAGAACAGTGCATTGAGATGTGCAAAAGCGAAAGAGTGGCCGGTGTTGTTCTCGGCAGTGGAAGCTTTGAGACTGAGAAGTTTAAAGGACTGGATTTTCCGCTGATCACATTGGAGCGCTCTATGGATGAAGGGACGTCCGGGATTGAGTGTGATAACTATCAGGGCGGTACGCTGGCAACAGAATTGCTTATTGATAAGGGCTGTAAGAAGTTGATGTATATCGGCGGAACAAGCGCAGGGGGTGATATCCATATGCCCGGAGATCTCCGTGAAGTTGCATTTGGCGATACCTGTAAGAGATTAAATAAAGATAATGTGGTTATGGTAACGGATAACCGTCTTTTTGATTCTTTGGAATATTATGAATATGTAAGACAGGCACTGGTGGATAATCCGGAAGTGGATGGCGTATTTGCCAGTTCGGATGTTATTGGTGCCTATGTACTGCAGGCATGCGCGAATCTGGGAATTAAGGTTCCGGAGCAGTTGAAGATCGTAGGTTTTGACGATGTGAACATTGCACAGTTTACTAGTCCGGGACTTACTACGATTCATCAGCCTGTGGAACAGATGGCGGAGATGGCAGTTGCTGCCATTGCACAGATCGATGAGGGGAAAATGGTACCCACCAAGACGGTGTTTCCGGTTACCCTGGTTGAGCGAGGAACAACCTGAACAAAAATTATAAGTCAGCTGTTATAGCAATTGCCTCTGGTTTTTGCGTAACGGCTGATTTTTTATACAATAGGAATCTGTCTGCTAAAGTAGAGTGCATCTGTGCGCAAAGCGTAACGAATCTCTCAAAGCTTGATGGATTTAGGGAGTTTGAAGCGTATTTGTTCGCGTTGTTTTGTACGATGATAAATATGATATGCGGTTGCGATAAAAAATAAGGACATTTTAAAAGAAAATCCAGAAAAAACTAGAACAAGATGACATATCAGCATCAAATACATGTAAAACTGCACAAAAAAAGGAATTATAAAATAGTATAAAACTAACGAAATGACTTTAAAACCACGGAAAAAATATGACAACCGCTTGACATATTTGAAGCTCAATGCTATCATACAATCATCAAGAAAACGTCTAAATAAGAACGTAAAAAACAGGAGGAAGCAAAAATGAAAAAACGTATTTCAATGGCAAGTGTATCTGTACCGGTTATGGCAGACATACTGGAAAATCGTATTTCCGCTTCTGAAACCAACCATCGCAACCGTAGCGATCATTGATGCAATGGCATTCTGGAATGATTACCTTCTTCCAAGTCTTGTTCTCGGACGTAAAGAACTGTATACTCTTCCGATTGCAACACAGGCATTCTATGGTACTTATTCAACAGACCTTGGACTGGTAATGGCCGCCCTCCTTCTGGCTATGCTCCCGATCCTGGTTCTGTATCTGTTCCTGCAGCGTTACATCGTTGAAGGTGTTACCTCCGGAGCAGTAAAAGGCTAAAACCAAGATGGGGTTCAAAAAGGAGATGTGATTATGATAAGTCAGACTTTAAGAGATGCTAGAAGATACGAAGATGCAATGGCTCAGAATATTACACCTTTGGAAAGACCGGAATTTCATTTATCTCCAAAGGTTGGGTGGATGAATGATCCCAATGGTTTTTCTTATTACAAAGGTAAATTTCATTTATTTTACCAGTATTATCCATATGATTCCCAGTGGGGACCAATGCACTGGGGACATGCAGTAAGTGAAGACCTTCTTCACTGGGAATACCTTCCGGCAGCCATTGCCCCAGATATGCCTTATGATTACGTGGGATGTTTTTCCGGAAGTGCCATTACCCTTCCAGATGGAAAACAGCTTTTCATGTACACCAGTGTGCGCAAAGAAGCACAGCCGGATGGGGGTGTCCGCGATATACAGACACAAAGTCTTGCAGTTGGCGATGGAATGGATTATGAGAAGGATGTGCGAAATCCGATCCTTACAGTAAAGGATATGCCGGAAAACAGCAGTCCTTTTGATTTCCGCGATCCGAAAATGTGGAAATGCGAGGACGGCACCTACCGTTGCGTAATCGTAAATGACAGAGCAGACGGAACCGGCGGCCGCATTCTTCTGTATAGAAGTGAAGACGGATTTAACTGGGAGTTTGAATCCGTAATGCTTTCTAATGATGGCAGATTCGGAAAAATGTGGGAGTGCCCGGATTTCTTTACCCTGGATGGAAAAGATGTTGTACTTGTAAGCCCTCAGGATATGCTTCCAAAAGGCTTTGAGTATCATAATGGTGATGGAACTCTTTGCCTGATCGGTAAATTTGATGAGGAGACCAAAACCTTTATCCCGGAAAAAGATCAGGCAGTGGACTATGGTATCGACTATTATGCAATGCAGACAGTAAAAGCACCAGATGGAAGAAGAATTATGATCGGCTGGATGCAGAACTGGGATACATGCGCGAATAACAGAATTCCGAAGGGAAAATGGTTTGGACAGATGAGCCTTCCAAGAGAGCTTTCCATTAAAGATGGCCGTCTGATCCAGAAACCGGTTCGGGAAATTGAGAATCTTCGCACAAATAAGACAGAATATAAGAATGTTGCTTTTGAGGATGTAATTCGTCTGGACGGCATAGAGGGAAGATGCGTGGATATGGAAATCACTCTTCGCCCGGCAGATGCGCAGAACATTTATAAGAAATTTGCAGTGCGTTTTGCTCAGAATGATACGTATCATACAGCGGTAAGCTTCCGCCCGTATGAATCTGTATTGAAAATCGACCGTAAATTCTCCGGCTCCAGACGCGCAATTATCCATCAGAGAAGAAGCCTTGTGAACAGTGAAAATGGAGAGATTAAGCTTCGTCTGATCCTGGACCGCTTTAGTGCGGAGGTTTTTGTAAATGATGGAGAGCATGTGATGACTGCAACGATCTATACAGATCTGGAGGCAGATGGAATTTCCTTCTTTGCAGATGGCAAAGTGGAAATGGACGTTACGAAGTACGAGCTGAAGCTTTGAGGATTGCTGGCAGATACGAGGAGGACATAAAGTGAATCAAAGGGAACGAAAAAAAAGAACAACAAAAGCGGTGGAAGTAACGGATAAAACTTTCCAGAACCGTATGACGGAAAAAATAGATGAATTACGTTGGCTGTACATGGAGCTTTATGGAAATGATTCCATGTTCGCTGAGTTATGCGACCAACTGCACCGCTTCTACAAAGAACGAACCGGCACATTGAAGGCGCTGGATCGAAAGCGCGAAGCAGATCCAGGCTGGTACAAGAAAAATGACATGCTTGGCATGATGTTTTACATAGACAATTTTGCGGGAAACATGAAAGGTGTGGAAAGCAAGATTGACTATCTGGAAAAAAACAACGTAAATTACATTCACCTGATGCCGTTCCTGGATACGCCGAAAGGCCGTTCTGATGGCGGTTATGCAGTGGCTGATTTCCGTAAAGTACAGGAAAATCTGGGGACGATGGAGGATCTGGAGGAACTTACAGGTGCCTGCCACCAGAAAGGCATCAGTGTATGTATGGATTTTGTCATGAATCATACTTCTGAGGATCATGAATGGGCGAAAAAAGCCCGCCAGGGCGACGGGGAATATATGAGTCGTTACTTTTTCTACGACAATCCATATATTCCGTCCCTCTATGAGAAAACAGTGCCTCAGGTATTTCCGACTACAGCACCAGGAAATTTCACCTGGCTGCCGGAAATCGGGCATTATGTAATGACAACCTTTTACCCTTATCAGTGGGATCTGAATTATGGAAATCCGCGGGTTTTTAATGAGATGATGTATAATTTCCTATTCCTCGCAAATAAGGGAATTGATGTAATTCGAATTGATGCAGTTCCTTATATCTGGAAAGAACTGAATACATCTTGCAGAAATCTTCCTCAGGTACATACAATCGTGCGTATGATGCGTCTGATCAGTGAGATTGTATGCCCGGGAGTGATTCTTCTTGGAGAGGTGGTTATGGAGCCTGAAAAGGTTGTGCCATATTTTGGAACGGTAGAAAAACCGGAATGCCATATGCTTTACAATGTAACGACTATGGCAACCACCTGGCATACGGTTGCCACCAGGGATGTGCGCCTTCTGAAAAAACAGCTTGATATTGTAAATGGCCTGCCGAAGGATTACGTGTTCCTGAATTATCTGCGCTGTCACGATGATATTGGCTGGGGACTGGATTATGCCACACTTCAGCAAGAGGGCATTGAAGAACGTTCTCATAAGAAATATCTCAATGATTATTTCCAAGGTTTTGCAGGGGAGAGCAACAGCCGAGGAGTGCTTTACAATGAGGACCCAGTTACCGGAGATGCAAGATTCTGCGGAACTACCGCATCCATGTGCGGTATTGAGAAGGCTGGATTTGAGAAAAACAAAACGGCGATGGAAAGAGCAATCCAGATGGATGTTATGCTTCATGCCTATATGTTCATGCAGTCCGGAATTCCTGTGATCTACAGTGGAGACGAAATCGGACAGGTAAATGATTATTCATACAAAAATGATCCGGACAAAGCACCGGATTCCCGATATATTCACAGAGGGGCTATGAATTGGGATCGTGCAGCTATGAGCAGCAATGCCAGAACCGTGGAGGGTAAATTGAACAAACGTCTGCTTCAGCTGGAAAAAATCCGCAAAACAGAGAAAGCATTTATGACAAATGCGGATACTTGGACTGTGGATACCTGGGACAACAGTATTCTCTGCATTGGCCGTTATTATGAAGGGGAGAAAATTTACGGCCTGTTTAATTTTAGCGAATATGATAAGACAGCATGGATTAATGAACGTGATGGAATTTACAAGGATCTGATCACCGGACAGGAGATGGAAGCAGCAGGTGTAAATGTGCCTGCATATGGATTCTTCTGGCTGAAGAAGAAATAAAAGCTTTTTAACAGTAAACCTCTGGAGGTATTTGCCCAAAGGGAATTACCTCCGGCTGTTTGTCAGGATGGTCTGCAATTATTTTCTCCATCCAGACCATATTGTACCAACGACCAAACTTATAAGCGCATTTGTGGAACTCTCCGATCATGGAGTAGCCTAGGTGAGTGTGAAACTGAATGCTGTTATGGTTCAGATATTCATCATCCACTACAGGACTTGCGATGCAGGCGTTTAAGTTAGTCATATTCTGGGCGGCAAGGGCTTTTTCCAGAGACATGTAAAGTGCCTTGCCGATCCCGGATTTTTTTTTGCTTTCTTTTACATAAATAGAGGTTTCCACAGACCAGGCGTAAGCAGCCCGGGCATGAAGAGGGCCTGCATAGGCGTAGCCAACGATGCTTTTGCCTGCAGTTCTTTCTGCAACCAGATAAGGATAATGCTGCAAGGTATGTCGGATCCGCTGGCGGAATTCTTCTACGGATGGAACGGTATATTCGAAGGTGATTGCAGTATGCTCCACGTAGGGAGCATAGATAGCAAGAAGTGCCTCAGCATCAGCAGGTGTGGCAGGGCGGATAATAACAGATGATGACATATCAAAAATTCTCCTTTGGCATTTGGAAAAGTCTTTTTTCTTTAAAGCTTTCAGCAAATTCGAAGCATGTTTTCCAGGGCAAACAGTTTCTCTGTGGCAAGTACATTCTCAAATGCATTCAGATTCAGATCGGAATGTTCCAGTTCTCTGGAAAAACGGTAGCAGATATTGATCTGATCCTCCAGACAAAATACACGGCCATTTTTTAAATAAGTTCCCATATCCAGTTCATGGATCAGCAGGGTACATAAAACAGCCATTTTCACCTTGGCAAAAATTTCACCATCATAAACAGCCCCGCAAAAATACGTGTACATCCAATATACAAGCAGCTGTTCTTCCTGGATGTTCCAGTCCGGATATGCGCCTTGGAAATCTGTCACATGCTGACGGTAAAGCGATTTGTCCATTGCCTTGGAGGAGTCTGCGGAATTGGCATTGTGATACAGTGTCATCAGATTTTCCTTCAAAAAATCATGCCATCCTGGCCGGAGTACTTCCATTTTTGGGATGATTGCTTTCCACATTTCTTTTAATAATTCATCAGGAGCAGCCTTCTGATTCATATGCTTCTGTACCTTTTCCGTAAAAGCCTTCCCGAATCCGGAAGCTTTATGACGTTCTCTTAAGTTTTCCCATTTAAAAAGTTCATTCCGGTCTATGGAACGCTGGAAATCACTGGCAGCAGCAAGCATTTTCCACATACGAAGGCGAATGGGGAGCTGACGGTTCTGCAGGATCTCCAGAAAATAATCCCGGGTGTCTTCCAGAGCAGTAAAAAGCATATAATCAAAGTCATCATAGTTTTCTTGTGGAGAAGGAACCTCCGCTGTCTGAAAGCCTGTTTTTTCTTTTCGGGAAAGAAGGATCCGTGCTGCCTCCGGGCAGGAAAGTGAAAGAGAATATTCCCGAAGTCCCTCAAATTCTTCGATGTGCCTTGGATATTTCCGACAGGTGTCGCACAGCATTCTTTTGCCGGCTTCACTGTAAATATCACAGAGATTATCATCATTCAGGAAAGCACACCGTCTGTTGTATTGACGGAAAACCTGCTCCTTCCAATCAATGTCATTATGAAGCCTGCCTCGGAAAGGACCCTTTACACGGCGGTATTTTTTCAGACTTTTGTGGTCGATGACGATTTGCCATCCTGCACAGCAGGTATCAGGACAGGCACCTGCAATGCAGGAAAATTCTTTATAATAATCAGGTCTTGTGATCTGCATGAAAAACCTCCTGAAACAAAAGAACAATTAGTTCTGGAATAAAAAGATGCAACGTTATTATAAAATATGGTGTGGGATTGTGCAAGAAAGGAACCATAATTTTTTGTGAGGAATGCGTTGACATTGGGATTTTACCCTGTTAAACTGTATTTACATTTCTAGATACTCTTGACATGAATCCCCGATATAATAAAAGAAATGCAAACAGGGCTGCAAGGGTGATGGGGAAGAAATCAAATAGCACTTGCAAGGGAAGTATAAATGAGTGAAGTATTAATGCAGCGGAGACAGAAGGTTTTAATTGCAGATGATTCTGAGATGAATCGTGATCTTCTGGCAGCAATTCTTGAAGATGAATATGAAATTATACAGGCGAAAGACGGAGTCCAGGCGGTGGACTATCTGCAGAAGCATGGAGAGGAGCTCTCTCTGGTGCTTCTGGATCTTGTTATGCCGAAGATGGATGGCTTCGAAGTACTGGTATATATGAATAAGGAGCATTGGATCAATTATGTTCCGGTAGTCATTATTTCCGCAGAGGATTCTCCTGCATGTGTGAAGAGAGGCTATGATCTGGGGGCAACTGATTTTATTGGGAAGCCCTTTGATGGAAATATGGTGCGCCGCCGTTCGGAGAATGCCATTTTGCTGGGTGCGAAGCAGCGGCGGATGACGAGTATCGTAAGCAATCAGATATATGAGAAGGAGAAGAGCGGCAAGCTGATGATCAGTATTCTTTCTCATATTGTAGAGTTTCGTAATGGGGAGAGTGGGCTTCATGTTCTTCATATCCAGGTGCTCACAGATATGCTTTTGCGGCATCTGGTACAGAAGGAGAACAATCCTTACAGTATAAGTAAGGAACAGATTGGATTGATCAGTATAGCATCTGCTTTACATGACATTGGTAAAATTACGATTCCGGATGAGATCCTGAATAAACCTGGCAGACTGACCGCTGAAGAGTTTGTGGTTATGAAGGGACATTCCATGGCAGGAGCCAATATGCTGGAACAGCTTCCTTTTGAACAGAAGAATGAGCCTCTTGTAAAGACGGCATATGAAATCTGCCGTTGGCACCATGAACGCTATGATGGCGGTGGCTATCCAGATGGCTTGAAGGGCGAGGAAATTCCGATCTCTGCCCAGGCAGTTTCTCTTGCAGATGTATATGATGCACTTACCAGCGAACGATGTTACAAGAATGCATATTCCCATGAGAAGGCGATTGAGATGATACTTGCCGGACAATGTGGTGCATTTAATCCATTGCTTCTGGAGTGTCTGCTAGATATTTCCGGTGCCCTTAAGAAAGAAATGGGCACGAAGACAAATGGCAGCTATGATCATTTGGATGTGTCCGGCATAGCGAATAAGTTCCATGATTTGGAATTGGAAGCTTCCGAGAAGATTGTACAGCAGCTGGAATGTGAGAGACAGCGTTCCGGTTTTCTGGCAGATACCTCTGGCAGTATTGTTTTTACATATACAGTTTCTCCACCTCTGCTGAATGTAAATGGAGCCGGCTCCAAGAGAACGGGGATTACAGAACCTATATTTTCTCCATTAGAGAAGGATGGAATTATCAGTAAGATGGTAGAGGCTGCTTCGCTGGAGCGTCTTCAGAAGAAAATCAGACAGGCTACCAGGGAAAATCCGAATGTAGTAAGTGATATTCAGCTAATCGATGGAAATAAGCCAGAACATTACCGCTGTGACTGTAAAGTGATCTGGGGCGCCGATGACCAGAGAGAGTACACCTGCATAATAGGGAGACTGACGGATGTTGATGAGAACTATGAAGTTGTAAGCGCTGCGAAGGAAGCGGCATTGTCACATAGCTATAGTCCTAAGTTTTCCAGTTTTTATCAAAGGTTTAAGACACAAGGCCTTGGGATTACCGGAGAGGAAGCGTGGGTTCTGCTTCAGTATCTGCAGATTACCTTTGATATAGTGCGGTTTGTGAATCCGGTTACCAGAAAGCTGCTTCATATAGAACGGAATGGCAGTGTGTGGGAGTCTGATCTTAACTGTTATACGGTATGGAAATGCGGAGGAGGCTGCAGCAACTGTATTTCTGCGACATGTCTGCGTACGAAGGAACGGATGATGAAATTTGAAATCGTAGAGGGAGACGTTTTTCAGGTGGTGTCCATGTATGCGGAGATTGATGAAAGTCCATGCTGTCTGGAATTGGTGACGAAGCTGGATGACTCTTTTATTCCGCAGGGATATTCCAGGGAAGAAGTGGTTGATTCCATCCGTGTTCATAAGGAGAAGATGTACATAGACCGGGTTACCGGAATTTATAATAAGCGCTATTATACCGATAAGCTGTGCCGGATGGAGCAAGTTGATGCTCTTGCAATGGCAGACATTAAGAATTTTAAGAAAATCAATGAGAGTTTTGGTCATCAGATGGGAGATGATGTACTTCGTCAGGTAGCCGACGTAATCCACAAGGCTGTAGAAGGCTGTGGGGATGCACTGCGATATGCCAGTGATGATTTCGTTCTTGTATTCTCCGACATTTCCAGAGATAATTTCGAGAATGTGTTGGATTTGATCCGCAAGAAGGTGGAAGCCTTGGTTTTTAAAGAGCTTCCTGGTGTAAAACTGGAGATTGTCATTACAGGAGTGTGCAAACCTGGCAAGGTGGACGATCTGCTAGAGCAGATAAGGATCTGATAGGCCAATAATGAAATGAATATTTGAACATAAAAAAATCCCGGCGGTCCGAAAACCGTACGGGATTTTTTGAAAAATCAGATTCTGTCGCCTCTCTTGATGTATCCTGGAAGACCATCTTTGGAAACTACTTCTTTTACATGCTGGATTTTAACCAGTTTATCTACAACCTGATCCTCTACGTGAACGCCTTCTCCAATCTCCGTGCCGGCAAGAATAATACTGTTCTTGATAACGGCATCCTTATGAATCACACATCCACGGCCAATGATAGAGTTCTCGATCGTTCCCTCAATCTGGCAGCCATTGGAAACAACAGAGTTGCGAATCTCTGCTGTATCATAGTAATGGGTTGGGCAGGAATCATTGGTACGGGTATATATGGGCCATTCCGGATCGAACAGGGTCTGAGCTGCCTTAATGTCGATCAGATCCATGTTTGCATCATAATAACTCTGGAAATCTGTGATGGAGGCAAAAAATCCGCGATGGGAAACGCCACGTACATCCAGGTCGTTATGCATTTCATTAATAACATCTGTCAGTGTGAAGGCTGAGGAAATAGCTCTTGCCTTATGGATCAGCTCCACAAACAGGTCTTTCTTCATGATGTAGGTATCCATGAAGATGTTACGGTTCTTGGCATTGCCATGGTTTGGCTCAATAGAGAGAACACCCTTCTGCTTGTTCAGATTAAGAATGTTACAGTTCAGGAAAGAGTCCTTGGCATTGTCAACAGAATGGTAAAGCAAGGTAATATCTGCTTCGGAATCAATATGCTGCTGGATCAGCTTGGAAAAATCTGCAGAATATACCATATAGTCAGGAGTAATGACAACATATGGATGATGCATTGCTTCAATGCACTCCAGGTTCTCGTAATAAGCAGCGATATCTGTATTATAAATATTGTCCCTCTGGCCTGCATCTGAGAAAAGGATCTGCAGCTTACCGCTCTTGGAGTTAATATTATAATGACGACCGGTACCTACATGTGCCACCAGTGTACGAGGCTTCTCCTGTACATAAATCTGGATGCGGTCAATATCACTGTTGCTCAGATTGGAAATCGGAAAGTCGATAACACGATATCTGCCCAGGAAAGAGAAGGCACCGATGGGACGATAGTCCTCAAGTCCCTCTACTCTGATATTTCTGGATGATGAATTTACAATTCCAAATGCTTTATACATATTATTCGGCCCCCTTTACACGTTTCGCAATAAGCTCGATGTGCTCACTGTCTGCACTTCCTACCAGAGCACCCTTACCAATCGTAATACCATTGGCAACCAGGGCACGAATTACTACAGCACCATCTTCAACAATAGCGCCTGGCATAAGTACACTGTCAATTACTTTAGCACCGGGTCTTACCTTTGCACCGGTAAAGATAACAGAATTGCTAACCTCGCCCTCGATCACACATCCCTGTGTTATGTAAGCATTCTTGATCTTGGCATCTGTGCCGATATACTGCGGAAGGGCTGTAACATCTTCTGTGTAGATCTTCCAGGTCAGATCGCTTAAATCAAGCTCATTGTCCGGGCTAAGCAGGTCCATATTGGCCTCCCAGAGGGAATCAATGGTACCTACATCCTTCCAGTAGCCCTTGAAACGGTAAGCAAAAAGTCTCTTATTGTCAGCAAGAAGGGTAGGAATAATGTCTTTACCGAAATCGTGATTGGATTCCGGATTCTTCATGTCTGCAAGGAGAAGCTTGCGAAGAAGCTTCCAGTTGAAAATATAAATACCCATAGAGGCAAGATTGCTCTCAGGTACAGGTGGTTTCTCAACGAATTCCGTAATCTGGTCTGTTTCACCGTCTGTGTTCATAATACCAAAACGGCTGGCTTCCTTAAGAGGAACTTCGATAACGGCAATCGTTGCATCGGCCTGTCTCTCTTTGTGGAAAGCAAGCATCTTCTCGTAATTCATTTTATAAATGTGGTCGCCGGAGAGAACCAGGAGGTATTCCGGATCATACTGATCTATAAAATCAATGTTCTGGGAAATCGCGTCGGCTGTTCCGCGATATACGTCGAGTCCGGCATCTGCTTTCTCACGAGGCGGAAGTACGTATACACCGCTGTCCTTGGAATCCAGTCCCCAGCGTCCGCCTGCTGCAACGTAGCTGTTCAGCTCAACGGATTCGTACTGTGTCAGTACACCGACTACATCGATGCCGCTGTTTGCGCAGTTACTGAGTGGAAAATCAACGATACGGTATTTGCCGCCGTAAGAAACTGCCGGTTTAGCCACTTTGTTGGTAAGATCATGAAGGCGGCTGCCACGACCGCCTGCCAGAATCATTGCTAACATACTGTTCTGTTTCATGGTGAATCCTCTCTTTCATTCCTTTGTGTTATATTATACAATCATTCTGTAAAAAAAACAATTTTTTTTGTGCAAAAAAACTGTAAAAATTGGATGAAATATAACTAAAATTTTACTGGTAATTCTGTAAATTTTTCACAGCCGCAATATCCTCTGGCTGTACCTTTAGGTTGGAAGTGAAGTTCCGGCCGTCTGGAGTTGTGATCTGTACTTCGATTACGGTTCCCTCAGTTATCCCAGCCTGCTGTACCGCTGAAATAAATTGTGGAAATTTGGGGTGGCGTTTTGTAAAAGCGTCCCACATATTTTTGATTTCCAGTAATTTCATGGGGTTAATTGCCATTTTTTGTCCTTCCTATCAGGTGTGAAAAGTTATAAGGTGAATTCTTTAACACGCTACCTTACAGATATGCACCTGATGTTTAACAGTATATCAGAAAAAAAACTGCACTGCAATGAAGGCAGAAAATATTCACATATTTAGCGAGAACTCACAAAACCACCTTTACATATAATAAATAACATTGTTATAATAGACAAAAAATAAAGTGCGTGTAAGGCGTTGAATATGACAGCAAGAGGTGTGATGATGGAAGAGAAAAAGAGGTATAATATTGGAATTCTTATTGGTGGAGTACATACCTATTTTCCAAAAGAGCATATTAAGGGAATCTCAGAGGCTGCAAGGGAACTGGATGTAAATGTATGTTTTTTTCTAGGAACCAGGACGAAGGATTTTTTTGAGGATGTACTGGGGGGTAATCAGAAGAATTCTTATGACTATCAATTTAATACCATACATGATTATAGTCTGATCGGTGGACTGGATGGCTTGATCATTAATTACGGAACTCTGGGAATCCAGCTGAAGGAAGAAAATCCAGATGAATTTGCACGAAAATATAATAGTATTCCTACTGTTTTTCTCACAGAGATTGTGGATGTGCCGAACTGTCATTCTTTGATCTGTGATAACAGAAGGGGAATCCAGCTGATCGTCAGTCATCTGGTAGAGGAACATCACTTGTCCAGAATCCTGTTTGTGTCAGGACCGGAGCATAATACAGATGCTATTGAGCGTAAGGCAGCTTATCTGGAAACAATGGAGAGCTATCACCTTCCGGTAACGCCCGAGATGATCGCGCAAGGGGATTATTCAGAATTTGTAGATAAACAGGTGGAATGGCTTCTGGATAACAATCCGGATGCCCAGGCACTTGTATTTGCCAATGATGAGATGGCCTTTGCCGGTTACCGTGTCTGCGAGAAGCGAGGGCTATGTGTGGGCAGGGATATTGCTATTACCGGTTTTGATGACTGTGAGCGGGCATCGGGAATGGAACCTCCTCTTACAACGATTCTGCAGGACGGTGAACTGATGGGAAAAATGGCAGTTTACGATCTGGTGAACCATCTGGATGGGAGAGATACTGGCAAGGAAGCTGTGTCCAGGCGTGTACCGGTTTCTTTGATGAAACGTGAGTCCTGCGGTTGTAAGTTAGAGAACCTTGACGAGAAAGACACTTCTGAGAATTATGGGGTTCAGTTACATAGACTGAATAAAACCATTGCCAGGATGAAACGGGAGCTTATTGGTTTTCAGCGGAAATCCTGGTTTATTCCTGTTCTTGCCCGGGATTTGAATGACTGTATGGATGACGAACAGGCTTTCTTGAGGAAAATTATGGAAAAAATGAAGGAGCTTCATACCCGCAGCACCCATTTGTTTCTTCTGGATGAACCTATTGTTTATGATGGCAGACGCAAATGGACCTGTCCGTATAATCTGCACTTGGCAGCAAGCTACGAGGACGGAAATATTACTACGAAAAAGGTGTACGAAAGACCGCAGGTCATGAAGGAGAATGGGCTTTGCCGGTTGATGGAGAATGGAAAGCGTCATCAGTATATGGTATTTCTTTTATTTTCTGGGGAGAAGCAGTATGGGCTTCTGGCCTGCGATATTGATCAGGAGGATTTTCCTTTCTTCTATGTGATAAGTCTGCAGATCGGTCTGTCCCTGCACTATCTGGAAATTAGTAAAGACGAGGCTGCCCGCCGCCTGGAAATGTCCAGAAATATGGAGGAGATTCAGGAGAGAAACCGTGTCCTTGGTATTATTTCTGAGTATGATGAGCTGACAGGACTTTTGAATCTGCGAGGCTTTATGGAGCATACCAGGCGTGTATGCCAGACCGGAAATGGTCAGAGGGCTTATATGATTTATGGAGATTTGGATCACTTAAAGGAGATTAATGATACCTGGGGACATCCGGCGGGGAATTTCGCTCTTAAGAGTGTGGCAGAGATATTGAAGGGCTGTCTTCGAAGCAATGACATTCTGGGGCGCGTAGGTGGTGACGAGTATATTATCATGCTGGAGTGCGAGGAGGCTGACTTTGGAGAAACCTTCCGCCAGAGAATCAAGCTGGCTTGCAACCGATTTAACGAGAAATCCGGAAAGCCCTTCCTGGTGGAGATCTCTCTTGGGATTACGGAATTCAGACCGAATAGTTCTACAGATATCCAGGAGGTGATTTCCCTTGCGGATCAGCAGTTGTATGAGGCGAAGAAGCATAGGCGAAAGTCAGTGAGCAGAGAGAATCAGGAAGAAAAGTAAAGAAAGAAAGGCCAACAGCAATGGAATAGGGAGCTGTTGGCCTGTTAATAGGTTAATGCTTGGAGCCGGAAATACGAGCCAGAAATCTTTGAAAAAAATGAGACTGGTTAGTGTGAGGGGGTGCTGCGTCCGGAACTTCCTGAATCCTCTGTCGGAATTCGGAAAGGGTGGCGCATTGCGGCATCAGCTCTTTGGCTCTTTTTTTGAAACTGTTGATATTGTTATAATTTCTGACGAGATTATCAAATTCCGGCATAAAAGTGAGATAATCGTAATACCATTTAAAAGCTGGTGGGAACCCTTCAAGAGGCGTAATGTCCAGCTCTTTCGCAAATTCTTTGGTCTGTGAAATAATATCCTGGGAAATTTCCGGGATATTTTTGTATTTTCGGTACCAGATGAAAATGTCAATCAATTCACGTTCCATGACAATGGCAAGCTGGCGGCCCTGGATGTTATATCTGGCGCACTGGTCCATGATCAGCTGCCAGGAATCAAATTCACAGTGGAAGTTCCGGGCACGGTTTCCTACAAGGGATGCGCTGTTATTCACACG
>CAKRRG010000037.1 GCA_934394545.1 uncultured Blautia sp.
CGGAACTGGCAGACGAGCAAGACTAAGGATCTTGTAAGCATTGCGCTTGTGTGGGTTCAAGTCCCATCTTCCGCATTTTTTATTTTCCGAATACTCATTCATGTCTGTGAAATCATTGATTTTGCAGGCTTTTTTCTTATCAAACTGCTCCGCAGTTCATTCGGTTAAAAAAATACCATCAAACACTGGGAAAGCTCACCTAAGCTTCCACTTCAGCTGCTGATGGTATTTTTATTATATTATTTCTTATATTGTTTTATTTCGGTAATTCTGTTACAGTCTCCAGCTTAAAGCCTTCCCACATATCTGCTGATATATTCCATTCCCTCAAATCTGTAACGATCTTGTGGTAAAAAGCCTGTCCACCACGAACAATGTCATAAGTGCGGGCATCCCCCCTAGCCTCCAAGTGACGGCCAAAGCTACAATTCGTCACATCCTCAGGGCCATAATCATCCACATCACCACCGGGCCAGAAAATATAAAGTCTTGGAATATCATCAATCTGACGAAGATCAATTCCGGCAAGTCGCAGGAATTTCTTCCCCACAGATTCATGCGCAGTGAATACATGGGAATACCGCCATACAGTTCTTGTAAAATCAGATACACGGAACTGGCCAAGCCATTCCTCATCCATCATTCCATCTGATGTCTCCCGGGATACGATCACCACTACCGGGAATAACCGTCCGGGATCCTCCAGCGCAGCAAGAAGATTACCAAACATTTCTTCCCGCAGTATCCGCCTTCTGTTGGAGCATTCTATCCCATTCACAATTCCAATGTTATCCACAATGGTCTTATAATATCCCGGATAACTGAAGAAAGTCACCCCAGGTTCCAAAACAGTATGCTCGCGCTCTGGCTGGGCATATCCGTTACAAACCTTCAGTATCACCTTTTCCTCTGGTGATACTTCCAGTCCGGCCTCTGAATACCAGATTCTGCCTCCAACCTCCATATCCATATGTCTTACATGCATATTCAGGTGACGGTTGTCCGGATCAAAATTCACAGCTACATGATAAGCCAGAATATCGGCGTGATAAGTACCTGTCTTCTGTGGCATTCCCTTAAACAGTGCACCATATTTTCCCACGATCCAGCCATAAATAATATCTGCTGCCTGTCGGAAAATCTCAGTGGCAGAAGGCTGCGCATCATCCTTCAAACGGCTTCCATCTACCTGCGTACACATCTGAAACACATTATAACGGATAAGAGGCTTCATTTCATAATGCCAGGACTCGCCCAGACTCTCTTCCCGTCCATCATTATAAACATCACGTTCCTTAAAAATCGCTGTCAGACGGCTGTCATGGAACTGGCTGTCATTCAAAAGCGCAATGATCGTATTTACATTGATCGGTACCTTTCGACTGCGGTAAAGCAGCTGATTCACCAAAGTTTGCTTGCTTGTCTTGTAAATACGCTTCGCCAGGTTCTCTACCTGAAGATTACAATCTTCATCCAGAAGCCGGGCAACTTCAGGATAAAGCTGTCCCTCTCCCAGCTTCAGACGGAAATGGCTCTTTATCATGTCACTCCACCTGCCGGATTTATAAAGGGAATGTCCAAGATCCTCAAACAGGGTAACCATCGATTTATCGCAAAGTTCCAAAGTTGCTAGAATGCTGTTAAAGTATCTGGAGAAGCCTTTATAATTTTTCCAGAGTTCTTCTCCCTTATAACGCATATCATGCTCAATTTCATGCCAGCCCTCAAAAAACATCGTCTTAATCTGGATTTCAAATGTATCATCAATATACATATCCCAAGTTTCAGGAGAAATCTCAGACTTAAGGTATTCCGGAAGACGGCACACACCATTTAATTTCGTTGGCTTAAATTCTTCCTCACTTCTCTCCGACGTAGACCAGCCGATTACATCAAAAGTATTTTCCACAATATTCTGGCAGATTTCAACATCATCGTCAAAATACAGGTTGATACGAACGCCTACCAGATCCTGCAGCTTCTTATTCTCTTCTCCATAATCCTTCAGAGCAAATTTATGAGCCATAGAGGAGGCTGTCTTAATCCGGGAAAAAACTCTATAGTACAGTCCGCATTGTTCTAGTCTGTCGCTGATAATGCGCTTCAGATCCAGCTCCACAACAGCCGGAACCTTTACTCTGGCAGACAATTCCTCCTTTGTAAAAATCACTCTTTTCTGTTCACTCACTAATTTTACACCACCAATTTATTTTACGTTACTTATGTTCTTCTAAGCATACACTTTAGTATACCAGAATTTCACCAAATTAAAAAGAGCTATTGCGAAATATGGTTGAAATTTTCCATAATTTCTTTCTGTCATCCAGCCTGTACTTAGAAACACTTTTTACATGCTTCATACCCTTCTGCCTGTGCCTGTGAAATTGTTTCCTGATGTGCTTTGTCCGGATTCATATTTCCGCAATCTGGAATGCTGTGATATTTGCTTCCCGTAGCAGAAATCCACACCTGTTGTTCCTGGTTATCATCAGAAGGCGCCTCTTGCCCGGACTTTTCTGAAATCTCGGCAGTTTCCTGACCGGCATCTGCTTCAGATGCAAAGCCAGATTCTTCGAAGGCCTCTCCCTCGCTGCTCTCATCGCCGGATGAAGCATCATCACAGGGTTCCATATTCCAGGAAATATTATTTCCATCAGAGGAAGCTACAATTGTCCCCTGTTTATCCGTCCGATATATCCGAATATCCATATCTGACAGTTTTTCCATGGTGTCCGCGTCCGGATGTCCATATATATTCCCGGCACCACAGCTGATCACTGCAAACTCCGGAACTGTAGCCTGAAGAAAATCCCAGCTTGTGGCAGTGGCAGATCCATGATGTCCTACACTTAGCACATCACAATCCAGATCAATGCCGGACGCTGCCATATCCGCCTCACTGTGATAATCCGCATCTCCTGTAAAAATAAAACTGTTCTCTCCATTTGTCAGCTTTATTGCCACTGAATTGGCATTGCTATCTTTACTGATTTCTTTTGGTGAAAGAACTGTAAATTCTCCTGAGCCAAATTCATATTCCGTTCCCACACAGGGATGCTCTACTTCAAGTCCTTGTGCTGACACACTCTCCATAAAAGAATCATACAAAGAGGAGTCGTGGATGTAATCTGCTCCTATTACATGATCTACCTGAAACGCATTCAGACAGCCAATCAGCCCGCTTACATGGTCTTCATCATAATGAGAGGAAATCATATAGTTGATTTCTGACACATTTTGTTCCTGCAGATAAGAAACCACATAGCTGGATGCGCTTCTTGGCCCTCCATCGTATAAAAGATTCTGTCCTTCCGACTGTACCAGAATGGACAGTCCCTGCCCCACATCCAGAAAATGCACCGTCATACTGCAATCTGCAGCCAAAACCGTTCTTACATTTTCCGGAAATACGACTCCTGCCAGAATCAATGCAAGTGCCAAAAGGTATCCTGTGATTTTTCTTCTTACGTGTTTCATGCTGTTCCCTCTTTCGTGCTTTTTCTAAATATTATAATATAATGTAATATCTGAGGCAAAAGATATTTTTCTTCCCACATAATATCCACCAGTTGCGCGCATATAATATCCAGAAGAGCATTTTATGAGGTTGTCCATGTATTACAAAAAAAATTTGTGCGCACAGCAGGCAAACACAGACCAGGGAACCTTACAGATCACTGTCCATTCCAGCACCGACAACCGGCCTGTGGAAAATGCGCTTGTCCGCATTTCCTACACCGGAGATCCAGATAGTGTTATTGAAGAGCTTCGAACGGATTCCTCCGGAAGCACTCCGGCACTTCCATTAAAAACACCGCCTTTGGAATATAGCCTGAATGCATCCGAAGAAGCGCAGCCTTATGCGGAATATTCCATGCAAATTGAAGCCGAAGATTTTCATCAGAAAGAAATTGCGGGGACACAGGTTCTGCCAGTAGTTCTCTCCAGACAGCCTGTCCTTTTGACTCCCAGGCAGACTTCTCTTTCTGACGGAAGAATTGTCATTCCACCGCATACTCTTTTTTACGAATATCCTCCCAAAATACAGGAGGCTGAAATCAAACCGATAAATGAAAGCGGTGAAATCGTTCTAAGTAAAGTCGTAATTCCAGAATACGTTATTGTGCATGACGGACCACCTGAAGATGATTCCGCCTCTGATTATTATGTCCGCTACCGTGATTACATCAAAAATGTTGCCAGCAGCGAAATCTACGCCACATGGCCTGACGATACCATTCGTGCGAACGTTCTGGCAATCATGTCCTTTACCTTAAACCGGGTATATACAGAATGGTATCGTAACAAAGGAAAAAACTACACCATTACTTCTTCCACGGCGTATGACCACAAATGGATTCGCGGACGTAATATTTTTGACTCTATTGACCGCATAGTAGATGAATTATTTGAAAATTATCTTTCGCGCCCCAATGTCCGCCAGCCTATTCTTACACAATACTGCGATGGAGAGCGGATCCAGTGCAAAGACAGAGGTTGGATGACACAATGGGGAAGCAAGCGCCTGGGAGATCAAGGATACTCTGCAATCGAAATCTTGCGATATTTTTATGGAAACGACATGTATATTAATGTTGCAGAAGAAATCTCCGGAATCCCTTCCTCCTGGCCTGGCTATGATCTGGATATCGGAGCTTCAGGCAGCAAAGTTCTCCAGATCCAGGAACAGCTAAATGCTATTCGTCAGGCTTATCCAGCTCTTCCCAAAGTCAATCCTGACGGAATATACGGCAGACAGACCCAGGCAGCGGTCCTGAAATTCCAGAATATTTTTGGTCTTCCGGAAACCGGAGTTGTGGATTATATCACCTGGTATAAAATACAGGAAATTTATGTGGGAGTTACACGAATCGCAGAATTACAGTAAATATCAATATGGCGGGATTTCTCATCTCCCGCCATAAGTAAACATCATCCTTCTGCTAATTCTTTCATCAATTCATGCACTGTCGTAATCTCATGGATCCTTCCTACATTTGCTCCACAAAAGATCAACCCATTTTCCACATCACCATTTACTGCATCGATCAATGCTTTGGTAATACAGTAAGGCACTTGTGCCGGATTACATTTTTCCAGGCAATTATAGCATTTTTTCACTGGGATCCTTCCCTTCTCTGCTGCTTTCACAAACTGATTTCCAAGAGCTCTTCCCGGCATTCCTACCGGACTTTGGATAATCTGCACATCCTCTTCCCTGGCATTTACATATGCCATTTTATAATTTTCATCTGCATCACACTCTTTGGTAGCCACAAACCGGCTGGCAATCTGTACTCCATCTGCCCCAAGTGCTATCGCATGCTCAATGTCTTTCCGGTCAAAAATCCCGCCGGCAACCACCACTGGTATGTTTCTTCCAAATTTTCCCTCATACTCCTTCTTACATGCTATAATGTCTCTGATTTCCTGGTCAAAATCCAGTTCTTCCCGATCTGCCAGCTGTTCTTTGGAAAAGCCCAGATGTCCACCGGCCTTGGGACCTTCTACCACAATAAAGTCAGCCGTACGATGATATCTATGTGCCCACATTTTCAGAATCAGATTGGCCGCTCTTTTTGAAGAAACAATAGGTGCAATCTTTGTCCTGCATATTTCCGGTACCAGCTCAGGCAGTTCCATAGGGAGTCCTGCGCCACTGATAATTACATCTGCTCCTGCTTCCACAGCAGCTTTCACATGTTCTTTATAATGCTTCAGGGCAACCATAATATTCACACCGATCAATCCCTTTCCACATGCGATTTCCCGGGCTTTCAAAATATGTTTTCCGATTGCTTTCAGATTACATTCTGCCTGATTCTTTTCAAAGCCTTCCTCATCATATCCAATCTGAGCCGTGGAAATAACTCCCACTCCTCCTTCTGCTGCCACTGCACCAGCCAGAGAGCTTCTGCTCACGCCTACCCCCATTCCTCCCTGTATGATAGGGAGCTTTGCCACCTTATCTCCGATTTTTAAACTCTTTAAACTGCTTTTATATGCACTTTCCAAAACAATATCCTCCACGAATAGTTTTATTATAAAACTATTTTAGTATAAAGTATAATTGTTTTGGTGTCAAGTTATTCTTTTTTCATTTACGTCATCACGTAGTTTTAAATACTATATAACTTGATTCGTTTAAAAGATTTTCAGAATATCATTATACATAACCACAACCATCAGCAGCATCAATACCATCAATCCAGCGAAATGAATCATCCCCTCTGCCTGACGGTTCACAGGCTTCTTACGGATTGCTTCAATAATCAGAAATACCAGACGGCCCCCATCCAATGCCGGCAGCGGAAGTAAATTCATGACGCCAAGATTTGCAGATAAAAGCGCTGCCATGTAAAGCAGGTTTACCCAAATTGCCAATATGCCCTCACTCTTACTTTCCTCATACGTGCTGCCAATTGCATCCACAACGCCCACCGGACCGCTTAAATCCTTCATGCCTAATCCACCTGTAAAAAGTTCTTTCAGGCTGAGCAATGTGGAACGGATCAGATACTTCATCTCCAAAGCACCGTATTTCAGTACTCCCATACCCTCAGCTTTTGTATATGCCAGATTATAAGAGAAGCTTAACACAGCTGTGCGGAATTCTGATGGTGTCACATCAGCCGTGTATTCAAGTCCATTACGTTCATAAGTAATCGTTACAGTCTCATCTGTAAGAGGATGCTTTGCAAGATAGGCGGTATAATCCTCTGCGTTTTCCAGCTTAGTGCCATTAATAGACGTGATCACATCTCCTGGTTCCACGCCGGTTTCAGACAATCCCATTCCCGGGATCAAAGACTCAACCTCAAGAGAATCCGTACTTTTCCGATTAAAACCAAGCAGATATCTTACCTGCACATCCGGCTTGAAAGTCAGTTCCACATCCTTGCCATCCCGTTCTACTGTCATATGAATGGTTTCATTTTCCTGTGGGCTATTCAAATACATATACAGGTAAAGGTCTCTTGCCAGATCAATGTGATACCCTTGATACTCCTTGATCACATCCCCTTCCTGAAGCCCTGCCTCCGCTACCGTAGAGCCCTTCTCTACCTTAGTAACTTCTGCCGGGTCATAACCTACCAAAGAAACAATGATAACCGTAATTACAAATGCCAGGATAAAGTTAAATATCGGACCTGCTGCAACGGTTGCGATTCTCCCCCAGACGGGTGCTCCATTAAAGGTTCCAGGTGCCTCATCCTCCATATCTTCTCCCATCATGGCACAGGATCCGCCAATAGGAAACAGCTTCCACGAATATCTGGTTCCGTTCTTTACTGTGCTGATCAGCCTTGGACCCATACCAAGAGAGAATTCCGTTACCACGATCTTATTTTTCTTTGCCAGAAGGAAATGTCCTAATTCATGAAAAAGTATGATCGCACTAAAAATCAAAATTGCCAGAATTATTTTCAACCTACCACCTGCTTTCAATCCATTTATAAGTCTCGTCTTCTACAGCCAGTATTTCCTCAAGGTCAGGCTCTGTAATCACTTTATGTCTGTCCATAGACTGTGCAATAATGTCGTAAATATCCAGGAAACTGATTTTTTCCTGTAAAAACTTCTTAACCGCCAGCTCATTGGCCGCATTAAATACCGTAGGCATACTGCCACCCTTTCTGGCGGCCTCCATTGCCATAGGAAGTCCCAGGAATGTATCCATATCCGGATCCTCGAACGTGATTTCTCTTAATTTATGAAAATCCAGTCTTTCTCCATCCAGAAATCTCCTTTGCGGATAATACAGTGCATACTGAATCGGGAGACGCATATCCGGAGTTCCAAGCTGTGCCATAACAGCACCATCCTTAAACTCTACCATAGAATGGATAATACTCTTTGGCTGAACCACTACCTGGATATGTTCCAGATCCACATCAAACAGCCATCTTGCCTCCATCACTTCCAGACCTTTATTTACCAATGTTGCAGAATCCACAGTAATCTTCTGTCCCATCACCCAGTTCGGATGCTTCAGAGTATCTGCAAGAGTAACCTTTTCCAGATCTGCTCTCTTTTTTCCACGAAAAGGTCCGCCGGAAGCAGTAATCAGAAGCTTCTCAACCTGATTACGACTTTCTCCATGCAGTGCCTGGAAAATTGCGCTATGCTCACTATCTACCGGAAGGATCTGTACCCCGTGCGCCTTTGCCATAGGTATGATCAGGTGACCGGCTGTAACCAGAGTTTCTTTGTTGGCAAGGGCAATGTCCTTACCTGCTTTGATACCCTCCATAGTCGGACGGATTCCAATCATGCCCACAACAGCAGTAACCAGAATATCCGTCTGGGGCATCCGGGCAAGCTCCAGAAGTCCGTCCATACCAGACACAATCTTTACATCCATATCTGACAGACGAACGGACAGATCTTTGGCTGCGTTTTCATCCCATACAGCAATCAGCTTAGGATGAAATTCTCTGGCCTGCTCTTCCAGCATTTTTACATTTCTTCCGGCACTGATTCCCAGCACCTGAATATCACCGTTCGCTCTTACCACATCTAATGTCTGTGTTCCAATAGAACCGGTTGACCCTAAAATTGCAATTTTCTTCATGTAAATTTCCTTTCATTTCCTCTCCGGCTATTATATTCCCAGTACCAGTTTTGCCAGAAAATAAATTGCCGGTGCTGTAAAAATCACACTGTCAAAACGATCCAGAATTCCACCATGTCCCGGAATCAGCTTGCCATAGTCCTTAATTCCCTGGTTTCTCTTAATTGCAGAAGCAGCCAGATCTCCTACCATGGAAATCAGCGCACCAACTGCACAGATCAGCGCATACTCAGCCATGGGACCACTTGTTGCGGCTGCATAGATCACACCCAGAAGTGCAGCTCCTGCAACTCCTCCGATTCCACCCTCAACAGATTTCTTGGGACTGAGAACAGGCGCCATCTTATGCTTACCGATCAGCATTCCCACACAATAAGCGCAGGTATCGCAGCCCCAGGAGCAAAGGAAAATCAGCCAGACCAGAAATTTACCATTCGGAAGATTTCTGGTAAGATAAATGAAGGAAAGCATCACTGCCACATATACAACACCGAAAAAGGCTGGCATCACCTGATCTGCTTTAAATTTCGGATAAGTAAATACATAGATAAACATAAAAATCATAAATGCAAGGATTACGCCCATCATTCCGTATTTTTCAAAGTTCAGCATCATCAGTATGTAATAAATTACAGCTCCTGTATATCCTGCAATTTCCAAGGCATTGAAACTCTCCTTGCGCACATTCATAACCTTATACAATTCCTGCATTCCGATCAGGGAAATTCCAAGCAATGTAAAAAATAATACATATCCTCCACTGATAATGGTCAGAAGCGCTACTGCAACCAGGACGATTCCACTCAAAAGCCGTGTCTTAAACATTTTATTCCTCCTTCACACCGCCATATCTTCTGTCTCTTTGATTATATTTCTCAATAGCCTGTACTAATTCTGCTTTATGAAAATCCGGCCATGCCACGTCTGTAAAATAGAATTCCGTGTAAGCCAGCTGCCACATCAGGAAGTTGGAAAGTCTCTGTTCACCACTGGTACGGATCAGAAGATCCGGATCCGGCACACCTGCAGTATCCAGGTAGCTTCCAATCGTATCCTCTGTGATCTGATCCGGAGAAACTTTTCCATCTGACACATCCTGTGCCATTTTTCGCATTCCTCTTGTAATCTCATCACGGCTTCCGTAATTCATGGCGATCTGGAAGTACAGCTCATCATAATCCTTGGAAAACTCTTCTAATTTCCGGATACTTTCCTGAATATCCGGCGCAAAAGCAGAAATATCACCAATGATCTTGATCTTCATTTTATTGTCTCTGGATATCTTAATACACTTCTTCAGATAGCTGCGGAATAGCTTCATAAGACCATCCACTTCCTCCCTGGATCTCTTCCAGTTCTCCGTGGAGAATGCATAAACAGTCAGATATTTTACTCCCAGATCCTTAATGTCATAGCAGACCTGCTCCAGATTGGCACAGCCTTTCATGTGTCCATAACCGCGGGGCATTCCCTTTGCCTTGGCCCAGCGCCCGTTACCATCCAGAATAATGGCAATATGATTGGGTACGTTCATAATTTTCTCCTTGTATTCAAATTTTTCCTGATTCTTTATAAGGCAGAAAAGAGCTCCTGTAAAGAGCTCTCCTTGCCATTTCTCTATAAAGACTGTCTGGGCAGGCTCCCTTATACAATCATGATTTCCTTGCCCTTAGCCTCTACTGCTGCGTCTATATCCTTGATGTACTTATCCGTAAGCTTCTGGATTTTGTCCTCTAATTCTTTGATTTCGTCCTCAGACACATCCTCTTCTTTTTTCAGCTTTTTGTATGCATCATTCGCATCACGACGAATATTACGGACTGCAACCTTTCCAGCCTCACCTTTCTTCTTAACATCCTTAACCAGCTCTTTACGTCGTTCCTCTGTAAGTTCAGGGAAAACAAGACGAATCACTTTACCGTCATTATTCGGATTCAGACCGAGATCAGATGTAAGGATTGCTTTCTCAATTCCCTTGATCAGACTGGATTCCCATGGCTGGATCTGGATCATACGGGCTTCCGGAACGGTAACATTTGCAACCTGCTGAAGTGGTGTCGGACTTCCGTAATAATCCACAGTCAGCTTATCAAGGATATGAGGATTGGCACGACCTGCACGGATGGTTGCCAGCTCAGCTTCTAAGCTTCCCAGTGTCTTTTTCATTTTCTCTTCATACTTCTGAATTCTTTCATCCATAAAATTAATCTCCCTCTTTATGATTTTCTGCCGGTAAGCAGTATTATCCTGTTCTTAGCACCTTATGTGCCGGTATTATTTATACAGTAACCTTCGTTCCTGAGAATTTCCCATGAACGGTATTGACAATGCTGTTCTCCTCATCAAGAGCAAACACCAGCATCGGCATCTTCTGCTCCAGACACATAATAGAAGCTGTCAAGTCCATAGCAGCAAGCTTCTTATCAACAACCTCCTGAATAGAGATTTCATCGTACTTCACAGCATTGGGATTTATCTTAGGATCACTGTCATAAATACCATCTACTGCCTTGGCAAGAAGGATGGCATCTGCCTGGATCTCAACTGCACGAAGAACAGTAGCTGTATCTGTAGAAAAGTACGGATGTCCGGTACCACCTGCGAAGAATACCAGCTTGCCCTGTGCAAAGCTCTCCTCCACACTGTCCTTGGAATACAGGCTGGTAAATGCGCCACATGCAAATGGTGTATAAATTTCTGTCTTCATCCCGGTATATCTGCAAAGATCTGATACATAGATACAGTTCATGATGGTAGCAAGCATACCGATCTGGTCTGCCTTATTACGGTCAATCGTCTCACTGGTACGTCCTCTCCAGAAATTTCCTCCACCGATCACAATTCCAATCTGTACGCCCTCGTCAGAAATTGCCTTGATCTGCTTCGCTACTGCAAGAACAGTAGCCTCATCAAAACCAGTTTTCTTCGGGCCGGCCAAAGCCTCGCCACTTAATTTTAATAAAACTCTTTTCATTTCCATTATTTTTTTCCTGCCTTATTTTATATTCTTATTCATGTCCTTTACCATACACCGGCAACGATCTCATTGCCACTCTCATCTACCGTTGTGGAAACAGTAAAGGAATCATAATAATGATACCCTGTCTCTCCCGTTTCTGGCTCATTCTCATAGTCACTTCCATTTGCATCTCCGAGAGCTGCAACCAAACTGGAAAGAGGCTGTCCGATATACTGCTTCGCAGCATCAGCACTGGAGTCATCCGGATCTGTGTCAGCAGAGGGAGCCTGTGTCGGCTGCGGAGTCACAGTAGCAGGGGTTTCCGTAGATGTGGAACCCTGAGGAGTCGGTGTTACCGTATTCTCGTCAGAATCGGTGTCACTGCTGCTGTCATCGCTATTATCACTGTCATCCAGACCAAGACGGGCCATTACTTCACTTAACGTAGAAGTCTCCTTCTTGCTGCTGCCGGTAAGATAAGTAGCATACGGAATGCCGTCTTCAACAGTTCCCTCCATGCGAAGCGTGATCTGTGAGATCTGCTTCAAAGGAAGCTTACGGAAGTAGCAATCTGTATAATCCTCATCCTCATAGACGATTCGTATATCATAGCTTGTAACTATATTTCCATCTGCATCCTTCTCATCCGGTTCATAATAATAAAGTGCCTTATCCTCATCGGCCAGAGTAAACAATCCATTGATCAACTCCGTGCCCCAGTCATCGTCGTCATCGGTAGTCGGACGAATATAAAGTCCCTTAACCGTAGCTCCGGTTCCATTTATGATCACCAATTTAGATGCAGTCGTTGTCTTTTCACCAATTACATTCTGAATGTCCTCTTCCTCAGACTTCTGCATCTCCACAAGTGATCCGTCCTCAGTCTGGGCTGTATCTGTATCCTCAGCAGGAGCCACCGTAACCTGGGCGTCCTGTGTTGTGTCCTCACCTTTTTTCTTGCCACATCCCGCAACCGCCACAGCAGTTACAAGAAGAGCTGCAAGAACTAAATAACGTTTTTTCATAATATATATTCCTCCCACAAAACGGAACTAACAATCCACTTTTTGTTCTCCATTATTATTACAGAGTATGGCAGACTTGTCAACCGAAGGTGGAATGATTTCATACAATTTTTAGACTTTTCGCAGTTTTTGAAACATTTTCCAAAGGCCATTAAAGCTTTGTATTCCGGTATTCATTAGCTGAAATTCCTTCCAGCTTCTTAAATACCCTCCTAGTTTTTCTTCTCCAATTCTGATTTTCATTATAGGATGTTTTCCTGTGCTTCGGAATGGTTGCTTATGGGAAAAATTGTCTAAACTTGTTTCATTTCGTGTATTTTCTTAGAATCCGGCGTACCTTCGTTCCTTACGCATCTCCCTGCGAAGCACCGCTGCCTCATGGCGCCCTTTCTCTGCCTCTGTACGGATATCTAATCCTGGGATCTGGGTAGGACGTTCCTTCTCATCCACTGCTACCATCACAGAAAATGCACGATTCACCAGATACCGCATTCCATCTCCACGTTCCACATAGGAATCAATTTCCACTTCCATGGAAGTATTTCCCACATAGGTCACATAACCGATCATGACAAGAATTTCGCCCTCGTAAACCGGTTCTTTAAACTGTAAATTATCTACTGCAGCGGTTGTCACACGGTAAGTCCCACAGTGGCGCATAGCAACCACGCCAGACACCTCATCCACCCACTGCATCAGCATTCCTCCGAACAGTCTGCCTCCTGCGTTTAAATGCTGGTGCATGATCAGGTGCACCTGCTCGGTTCTGGAATCCTCCACTGTTTTCATCATACGTTTTTCTTTTGTTGTTTCTTTTATTGTTTCTTTTATTTTCTCTTCCATAGCAGTTCTCTTTTGTTAATACAGATTCTTCACTTTGAAATCGCGTTCAGCTTCTCTTCTCTGGTCTTTCTTGGCAATATCCTGACGTTTGTCATACAGTTTTTTACCTCTTGCCATGCCGATTTCTACTTTTACAAGGCTGTCTTTAAAATAAACCTTAATTGGCACAAGCGTAAGACCTTTTTCCTTTAATTTGGCTTCCATCTTATTGATCTCACTACGATGAAGCAGAAGCTTACGGATACGCAAAGGATCCTTATTAAAAATATTTCCCTTCTCGTATGGGCTGATATTCATTCCGTAAATATAAACTTCCCCATTCTGAATTCTCACAAAGGATTCCTTCACGCTGCATTTACCCATACGCAGGGATTTTACTTCTGTTCCTGCCAGAGCGATTCCAGCCTCATAGGTATCCTCAATGAAATAATCATGAAACGCTTTTTTATTATTTGCAATCAGTTTGATTCCTGGTTTTTTTGCCATAAGTTCCTCCCTGTATGGACCATCGCCTGTAGGCGACACTTGTTATAAATGAAAGTTATTTTTCCCAGTCATGCTCCTCTGCCAGAACAAAATCTACCGTTTTTAACATGGTATCCGCCTCTGCAACCCTTACACGCACCTTCTGTCCCAGTGCAAAAACCTTATGGGTCACATCCCCGATCAGCTCATATGCATCCTGGTCAAAGGTATAATAATCATCCCGTAATGTATTTACATGAACCAGTCCTTCTACCGTGTTAGGAAGCTCCACATAAAAACCCCAACCGGTTACACCGGAAATAATTCCCTCAAATTCTTCCCCAATATGGTACGACATGTATTCTGCTTTTTTCAGCTTATCTGATTCCCGTTCTGCCTCGTCTGCCCGGCGTTCACACACGCTGGACTGACGTGCAACGTCTTCCAGAATTTCTTTATAATGTTCTGTTTTCCCTTCTCTTTCCAGACGTCCACGAAGTCGGTCCTTGATGATCCTGTGAATCTGAAGATCCGGATAACGGCGGATCGGGGAAGTAAAATGGCAATAATATTTGGCTGCAAGTCCAAAGTGTCCACAACACTGCGTGGTGTATTTCGCCTGCTTCATGGTCCTGAGAGTAAGCCTGCTGATCTGGGGTTCATTTGGAAGCCCCTCAATGCTCTCCAGAATAGTCTGTATCTCCTTGGGAGTGATCTCCTGTCCATGCTTCTGTACTGGCACACCCTGATTGTGAAGAAGCGTTAAAAGGCTCTCCACTTTCTCCGGATCCGGTGTTTCATGGGTACGGTAAACAAATGGCATATCGTCCCTGCAACACTCCTCTGCCACAGTCTCATTTGCCATAAGCATGAAGTCTTCAATAATTCTGGTTGCCACATTTGCCTCATATGGTTTGATGTCAATGGCTCTTCCCGCAGCATTCAGAATAATCTTGCTTTCCGGGAAATCAAAATCAATGGAACCTCTATGGTGACGGTTTCTACGAAGCAGCTCGGAAAGCTCCTTCATCAGGAAAAACATCGGCACAAGTTTTTCATAGCGCTGCTTTGCCTCTTCATCAGTATCTTCCAGAATATTCTTCACATCTGTATAATTCATTCTCTCATCTACACAAATCACGGTCTCTGCAATCTTGTGGGAAACCATATTTCCCTTCTCATCAATATCCATAAGACAGCTTAAAGTGAGACGATCCTGTCCCTGGTTCAGGGAGCAGATTCCATTGGAAAGCCGTACCGGAAGCATAGGAATCACACGATCAGCCAGATAAACACTAGTTCCACGCTTCAAAGCTTCACGGTCAAGGGCACTTCCTCCCTGAACATAATTACTGACATCTGCAATGTGTACTCCCAGATGATAAATGCCGTTCTCCTTGGTCAAAGTAACCGCATCATCCAGATCCTTTGCATCTTCTCCGTCAATAGTAACCGTCTGAAGATGGCAAAGATCCAATCTGCCATCCCGGTCTGCATCCAATACATGGTCTGGTACACGGTCTGCCTGACGGATCACCTTGTCCGGAAATTCACTTGGAATACCGAAGCTTTTCACAATTGCAAGGATATCTGTTCCAGGAGCGCGGCAACTTCCCAGATTCTCCTTGATCTTTCCTTCCGGATTGCGGTTCTTACTTCCGTAGCTGGTAATCTCTACCACCACTTTATCCCCATCCTTGATTCCCTGGGAATCTTTTCTTGGAATAAATACATCCTTGGAAAACTTAGGATTATCACTTACTACGAAGCCGAAATCCCGGCTGTTCTCGTAAGTACCAACGATTTCCGTCATGCCTCTTTCCAGGATTTTTACCACGATTCCCTCACGACGTCTGCCTTCCTGTGATTCTTTGGTAATGATAACACGCACCTTGTCCTGATGCATGGCTGTTCCGGCAGCATCTTCCGGAATAAACACATCGTTATCTTCTCCTTCAATCTCCACAAAACCAAATCCCTTAGGATGTCCAATAAAAGTTCCCTCTACAGAAGGTCTGTCAGCATATTCGTTCTCCAGGCGTGCGAGGCGGAACTCCATATCATCTTCCTCACAGCGTCTGCTGTGTTTACGGTCGCTGTATTTATCTTTTCCACGCTTTCTTCCTATTACCTTAGAATAACGTCCTTTGGAATCCAGGTCTGCCTTTCCCTCTGCCACCAGCTCATCCAGAACGCGGTACAAATCCTTCTTCTCTTCCTTGGAAAGGCGAAGAAGACCTGCAATTTCTCTGAAACGCATAGGCTGATATACCGGATCTCCCAAAAGCTCCATCATAAATTTTTTTCTTTTGTCAAAATTTCTGTCTTTACTCAACTTGTCTCCTTCTTGAATCTTTCTATTGCATTATGGAATAATTTCCCATTACATTATAAAGTAAAAAACACCCTTGCGATCAGATCAACAAGAGTGTTTCCCAGTCAGTTCATTCTCTTAGAAATTCAGGTTCAATACAACTGCAAGTACAAAGAACAAAACGCCCATAACTGTAGTTGCCTTAACAAGACCGCCCTCCATGGAACGTCCTTTGTTCTTACCCCAGTATGTGTCTGCAGCACCGGCAATCGCACCGAGTCCCTGTGACTTACCTTCCTGCATAAGGACTACTACGGTAAGGGCAATACAATCTATAACAAAAAGAATTGTTAAAATCGTTCTTAAAATCTGCACGTGGTTACACCTCCTAATCAACTAGAGAATATTGTACCATAGCCAGCTTTTGATTTCAACTATTTTTTCTCTTGAATTTGGGCAAATTATGCAAACGGATTCTCATACACCGACAGCCCTCCCAGCTGCTCATGTATCCGCAATAGCTGATTATACTTGGCATTTCGGTCTGAGCGGCATGGTGCTCCGGTCTTAATCTGACCTGCACCTGTGGCCACAGCCAGATCTGCAATAAAGGAATCCTCCGTTTCACCCGAACGGTGGGAAATGACAGAACGATAACCGGCTCTTGCAGCCAGTTCTACTGCTTCAAGAGATTCTGTAAGTGTGCCGATCTGGTTCACCTTGATCAAAATAGCATTGGCAGTTCCCAGCTTAATCCCACAGGAAAGCCTTTTAATATTCGTCACAAAAAGGTCATCTCCTACCAGCTGTACCCGGCTGCCAAGCCGCTCCGTCATAGCCTTCCAGCCCTCCCAGTCATCCTCCTGAAGCCCATCTTCAATGGAAACGATTGGAAATTCATCCAACAGGTCTTCATAATAGTTAATCATTTCATTGGAATCCCGGATTACTTCTTTTCCAGTCATCTTGCTTTCCCCAGGAAAATAGTATCCATCTTTTTCGCCATCGTAAAGCTCACTTGCGGCAGCATCAATGGAAATTCCAATCTCTTTTCCAGGCTCATATCCTGCATTTTTTACAGCCTCAATGATCAGCTCCAGTACTTCCCTGGAGTCCTTTAGGTCCGGTGCAAAACCACCTTCATCCCCCACTGCAGTGGACAGATTTTTCTTTTTCAGAATAACCCTCAGAGACTGGTAAATTTCCACGCACATACGAATTCCTTCTGAAAAACAGGAAGCACCAACCGGCATGATCATAAACTCCTGAAGATCTACCGTATTGTCCGCATGCCGCCCACCGTTTAGAATATTCATCATAGGCACCGGCATTCTGTTTGCATGACAACCACCAATATACTGATAAAGCGGAATCCGAAGCGCCATAGCAGCTGCCCTTGCAACTGCCATTGATGTGCCAAGTGTAGCATTTGCTCCCAGATTGCCCTTGTTGTCTGTGCCATCTGCCTGAATAAGCAGTGCATCGATGTAGGTCTGATCCAATGCATTCTCACCTAAAATTGCTTCTGCAATTTTGGTGTTTACATTGTCCACAGCCCTTTGTACGCTTAATCCTTTATAATTTCCTTTGTCACCATCTCTTAGCTCTAATGCCTCGAATTTACCCGTGGACGCTCCAGATGGAACTGCCGCACGGCCTGTATATCCATTAATTCCAATAATGCCCTCACCCACTGTCACTTCCACTTCCACAGTGGGGTTGCCTCTGGAATCCAGAATTTGTCTTGCGTGAATCTTCCGAATAGGCAAATACCGTAACATATCTTAACCTCCTAAAGATTGATAACGGTAGTTTTTCCAATTATTCGGAGTTCTATGCAAAAACTGCAGTGCCCAATTCTTTCTGGCATCAATGTCAAGCGGATATTCCAGGTCCGCTTCGCTACTTGCTTGATTCGGTTAAACTTTCTGCTCTTAATGAACCTCAGAAATAGAATTAAATCCCTTACTTGTCAGGCATGCCTCAACCTCGCAGATATCCGGCACATGAAGTACCATGATCGGAAGTCCGGTAGCACGATTGAAGGACAGATACAGATAATCAATGTTAATATTGCTCTCCTGAAGACTGAGAAGAAGCCTGTTAAGATTGCCCACCTCATCCTTTACCTCAATTCCCAACACATCGCTGAGCTTACAGATAAAGCCGGCCTTTGTAAGAGCTTCCAACGCCTCCTCTGGTTTAGAAACAACCATACGTACAATTCCGTATTCTGCGCTGTCGTTGGTCACAGAACCAAGAATATTGATATCTTCTTCCAGTAAAATTCCTGTTACCTGCTGCATTTTTCCTTTGATATTTTCCGCGAAAATTGATAATTGTTTGAGCATTTTCTTATTCCTTTCTATATTTCAATAACAATATTTACATTTTAATATTTGTTTACTTATTTCTCAACAGGAATCTCAATCAGTTCCTTAGGAGAATGTGCCAGATTCCGGCAGCCATCCTCAGTTACCACTACCATATCCTCAATACGAACGCCGCCAAATCCTGGTACATAGATACCAGGCTCAACAGTCTCGATCATATTTGCTTTCAGAATGGTATCGTCAGATGGAGACAGGCGCGGACTTTCATGAATGAAAAGACCTACACTGTGGCCAAGCCCGTGACCGAAATATTCTCCATATCCCGCCTCTGTGATAATATCTCTTGCAACCTTATCTACACTGGCTCCACTAACTCCTGACTTCACTGCTGCAAGACCTGCCAGCTGTGCCTTTAATACTACATTATAGATTTCTTTCTGCTTATCACTTGCTTTTCCAAGTACAAAAGTACGTGTCATATCAGAACAGTATCCCTTATATTTACAGCCGAAATCACAGGTGACAAAATCGCCCTCTTCCAGCTTCTTGTATCCTGGGATTGCATGAGGCATGGAAGAATTCAGACCGGAAGCGATAATAGTATTAAAGCTTAAATCCTCAGCCCCTTCTTTTTTCATCAAATACTCCAGTTCTGCAGCAACCTCAAGCTCTGTCATTCCCGGCTTTACCACTTTCAGAAGTTCTGCAAAGGCTTTGTCACCGATTTCCTCAGCTCTTGCAAGACATTCCAGTTCTTCTTCTGTTTTGATCTGACGAAGAGCGTCAATTTTACTTCCAAGAGGTGTCCAGGTCTGGACCGGCAGTTCCTTTTTCAGCTTGTGGAAATCACAGCAAAGCATGGACTGATCTTCATATCCCATATGAAAATCACCGCTTACGTTTTCATTTTCCATACACTCTTTTAAAATAGTCTGACGGTTATGCGCACGGCACTCTTCAATTACTGTAAAATCACTTTCCTTACCAGCCTGTTCCGTGTAACGTGAATCTGTAATCAGCACCTTCTGTGCTGCTGAAATATATAAAGCTCCTTCGCCGCCACGAAAACCGCTTACATGGCGCATGTTATACGGATCCGTAATTATAAGAGCATCCAGCTTTAATTCGTCAAGAATTGCGTTTAACATCTTTGTTTCCTCCTCATCTTCTGCAACACAGCTTCCCACACTTTATCACGTTGAAAAGCCATATTCCTGTTGTACCTATCATACCACATTCTCTCCTGCAATATTATCTGAATATTCTCTCATTTTGTATGTATAAACTTTTTATTTTAATAAAAATAATATTTTTTCTATTTTCTTGTTGACAAATACAAAGTAATCTGTTATAGTAAGTTCATAAAACAAAAGGGACTTAAAAATAAAAACAAAAAGGAGTGAGACCACCGAAAACATAAGTTATTTACTTATAATCTGAGAAAGAGAGGTACGGACCACCAGAAATAGAAAGAAACATCTTAATTCTTTTATAGTTTAAGTAAAGCGAGGTATAGTCCACCAAGAACGTAAGCCTTTAATTCCAATTGTTTTAAACGCATAATTTTAAGAAAGAGAGGTATTCTCCATTGGATATGGAACAGATTTAAGCCACCAGTAAACGTCGATGCTGGTGGCTTAATTTATGGTCAGCTTTTGCTTTCTTTTTACATCTAATTCATAAACTCTTCTTTTTTTCATATATCTGTAAAAAAGCGCTCCACGAGGTTTTTTTCCATGAAATTTCCCGGATTTTCATTTCAAAGACTGAAGGAAAGCATCCTCCACTATGCCGGAGTTCCCCTGCTCTTTGCCCTGTCCTTTGCGGCTGGTTCTGCTGCCAGGGTAATCATTCATCACTGTTATTCTCCGAACGCAGTTGCTACCTCGTCAAACAGCACCAGCTGGGGACTGAGTTTTCAGGAAAAGGGAAAACGCCCTATAGGAAATGCTTCCATTGAAGAACTTGCCCGCTACAATGCCTTTTTTGCAAAAGACACACAAGAAAAAATAATTTATCTTACCTTCGATTGCGGTTACGAAAATGGCAATACCACACCAATCCTCAATGCGTTAAAAAAGCACAACGTAAGAGCAACTTTTTTCATAGTTGGAAATTTCATAAAAGACAATCCTGATCTGATAACAGAAATGGTTAAAGAAGGACATATCGTGGGAAACCATACCCTCACCCACCCGGATATGTCCGGAATTTCCTCAATGGAAAGCTTTAAGAAACAGCTGGAGGGCGTTGAAAATCTATATAAAGAAGCAACCGGTGAATCCATGATAAAATTCTACCGGCCGCCTCAGGGAATTTATAGTACAACCAATCTGTCCATGGCAATAGAGCTGGGATATAAAACCTTTTTCTGGAGTCTTGCCTATGTAGACTGGTACCAGGATAAACAGCCAACCAAAGAGGAAGCCTTCGAGAAGCTTCTTACACGTATCCACCCAGGTGCTATCGTCCTGCTCCATAATACCTCTTCCACCAACGGTCAGATTCTGGACGAACTGCTGACCAGATGGGAAGAGATGGGGTATACATTTGGAACGCTGAATGACTTTTGATATCAACGATTATTTCCGAAATAAATCACTGCCTGCACACCAGGTCCTGTATGAATTCCTATGATCGGACTCATGGGCATAATTGTAACCTGTGCCTGCGGAACAGCCTCCAGAATAGCCTCTTTCTCCTTCTGGGCCTGCTCTGTGGCATCACCATGGCAGATAAATACATAAGGATACTCCTCATTTATCCCTGAACTGATATATTTGGAAACAATAGTATTCATCGCGGCCTTGGAACCACGTACCTTCTCAGGAATTGCCAGGGTTCCATCCTCAATGATCCGAAGGATAGGCTTGATTTTCAGTTTCCCACCGATCCATGCAATAGTGGGAGAAATACGTCCGCCACGTTTCAGAAAATCCAGATCGTCTACAGTAAACCAGTGACAGATGTGCAGACGATTCTCTTCCAGCCATGCTGCATTTTCTTCCAGAGACATTCCTTTTTCCTGGTTCTTAGCTGCCAGAATTACCAGAATTCCCTGACCGCCAGTTGCAGCAAGAGAATCTATACAGAAAATTCTGCGCTCCGGATACGCCTCCTGCAGATCTGTCGCTGCAATATGAGAGCTTTGCCAGGTAGAAGTCAGTCCGCCGGACAGGGAAATATAAAGAATATCTTTACCTTCTTTCAGAAATGGCTCAAAGTATTCTGTATATGTAGCTGGAGAAATCTGGGATGTGCTTCCGGTTCCGCCTGCACGCAGTTTGTCATAAAAAGCCTTACTGTCCCAGTTTCCCGGATTTCTGTGCGGACACTCCTCTCCATTTAACTGATATACCATAGAAATCAGTTTAATCTGACCTTTATCTAAAACATCTGCAGGAATATCCGCAGAAGTATCTGTTATGATCACATAATCACTCATGATGAGTTCCTCCTTGTTTAATTAACGCTTCCTGATAAAGCAACTGATTAAGCGCCCACATTATAACATATTTCTTTACTTACGTCTGTACTTTTTTGCATTTTCCATGGCAAAAGGCATCCAAATCTTACCTGTGCTGGTAATAAAATACAGCCACCTGGGTGCGGTCCCGAAGCTGCAGTTTTTCCAGAATAGTGCTCAGATAATTTCGCACCGTTCCCTCGCTTAGAAAAAGCTCCGCCGCAATCTCCTTATTACTGTATCCATTGGCAATCAGCTCAATAATCTCAAATTCTCTCGTATTAATATTATAACTGCTGTAGTCAAACTTTTTTTCACCCTGCAGCAAATCTGGAATTTTTGAAACGATCTCCGTTCCAAAGACCGTCTGTCCAGAATAAACTGCCCGCAGAGCCGGCAAAATACTGCCATAATCCTGCTTCAAAAGGTAGCCCTTTGCTCCAAGACGCAAGGCTTTTACGATGTATTCATCATCCGAAAATGTCGTCAGAAGCAAAATTTTCGCCTTCGGATGTCTTTTCAGGATATGCTCTGAAGCCTCCAGTCCGTCCATTTCCTTCATCCGGATATCCATAAGAAGCACATCCGGCTCATATTTTTCGTAAAGCTGGCAAGCCTGTTTTCCATCCGCACCGGTGTCCAGCACTTCCACATCCTCATTGACTTCCAAAATAGTTTTCAGAGCTCCTGCTACCAGGCAGTCATCATCTACAATTATAATTCTCATTTCCAACTCTCTTTTTGTCTTATTCCAGTCACATCAGTTACTTGGGAATTGTAATAAAAATACGAAATCCCTTATCCACGAAAATCTGCATGGTTCCTCCAAGAGCCTTCACACGCTCTTTCATGTTTCCAATTCCCATGCCAGAATTCCCCGGATCGTAAAAAGCTCCGGTTCCGTTATCTTCCACGCACAACTGATAAAGTGCCGGATGTTCCCGAAGGATCAGCTGCACCTTTGTGGCATTACTGTGCTTCATAATATTGGCAAAGGCCTCCTTAGTAATGCTGATAAAACAATATTTCACATCTCTGGGTACCTCATGCGTCATATCAAATGTCATCTCCACCGGACAAAAAGTAAACTCCTTCACAAGCCCTTTTTCCGCTTCTTCCAGGTTCACAGCCTCATCGTGAAGATCATGGACACTGCTTCGGATACTGTTCATGGCATGATTCAGGGAATCTTCCAGATTTTCCAGCATAGCTGACATCCCGGGCTCCTTGTTAATGGTCCTGGCCGCCCCCACCATCAAAATGGACCTGGAAAGCACATGCCCCACATTGTCGTGGATTTCCCGGGCAATGCGGTTTCGTTCTTTTAAGGTGGCGTTATAAATCTGATAATCCTGTTTTTCCTGCAATGCCTTATTTTTCTGGGAAAGAAGAAGATTCCGCTCCTTGGAATCATCCTGAGTTCTTCGAAGCTCTTTCTCCAGAATCTGTGTCCTTCTTGTATTTCTCTCCATTAAAAACGCCAGTAAAAGACCAAACACACCTGCAGCTGCAAAGAAGCCTCTGTTTTCCCAGGTTACCGGCATCTGACACAGGAAAAGAGCAATGCCAGTCATTGCCAGACCCGGCATTTTTTCATGAAAAAAAAGATAAAAAAGGCAAGGATAAAAAAGAAAAATCTCAGGAACCACAGACCCCAAAAGCCCGAACAAAATGCCAGTCATCATCCGCAGTCCTTTTCGTTTCAGCACATATCCAAGACAGATCAGACAAACACAACATAAAAAAGCGATCAGAAATCCAGTATCCGGCAGCATGAAAAAAAGCGACAGAAACCCATAGAATACCAGAAGTCCACAATCAAAGAAATATCCCACACTGTCACCTGCTTTCTTTTTCATGAAATAATTACCGTTTACAGGCAATCTACTTTTTTCATTATAGTATACCCTGCCACACGCTGTAAAGAAACTTTCCTCACTTTATGACATTTGTCACAGGAAAGAAATGACATTTCGCACTGGGTATTTTTTCCTTTTTCTTCTATACTGAAATTATAAGATGTCGAGAGAAAAAGCCCCTGGCTATGATACACCATCAGAATTTTCAGGGAGGAAAATCATGTCAACCAATATTGTACAAATAGAAAATCTGGTAAAAAGATATGGCAGCCTGGTGGCACTGGACCATCTGAATCTGAACATTTCAGAAGGGGAAATTTTTGGTCTTCTGGGACCAAATGGTTCCGGAAAAACCACAGCTATCAACTGTATGCTTTCCCTTCTGAAATACGACAAAGGAATCATTCGTATTTTCGGAGAAGAAATGCGGCCGGACAATTACCAGGTAAAACAGCAAATCGGCATTGTATTGCAAAATGTTGCTGTTTTCGACGAATTGACTGTTTACGAAAACATTGACTATTTCTGCGGGCTTTATGTCCCAGATAAAAAGAAACGAAAAGAGCTGGTAGAGGAAGCAATCACTTTCGCTGACCTTAACGACTATCGAAAAATGCGGCCGAAAAAGCTTTCCGGCGGTCTTCTCCGCAGATTGAACATTGCCTGCGGAATCGCCCATAAGCCACGGCTAATCATTATGGATGAGCCAACTGTGGCTGTTGATCCCCAAAGCCGGAATAAGATTCTGGAAGGAATCCAGAAGCTGAATGAACAGGGTTCCACCATTATTTATACTTCCCATTACATGGAAGAAGTAGAACAAATCTGTACCAGAATCGCCATTATGGATCACGGTCATGTGATTGCTTCCGGAACCAAAGATGAACTGAAAAAAATGATCAAAACCGGAGAAACCATTACCATCGAAGCGGTTCCCCTTTCCCCCAAAAACCTTGCAGATATTCGGACGCTTCCCCATGTATTTGACCTTCATTATGAAGAACAGATTCTGACAGTCCGCTGTACAGGTGCCCGACATAATCTGATCCGGCTTCTAAATTATCTGCAAAGCCAGGATATCCCTTTTGGGCAGGTTTCCTCTGAGCTTCCTACTTTAAACGACGTATTTCTGGAAATCACAGGAAAACAGCTGCGAGATTAAGGAGGGTGACTATGCTGCATTTAATCAAATATAACCTTCTGGTGAAGATAAAAAATTTCGCTACAACCTTCTGGCCCCTTATTTTTCCACTTCTTCTTGGAACCATGTTCTATTTTGCTTTTGGAAATATCGATGATGCGGATTTTGAAACGGTGCAGGTTGGAATTGTAAAAGATAAAGAACCGGATACCCTATTCCTTATGTTTCTGAATCAGATAGAAAATAATGGAAATCATCTGATTTCCACCCAGGAATTGTCTGAAGCAGATGCGCTTTCCCAGCTGGAAAATGAACAGATTTCCGGAATTTATTATGTAGGGAAAGCCCCTACTCTTACAGTGGCAGTAAATGGGATTCCACAAAGTATTCTCCAGTCCGTTTTGTCCGGCTACGAAACAGGAAAAAACACCATCCAGCAGATTGCCCGCACTCACCCCTCTGGTCTTTGGAGTGGAATCCGGCAGATGTTAAACCAGCAGGAAACCATTACCCAGGTTTCCCTTGGCGGTCATACCATCAACGGAAGTGTGCAGTTTTTCTATGCACTGATTGCAATGACCTGCCTCTATGGCTGTTTTATCGGATTTGGCTCTGCAATCACCCTTCAGGCTAATATTACGGCACTGGCTGCAAGGCGCTGCGTAACACCAACCCATAAATTGAAGCTGATCCTTTCCGAACAGATTGCTTCTTTTTTGCTTGGCTATTTTGATGTGGTCGTACTTCTGATCTATCTGCGCTATATTTTGAAACTGGATTTTCAGGGAAAAATCGGGCCAATGTTGCTGATTTCCTTTTTCGGATCTCTAATCGGCGTTTCCATTGGAATTTTTGTGGGAAGTCTTGGGAAAATGAAAGAAGGGGTAAAGATTGGTATTATTCTTGGTATCTCCATGATCTGCAGTTTCCTGTCCGGGCTTATGAACAATACTATGAAGGATATTGTGGAAAAGAATGCTCCCTTTATCAACCGAATCAACCCGGCGGCCCTTATTTCGGACGCTTTTTACTGCATCAATGTGTATGATGATCTTAAACGCTACTACCGTAATCTGATTACCCTTGCTGTTATGAGTGTGGTTCTGGTGACAGCTTCCTTTTTACTGATTCGGAGGGAAAGTTATGACAGTATTTAAATGCTATATGAAAATTTTACGCCAAAATGTTGGGATGATCATTATATATCTTGGCATTTTCTTTTCCGTAGCTCTGGTCATGCAGATGGCCGCAGGAAAAAGTGAAGACAGCCTTTATACAAATACCAGCATTGATATTGGAGTGGTAAATGAAGATCAAAGCGTTCTGGCTCAGGGATTTGTAGATTATCTTAACACGATTCACAATGTAATTCCAATGAAAAATAATCCGGAAGTTCTTCAGGAAAATCTCTTTTACCGCAATGTGGAATATATTATACAGATTCCAGCTGATTTTTACGAAGCTTGCATTTTGGGAGGTGAACCATTGAAAGTTACCAAAGTTCCCGGCTCCTACAGTTCCTATTACGTGGACCAGCAGATCAGCAGTTATATCAATACACTCCGTACTTATCTTGCCGCTGGTTTTTCCCAGAATGAAGCCATTCAAGGGGTAAGAACTGAGGTGCATGAACCGGTTACCAAACTTTCTTCTGACTCTGTAAGCAGCGATCAGGTACCTTACATCTATTATTTCCGTTATATTCCTTATCTTTTTCTTGGTGCACTCTGCTATACCATGGGATATATTCTTATGGCCTTCAAGAAAGGGGATATCAAAAAAAGAATGGAAGCTTCCGCCATTTCTGTGAGACGCCAGTCCCTGGAAGGACTGCTGGCCATGGGGGTAATTGGTGCTTTCCTGTGGGTTCTTGGTATCCTGGGCGTGGTCATCATATATGGAAATGCTTTTTTAGGCTCCCCACTTTTTGGCTTCTACACGGTAAATACACTGCTTATGCTGATTGTTGCACTGTCCCTTTCCTATCTGATCGGAATGTTTATTCCAAACAGCAATATCTTAAGCGGCGTAGCCAACCTTGTTTCTCTTTCCCTGTGCTTCCTCTGCGGCGTTTTCGTCCCTATGGATGTGATGGATAAATCGGTTCTGAAGGTCTCACAGTTTCTGCCAGTATACTGGTATGAACAGGTAAACGAGATCCTAAGCCGGCATCATACATTGACACCGGAGCTGCTTGGAAGGGTACGGATCAGTATGGGAATTCAAATGCTGTTCGCTATCGTGTTTGTGTGTCTGATTCTGGTGGTTTCCAGGTATAGAAAAGAGGGGTGATACCCCCTCTTTTCTTTTTTCTTTGCGAAACCTTAGAGCGTGTTTGAAAAACATTCTAATGATCCAGCACTATGCTGATATCATAAAATCTCTGTAACACTATTGCTAATTTCTCCGGAGATTCTATGTTTACTTCATGACCTGTTTTCAAAAGTTCATGGAAGGAGGATTTACTTTGTCCGGATGGTCTATCGCATAATTAAGTGCCAAAACAGCACCCAGTGAAAGTCCGCATAAGACGATTTCTTTATCCTCTTTGTCGCACTCTTCTGGGAATGCAGAGTACAACTCCCTATATATGACATCTTTTCCTTCTAACATCTCTGCAAGGCTCAAACTGATACTACTGCCCGATACTTTAATTTCTTTTATCACTCTACTGGTACCCTGCCTTTTTCGCGCAAAACAAAAGAGCCTGAATGCCTTGATTTTAAAGGCTTACAGACTCCTAAGGAGCAGGGGATGAGAGAATCGAACTCCCACCAAAGGTTTTGGAGACCCCTATCATACCATTTGACCAATCCCCTATTCTATGAAGAAAGTGACTATTACTAGTCACATCTCTTTAAAAGGTTTTGTACCTTCAAAACTACATACATGTTACATCCTAATGGAATCAGTTTATAACCTTACGAGCGTTCGAACGCGGTCACCCGCTTTCTCACTAGTTGGTCAAGCCCTCACCCGATTAGTAGCAGTCAGCTCCGTACATTGCTGCACTTCCACCCCTGCCCTATCTA
>CAKRRG010000038.1 GCA_934394545.1 uncultured Blautia sp.
GCGATAATGGTAGCTGCAGTACGGCTCAGCTCTTCATAATTCTTAACTTTAATTACTTTCATTTTACCTCTCCTTCTTTGTCAATAAGTGAGAATGATCACTTTAACAAGGTGCAAAAAAATAACGGCATTATCAGAATGCTGTCACGTAAAACCCCTGCCCTTGTTTTTTTAGACAATAACAGTATACCCTATATTTAGGCGAAATGCTATAAATATTTCTGCTTTTTTTTGCTTTTTTTGGTGAAAACTAATTGCAAGTTTCGAAAGCTTTTCCTATAATGAATTCATAATATAGAAATTTACCCTGGGGATAAATAAAATGAAAAAAAACTACACTCTGAAAAGGGAACTTACACTTCTGATGATACTGACCTCTGTATGTACTTTACTGTCTGTATGCGCAGCTGTTTTCTATGTCTTTTTCTCTTTCTTCTTTCAGAAAACACAGGAAGATATTGAATATGTACTTCGATATACCAGTCAGCAGTATGAGGCTCATATGCAGTTTATTGAGGATAGTGTGATCGCCATACGTCATAATACGGTACTGGATGATTTTTTTCAGAAAGAAGAATACGACCTGGAGGAAGTAGAACCACAGCTTTCTTACAGCATGGAGCTTTTTTCAGAGCGAAATATGGTGGAACGCCAGCTCCCTTTTGTTACTGGAATTTATCTGTTTAATAATGGGAATGAATGTATTTATGAACACTATTATGCTACTACACTGGCTGCCGGGAGAGAACAGAAGCGAAAATACGAAAACATGCAGCAGGAATTTAAAAGTACCAGTGACCAGTACGCCTGTTTGTCCGATAAAGATGAATTAAATATTTTTTTTAGAATTTATGATGAAAATATGAGGGAAAAAGGAATCGGAATCGTGCAGATCAGTCAGAGTGCGGTAGCGAAAGTTCTGGAAAAGGTACAGATGTATCATAATGGACGATGGGCTGTCCTGGATAAAAACGATCAGCTGCTTGTCTCAGAAGGAGCTCAGGAGCTGGTGAAAAAGCTGCAGACTTCTGAGAATTCATGGAATGGAACAAAAGACCTGGCGGGTACGAAGGTGATTGGTTATGGAAATCCTTGTGGATTTGGAGTACGTACAGTGATTTCAGTAGGGTATGGGAATATTTTTTCTATTTTGAAGCCCACTCTTTTTATCGTTCTTGTGGGCCTTATTGTGGTACTGGGAATTGCATTTCTGGTTGCATATGCTATCAGCTACCGTTTCACCAAACCGGTTACCAGGATGATCCAAAGCATACAGGCTTTTGGAAAACCGGATCTGAATGCCAGAATGGAAGATTCCTCTATTCAGGAATTTCATGACATGGGAATCGTGTTTAATGAGATGGCAGACAGGATCGAATATCTGATCACTCAGGTTTACGAAAAAGAAATTGTGGCAGCCAGGTCTCAGGTAAAATATCTGCAGTCCCAGATAAATCCCCATTTCCAGTTTAATATTCTGGCTATGCTGAGTCTGAAAGCGAAAATGGCTGGAAACGAAGAGGTTTACGATGGACTGAATGCTTTTTCCAGACTGATGCAGGGTAAGATATTCCGGGAAAAAGAAATTAAGATAAAGGTAAAAGAGGAACTGGAAATCGTTCAGTTTTATTTATATCTGCAGAAAAGCCGTTACCAGGATAAACTGTCTTATGAGGTGAAGCTTGAAGATGAAAAAATCGGCGAAGATCTGATTCCCCGTCTTCTTATTGAGCCACTGGTGGAAAATGCAGTTTCACATGGTTTGGAACCAAAGCGTGAAAAAGGAAATCTGCAGGTTCTTTTATATGAAAGGGAAATGCTCTACATCTGGGTAAAAGATGATGGAGTAGGCGTTTGTCGGAATCAGACGAAGGCAGAGGAAAATAAAGAAAAAACTCCTCATACCCATGTGGGCTGGGAAAATACAAAGAAAATGCTCCGGATCCTGTATGGAGATCATTACAAGTTTCAGGTCTGGAGCGAACCGGGAAAGGGAACGGAAATAGAAATTGCAGTTCCAATTGAAAGAGGTGGAAATTATGTGGAAAGTGATAGCAGCCGATGATGAAGGATACATCAGAGAGGCCTTGCAGAAACTGATAAACTGGGAAAAAATGGACTGTTCTCTGGAGAGTGTAGTCAGTGATGGACAGGAACTATTGGAGAAAATCAGGGGAGAAATGCCGGACATTGTGATCACAGATATACAGATGCCTGGTGTTGACGGATTAGAAGTATGTAAATATATATACGAAACCTGCCCGGAAACCCAGGTGATCATCCTTACCGCATATTCAGATTTTGAGTATGCCAAACGTGCCATTAAATACAGTGTATGTGAGTATGTGCTTAAGATTTCCATTATAGACGAACTTCCACTGGCAGTGGAAAAAGCAATCGGAAAGCTGTCCAGACTGAAAAAGGAAATCGAAATCCAGGAGCATACGAAGGCAGAAGAACCGGAATCACTGCTTGACCAGATTGAACAGTATCTGGAAGAAAATTTCCGCAAAAAGATCACGTTGGATGATATTGCAGATACCCTGCATGTGAACCGCAGCTATCTCAGCCGTTATTATAAGAATAAAACAGGTGTGAATCTGTTTGATGAGATTTTAATGAAACGGGTGGAAAAGGCAAAAGAATATCTGCAGAATACAGAGATGAAGACTTATGAGATTTCAGAAGCGGTAGGAGTGGAAGATGCTGGTTATTTTTCAAAAATGTTTAAAAAGATAACCGGGGTATCACCAAAAGAATTCAGGAAAAGAGAACAACATGAAGAGAAAAATTAGAGGCCTTTTCTTTCGTATTGGAATAGCTGGGGGTCTGCTCCTTGGAGGCTGCGGGAAAGAAGAAAAAGAGCCTGTAACTATCACAATGATTCATGCATGGGGTGGAACTGGTGAAGATCATGTAGCTATGAGGGATATTTACGATGGATTTCAGAAGGAAAATCCGGACATTGAGGTGCAGCTGATCTCCATGCCAGGAAGAAAGGAAATGCTGCGTAAGGTGGAGGATATGATCATGGTGGGAGATATGCCGGATGTGATCACCTTCAGCGGTATGGGACAGAATACAACCTATGATTTTATTGTGGAAAATAATATGGCACTGGATATTATGCCCTATGTGAAAAAAGATGAAGAGTTTGCCTCCGATATTTCCCAGACCAATCTGAACTATTGGACTACAGAAGAAGGAAAGCTGTTTACAGTGTCAGATGTTTTGTCCTTAAGTGGTGGTTATTGGTATAATGAAGATATTCTGCACGCAGCTGGTGTAAAGGAAATTCCCAGGACCTGGGATGCTTTTCGCGGTATGTGCTACAAGATCTGGAAATGGTCGGAACGTGAGAATAATGAAATTGCTTCGCTTCAGACATCTCCGGAAGGCTATCTTTATTTTATGGATCATATGCTTCTGGAAGAAGGTACAGAAAAGGACAGAAACGATATCGGTAAAATTTCAGAGGTGCTGAAAAGGCTGCAGGAAATTTATGTATATTCCACCTCCGAAAATGCAGAATACAGTTATCTGGATGAGACCAGATTGTTCAATGAAGGAAAGCTTGCCATATATGTGAATGGCGTATGGGGTGCGTCCCTGATTTCCGAAAACATCAATGCCAAGTATGCACTGCTTCCAACTACATCCAGGAAGAATCTGTCTTGTGAATCTGCCTGTTTTGGTTATGTGCTTGGAAAAAGTGGAAACGAACAGAAAGAGGAGGCTTCCATCCGATTTCTGAAATATATGTTAAGCAAGAAGGTGCAGACGCGGATTTTGGAGGAAACAGAGCAGATTCCGGCGAATAAGCAGGTAGCTCTGGATTCTTACGAGAAGGAAATGCCGCGGCTGTTTCAGGCTGCTTCCCTGGTGTTAAGTGCAGAGGATAAAATTGAAGTTCCGGATAATCTGTGGACTTATGAACAGAAAGCCTATTTTACAGAAAACATTTTCAGAGAGCTTACTGGTAAAGTTTCACCGGAAGCTTTTACCCGGCAGTTGGGTGAAATGAAAATAGATAAATAGGGAAAAGAAAGATAAGGAAAATATTGCCGTCAGGTAAATATTTTCCTTATTTTTATTGTGAAAATGTCAATAAATACCTGTAAATTGCAAATGAGATTCATTCAAAAATACCAAAAACAAGGGTAAAATAAGGACAGTTAAAGCAAAGATGTATAATTTATGAAGGAGGATTTTTGAAATGAAGAAAAAAATGGTAAGTGTTTTACTGGCAGCAGCAATGGGGACTACTGCACTGGTTGGATTTGGAACCACTGCTTATGCAGATGATGATGTTCTGGAATTTTACCATGGATATTACCAGGATGAGAGCGAGTGGGCTGCCGCTCAGGTTATGAGGGATATCTATGATGAGTTCGCAAAGGAACATGCTGATGGATCCGTTACATTCAAACCAATCGCTGTAGAAAACAGAGATGACATTGTAAGTGCACAGGTTGCTGGTGGTTCCTTCCCGGATCTGGTAGATGTAGGCGGTGGTGGAGTTCCGCAGGCAGCACTTTCCCAGGATCTGGTATATGATCTGAAACCGTATATCGATGAAAATGGTCTGCAGGACGCAGTTGGTCTTAACTATACGCAGCATGATGTGGATGGTCATATTTATGCAGTGCATGATCAGATTGAGAGCCGTGGCTTATGGTATAATTCTGATATTTTTGAAAAAGCCGGAATTACAGAGGAGGCGTTTGCAGACTGGGATTCTTTTGGAGAAGCAATGGAAAAAATCCATGCTCTGGATGAGGATGTGTACGGATACATTGCAGGACAGGGCTCTAGCTATATTGTAAACACAGTTATGGCTTCTACAGATGAAGGCAAGAAAATGCTGGAATCTGAGTTGACAGAGGACACCATCAATTCAGAGGAATTTGCAGCTGCATTTAAGACTGCTGCAAATCTGGATCAGGCAAATGGTTCTGAGCATACTACAGATGATAACGGAAATCTTATGGCAGAATTTAATACAAATGGTAAGGCTGGTGTTCTTTTCAATGGTGTATGGAATGCAAGTGGAATTGATGCGTCTTTAACAGATGCCATTGAGCCTGCTTTATTCCCTGGAAATATTGCAATTGCTTCTGCCGGTGGCGGACTTGCTGTGGCAAATAACATGAGTGATGAGAAAACAGAGCTTGCACTTGAGTTCATCAAATATATGACAAGTGCTGAGGTTCAGGAAAAAATCTTCACTGGCGTACAGGCAAATCCATGTAATACAACAGTTGATCTGAACGCACTTGCAGAAGAGAGTGATGACGCAGCTACCAGAAAACTTGCACAGGCTTGCTCTCAGGTAAATGAAGCGGATACTGTAGTGATTGATATGAACTATACCTGGGGTTCTGACGTGGACAAAGCCATTATCAATGCATTGATGGAGTGTGCAGTATCCGGAACAGATATTGATGCAAGATTTGCAGCACTTCAGACAGAGCTGACCGCACTGGTTGCTTAAGGCACAGAGAATAAAGAAGAAAGCTGCGATGAACAGAAACTATGAATGAAATAGAAGAGGGAGGGGAGAAATCTCTTCCCTTTTTGGAGGTATGAATTTGGAAAATCAGAATGCTGCGAAAAAAAGAAAGAATAAACTGGGCACGCGGAGAAAAGGATTTATCATAGCATTTCTTGCGCCTACCTTGATCGCATTTTGCGTATTTTATCTGTATCCCATTATTACGGTGTTTATCACTTCCTTCTGCAAATGGGATTATACCAATATTACCAGTCCGGAGTTTTTCGGTTGGAGCAATCTGTGGGATAATTATGATTATATTTTTAACAAGTATCCATTTTTCTGGGAAGCACTGAAAAATTCAACCACCTGGGCCATTCTTGGTGCAGTGGTACAGATTCCCATTGCCACTTTAATCGCTCTGGCCCTGTCCAGAAAGGTAAAAGGTATTAAATTTATACGAAATGTTTATATTATTCCGAATATGATCTCAACTGCCGCTATGGGCATTGTATTTTTACAGTTGTACAACCCTTCTTATGGAATTATCAACCCAATCATTCGTCTTTTTAACAAAGAATTCAGGGATAATATCCTGCTTCTGAAAGGACCGGCTTTTGTGGCCATGACCTGTGCCTATATTTTCTTTACAGGAACTACAACTTTAATGATTCTGGGGAATATTATGGCAGTGCCGGAAGAGGTAAGAGAAGCAGCTATGTTGGATGGGGCAAGCGGTCTGAGACAGGACTGGTATATTACAATCCCTATGATCAAAGGAACTTTAAAAACAGTATCCGTTCTTGCTGCAACCTCCGGCTTCCTTCTTTATAACGAGGTTTATTTCCTGACAAAAGGAGCTGCAGGAACTTACAGTATCAGTTACATTATCCGCGAGCTTGCCATTACCAGTCCGAGAACCCAGTTTGGACGTGCCAATGCAGTGGCAATGATCCAGATTTTGGCTGGGATGGTGATCATTCTGGTGATTAATTTTGTATACAGTATTTCTTTCAGGAAAGAGAAAGAATAAGAAGGAAAAGAGGATGAATATGAAAAAAACAAATACCCTGAAAGGTGTAAATAGTATGCCGGCGGGAACCAGGATCGTGACTTACATTTGTCTTACGTGGGCGCTGATCGTGTCATTGCTTCCCCTTGGTTGGCTGGTTTTATCCAGTCTGAAAAAAGATCCTATGGCAAGACCTGGCTTTCAGCTTCCGGAATCCATTTGTCTGGATGGTTATATTTCTACATTTAAAGATTTGCATGTGCTGAGATATTTTGGAAACAGCCTTTTTGTTGCAGGCGTTTCCGTGGTAATCAGTGTGGTGATGATTTCCATGTCTGCATATGTGGTAGCGCGAATGGAATTCAGAGGAAAAGCACTGGTAAATGTACTTTTGTATTCTACCATGTTTATCCCAGCCACAGCCCTTACTTATCCGGTATACAATCTGGTAAACCGCCTGCATTTATATGATACAAGATCTGCACTGATCCTGATTTATTCCTGCAGTGGAATTGCAGTGAGCTTTTTTGTAATCAAAAACTATTACGACAATATCCCAAGAGAACTGGAAGAGGCGGCGAGAATTGACGGATGTGGGTATGTACAGACCTGGATGAAAGTAATTTTTCCAATTGCACGTCCGGGAATTATGACAGCAGCTGTGCTTGCATTTTTGAATAATTGGAATGAGTATTACTGGGCCTCTCTTGTGCTGATCACAAGGGAAAAGCTGACAGTACCGGCGCTTTTGTCTACTTTTACAACTGCCTTTAACACCAATTATAACGGACTTTTTTCCGCTATGGTGATCATCATTCTTCCGCCTGTGCTTCTGTACTGTATTTTCAGCAGATTCTTTATTGAGGCACTGTCTGGTGGAGCCGTGAAAGGCTGACAGGTGAAATGAAAGTTTTTTGATAAAAATGATGAATATATGAAATTTTCTGATATAATGAAAAGAAGACAGGAGAATCGAAATATGAATGAAGAAATAAGACAGCGCACCAAATGGTTTATGGAAGACAGATTCGGTATGTTTATTCATTGGGGATTATACTCCATTCCGGCATGCGGTGAATGGATGATGTCACAGAAAGAAATGACAATCGAGGAATACAGTAAGTATTTTGATCAGTTTGATCCTGTGGATTATGATCCGAAGAAATGGGTTCGTCTGGCAAAAAAAGCAGGCATGAAGTATGTGGTACTTACAGCAAAGCACCATGACGGATTTTGTCTGTTTGACTCCAAACTGACAGACTACAAGTCAACAAACACAAAAGCAGGCAGAGACCTGGTAAGAGAATTTGTAGATGCATGTCGAGAGGAAGGATTAAAGGTTGGCCTTTATTTTTCCATTATAGACTGGCATCATCCGGATTTCCCTAAATATGGAGACAGGCAGCATCCTATGCGAAACAATCCGGCATATAAAGATGAAAAAATTGATTTTGACAGATATCTTGCGTATATGCATGGCCAGATAAAGGAACTTGTAACAGGGTATGGCAAGCTGGATCTTCTATGGTTCGATTTTTCCTATGACGATATGACCGGAGAAAAATGGAAAGCCACAGAGCTGATCAAAATGGTTCGAAAGTATCAGCCGGAGGTGATCATTGACAACCGTCTGGAAGGTGCGGGGGATAACCATGGCAGCATTACAACAGAGGAACCACTAATCTACAGCGGTGATTTTGCAAGTCCGGAGCAGATCATTCCTCCAAAAGGAGTATGTGATGACAAGGGAGAACCTATTCCATGGGAGCTTTGTGCCACTATGAATAATCATTGGGGATATTGCAATTTCGACCACCAGTATAAGACCCCTCAGATGCTTGTAAGAAAGCTGGTGGAATGTGTCAGCAAGGGTGGAAATATGATCCTGAACGTGGGGCCGGATGCCCGTGGAAACATTCCAGAGGAGAGTGTGCAGATCCTTACAGAGGTTGGAAAATGGATGGAGAAAAACGGGGAGAGTATTTACGGATGTGGAATTTCCAAATTGGAAAAGCCGGATTGGGGGAGATATACCCAGAAAGGTGACATCATTTATGCCCATGTTTATGAGACACCTCTTGGTGCACTTCCGTTGTATGGAATCAGTCCAAATAAGCTGGAATCCGTTACCTATCTTGCTGACGGCAGTGAGGTGAACAGAGGGGAGGCATGGAATACGGTGCTGTATCCGGAAGTGGCCTTTGTTTCCTTCGGAGATGATCCGGTATTTACCTATCCATTGCCAGATGAAAAAGATACGGTTTTAAAAATACGTTTGCGACAGGAGTAAAAGAGTATGAAAAAGGTAACCAGTATTTTAGTCGGAGCAGGCCTTCGTGGAGGCCATGTTTATTCTCAGTATGCACTGGACCATCCCGATGAATTCCAGGTGGTGGCAGTTGCAGAGCCGGATAAAGAGCGAAGAGAGAGTTTTGCAAAAAGGCATCATATTCCGGAAGAGCTTTGCTTCGAAAGCTATGAAGAGCTTCTTGGAAAAGAAAAGCTGGCAGATTGTGCCATGATCTGTACCATGGACAGGATGCATTATGAGCCTACGATCATGGCTCTGAAAAAGGGCTATCATGTACTTTGTGAAAAGCCCATGTCTCCTGACAAGAAAGAAATCATTGAAATGGGAGAGATGGCGAAGAAATACGACCGTATTCTGTCCGTGTGCCACGTACTTCGGTATTCTCCGTTCTTTTCCAAATTAAAAGAACTTCTGGAAGAAGGCAAAATAGGAAGACTTATGACTATCCAGCATATGGAAGAGGTGGGTTACTGGCATCAGGCACACAGCTTTGTAAGAGGAAACTGGAGAAATGCAGAGGAATCCAGTCCTATGATCCTGCAGAAATGCTGTCATGATATGGATATCATGCTGTGGCTGGCAGACAGTAAATGCGAGAGCCTCAGTTCCTTTGGGGAACTGTCTTATTTTACAGAGGAAAATGCACCGGAAGGAGCTCCTGCTTATTGTCTGGATGGATGCCCACACAGGGATGAATGCGCCTTTTATGCACCGCGGTTTTATCTGGAACACCCTAAGGCGGCTGAAGATGGTCTGATCTATGCGGTAACGGATCAAGTTGACCCTTCTCACGTGTTGGAGGCACTGAAAAAAGGACCTTACGGAAGATGTGTATTCCACTGTGATAATACAGTAGTAGATCATCAGTCCGTTGACATAAAGTTCGAAAATCAGGTAACAGCGTCCTTCCTTATGACAGCCTTTACAGACCAGTGTGCTAGACGGATCCGTCTTATGGGAACAAAAGGTGAGATCAAAGGCGATATGGATGCAGGTATTATTGAGATCAGAGATTTTGTCAGTGGGAATCTGGAGACAATAGAGCTTCACACACCTGCAAACGGACATAACGGAAGTGATATGAGTATGATGCATGATTTCGTCCGCATGGTAGGAGAAGGAAGAAAAGGTAAAACAGACGCTGCTGCTTCCGTGGAGAGCCATCTGATGGCACTGGCAGCAGAGGAAGCAAGAATAACGGGACAGGTTGTAAATCTCAGAGGATTTGCCAATGAATATAAATGAATTTTTAGCTGAGATCAATATGTTGCCAGAGGCCGTAGAACTGCTTAATGAGCTTCAGGAATCCGGACGCATTGATGAAAAAGGGTATCAGGAAAATAAGCTTTTGTATGAGAAGGACAGAGCTTTGTTTTATGAAAAAATTCTCTTGGAAAAGGATTATCGGCTTGTGTTTCTGTATTATTTATGCCGAATGGGCGCTGAAACCTATGATGCTTATGAAAAGCGGGAAATCAGCTGGGAAATTTTCAGGGACACTTTTTCTGACCTGACCTTTTGGTGCGAAAACTGTTTTCTGGAATACGGAGAGTATGGAATTGATGAATACGACTGGTTTTTCCGCCATATGAAGCTTACAATCTTCAGACTTGGAAGAATGCAATTTGAAATCACGGATTCCCGTTGGAATTTTACGGCAGGAGAAAGAAGCGTAAAAAAAGGAGATCCGATCATCAGTATTCATATTCCACAGGGCGAAAAGCTCACACTGGAGAGTGTGAGGGAATCCATTGTTCAGGGAATGGCTTTCTGGGGAAAAGAGATGCCGTATCTGTGTCATTCCTGGCTGCTCTATCCGGGGCTTAAAGACATTTTGCCTCAGACAAGCAATATCATTATGTTTCAGAATCAATTTCAGATCGTAGAAACAGATTGGGATGAGCGTGAGGCTGAATGGCGTATTTGGGGGAAAGTACAGCGAAACCTGAATGTATATTCTGAGAATACTTCGCTTCAGAGGGCTGCAAAGAAATATCTGAAGTCCGGAAAAGTCCTTGGAAGCGGTCTGGGAATATTAAATCCGGGGTATTTTTTGTGAAATAATTGATAGAAATTGACAAGAAGAGATTTGTCTGTTACCATCGAACCAGGGGCAATTATTTGTCCCTGGTATCGTTATGAATAAGCAACAAAGCGGATCAGGAATACCCGCTTTGACAAATAAAAAATGGGAGGCAGCAATAACATGAAAAAGCCGGTATTAGTAGTAATGGCAGCAGGTATGGGAAGCAGATATGGCGGACTGAAGCAGATCGATCCAATCGATAAGGATGGGGACATTATCATTGATTTTTCAATCTATGATGCTATTCAGGCTGGATTTGAGAAAATCGTATTTATCATAAAGAAGGAGAATGAGGCAGATTTCCGTGCAGCTATCGGAGATCGTATGAGTAAGCATATACAGGTGGAATTTGTATTCCAGGATCTGCATAATCTGCCGGAAGGCTTTACAGTTCCGGAAGGACGTGTGAAGCCATGGGGAACCGGACATGCGATCATGAGCTGTATTGATGTGATCGACGGACCTTTTGCCGTTATCAATGCAGATGATTATTATGGACGTCATGCATTTAAGATGGCATATGAGTTCCTTACAGAGAATCAGGATAAAGAGGGCGTTTATCAGTACATGATGGTAGGCTATAAGCTTGAGAACACACTGACAGACAATGGACATGTGGCCCGTGGTGTGTGTGTGACAGACGAAGAGGGATATCTGAAGGATATCAATGAGCGCACCCATATTGAGAAGAGAGATGGCGGTGCTGCTTATACCGAGGACGATGGTGCTACCTGGACAGAGCTTCCTATGGATGCTACGGTATCTATGAATATGTGGGGATTTTCTGCAAGTATTCTGAAAGAACTGAAGGACAGATTCCCATCATTCCTGAAGGAGAACGTGGAGAAGAATCCTTTGAAATGCGAATATTTCCTTCCGTTTGTGGTAGACGAGCTTCTTGGCGAGAAGAAAGCAACTGTCAAGGTTCTGAAATCCATGGACAAATGGTACGGAGTTACCTATAAAGAAGATAAGCCGGTAGTAGTTGCTGCAATTCAGAAACTGAAAGATGACGGTCTTTACCCTCAGAAGCTTTGGGAGGAAAAATAAGTGGGAAAAACAAAAGATGCAAGCCGCCAGGAACTGATGGAAGTGATCAACAGCTTTGATTTTGGCGGTGAACTTGAAGAGGTTGGCATATTCGGAAATGGTCATATAAATGAGACCTATTGTGCTGTATTTTCCACAGAAGCCGGACGGAAGCGCTATATTCTCCAGAAGATGAACAAGCAGATTTTCAAAGATCCGGTTGGGCTTATGGAGAATGTCAGTGGTGTTACTTCCTGGCTGAAGAAGAAAATTCTGGAAAATGGCGGAGATGCAGAGCGTGAGACTTTGAATATCGTAAATGACAAGGATGGAGCTCCGTATTTCGTAGATAAAGAAGGAGAATACTGGAGAGCATATCTGTTTATCGAAGATGCGACCTGTTTTGACCAGGTGGAAAACGATGAGGATTTTTATGAGAGCGCTCTTGCATTTGGTAATTTCCAGCGCCTTCTTGCAGATTATCCGGCAGATACGCTTCATGAGACAATTCCGAATTTCCATAATACAGTGAAGCGATTCGCTGATTTTAAAAAGGCTGTGAAAGAGGATGCATGTGGACGTGCTGCAGATGTTCAGAAGGAGATTCAGTTTGTTCTGGAAAGAGAGCAGCTGGCCCATACACTTGTGGATTTACAGGAAGCTGGCAAGCTGCCTCTTCGTGTAACGCACAATGATACCAAGCTGAATAACATCATGATCGACAATGCTACCCATAAAGGAATCTGCGTGATCGATCTGGATACGGTAATGCCGGGATTATCTCTGAATGATTTTGGCGATTCCATCCGCTTCGGCGCAAGCACGGCCGCAGAGGATGAGCAGGATATTTCCAAAGTGTCCTGTGATCTTCATCTGTTTGAGGTGTATGTAAAAGGATTTCTGGAAGGCTGTGGCGGTGCCCTCACAGATCTGGAGGTGGAAATGCTTCCGATGGGCGCTATCCTGATGACCTTTGAGTGTGGAATGCGTTTCCTGGCAGACCATCTGGAGGGAGATCATTACTTCCGTATTCATCGCGAAAATCATAATCTGGATCGTGCAAGAACCCAGTTTAAGCTGGTCTGGGATATGGAACAGAAATTATCTGAAATGAAAGCTATTGTACAAAAATATAAATAGTGGTATGCTAATACCGACAGGCAGATGATTTGTCTGCCAGGTATTATAAATACAGGCGGAAGCGGGGGGAGCAGGCAGATAGTGCGGCAATCACAAAGAATGCTTCTGCAGATACGAGGAGGAAAAATCATGGCAATTTTAGTAACAGGCGGTGCAGGGTATATTGGAAGCCATACAGTTGTTGAGCTTCAGAATTCCGGTTATGATGTAGTGGTTCTGGACAATCTGTCCAATTCCAGTGAGAAGGCCCTTGACAGAGTTTCCAAGATCACAGGCAAGCCGGTTAAATTTTATAAAGCAGATATCCTGGACAGAGAAGCACTTGAGCAGATTTTTGACAAGGAAGACATTGACTCCTGCATCCATTTTGCCGGACTGAAGGCTGTTGGTGAGTCTGTGGTAAAACCTTGGGAATATTATGAGAATAATATTGCAGGTACCCTGACTCTTGTAGATGTAATGAGAAAGCATGGCGTGAAGAATATTATTTTCTCTTCCTCCGCTACTGTATACGGCGATCCGGCACAGATTCCGATTACAGAGGAATGCCCGAAGGGACAGTGCACAAATCCATACGGATGGACCAAATCCATGCTGGAGCAGGTGCTTGCTGATATCCAGAAGGCAGATCCACAGTGGAACGTAATGCTTCTTCGTTATTTTAACCCGATCGGAGCTCATAAGAGTGGAACAATCGGTGAGAATCCTAATGGTATCCCGAACAACCTGATGCCATATATCACACAGGTTGCTGTTGGCAAGCTGAAAGAACTGGGAGTATTTGGTAATGATTATGACACTCCGGACGGAACTGGTGTGAGAGATTATATTCATGTAGTTGACCTTGCCAAAGGACATGTAAAGGCTCTTAAGAAGATCGAAGAGAATCCTGGCCTTGCAATTTATAACCTTGGTACAGGAAAGGGCTATAGTGTTCTTGATATCGTAAAGAACTTCGAAGCTGCTACAGGCGTTAAGATTCCATATGTGATCAAACCACGTCGTGCCGGCGATATTGCAACCTGCTACTGTGATGCATCCAAGGCTGCTAAGGAGCTTGGCTGGACTGCAGAGAACGGTATCCGCGAGATGTGCGAGGATTCCTGGAGATGGCAGAGCAATAATCCGAATGGATATGAGGAATAATTTATAAGGATAAAGTTATATGATTCAGAATCTGATTTTTGATGTTGGAGATGTACTGTTGGAGTATCGCTGGTTTGAAATGCTGACGAAGGATTATGGTCTTTCAGACACCGAGGCCAGACGAATCGGCGGGGAAATGTTTGATAATGAAATATGGGTACAGGGATTGGATGGCGGAAGATTAACTCTTGATGAGGCAATTTATGAGTATGAGAAGAAGTATCCGGATGACGTGGAAGTCATAAAATGGTTCCTTCGAAATGGGGAGCAGATGGTGGTGAAGCGTCCGGAGATATGGAGAAAGGTTGCCGCCCTGAAGGAAAAGGGCTATAGGATATACCTGCTTTCTAATTACTCAGATGAACTGTTCCGTATACATACAAAGGGAGCTGAATTTCTGAATGTACTTGACGGGGGGATTGTTTCCTATCAGGTACATGCATTGAAGCCGGATCGGGAGATTTACCAGATTCTTCTGGGCAAATACGGATTGCAGGCGGACGAGTGCCTGTTCTTTGATGACCGTGCTGAGAATGTGGAAGGAGCCAGAACTCTGGGAATCCAGGCGGTACAGGTTACATCAAGAGAGATGCTGAATGCGACATTAGATAAAATGCTTACAGAATAAAGAAACGACAGGCCGCCCCTTCGGGGGCGGCTTTTTCTTGCTTTTCATATATAGTAATGTTAGAATGGCAGTGTGATAAAAAACGGGAGGAATTATTTGTGGAAAAAAGAATAAAGAAATATACGTTGCCGGTATTCGCTGCGATTCTTTCTGTGTTGGCTTTATCTATGACTGGAGTTTATGCAGGTATGGATCAGGATAACGGAGGAACTCTTCTCTATTTACTCAGAGAGGAAATGACAGGAATTGGGCTTGACCGATTAGTCATTCTGTTGGCAGTGATCGTATTATATACGAAATTCTGGGATACCTTTTGCAAAAAGTGTAAATGGATCACTCATCTGATCGCTGGATTATTTGCACTTTGCATGCTCATCGGGTTATCATTTTCCGTACAGGGAAACTGGTCCTTTTTTGCCGGTGCCGGGAAACAGAAAATAGTAGCGTTGATTACCTGGACCGGATATTTTTTTCTGTTTGATATTGTACTGAGTCTTATATATGCCTATCTGGAGAAGCATCCGTTTCTCTGTCTGGGCAGGCAGAAGAAACTGCCAGAATTTATGGAGAAGCACTATCGGCTGAGTGCGTTTTTGCTTATACTTGCAGGATGGTTTCCATATATCCTTATTTTCTGGCCAGGAAGTGTCCCTTATGATGGCTTTCGCCAGTTGAATATGTTTGCGGGAAATCAGGGCTTTACCAGTAAGCATCCATGGGAGCTGAGTCTTGTAATGGGTGCATTCATGACGATTGGAAATGTGATCAGTGATAACTGGGGCATTTTTATGGTGATTGCTGTACTGGCTCTGATCTATGCAATCTGTTATGCAACAGTTTGCGATAAACTGAAATTATGGGGCGCACCAAGGGGCTTTCACCTTGGCTGTATTGCATTTTTCGCTCTGGTTCCTGTATTTGGAGCGTATGCCCAGACCATTATAAAGGATGGGATTTTTAGTGCATTGTTTGCCCTTTTTATGGTGCTGTATGTGGAATGCTGTATTCCGGCTCTTCGTCAGAAAACAGGTCAGTCCATGAGGCAATTACTGACAGTTTTGCTTCTGGTTGGCTTCGGAATGTGCATTACCAGAAACAATGGAATATATCTGGTGCTTCCTGCATTCATTCTGTTGCTTTTTTTCCTTGGAAAAAAGCAGCGGTTGTATGCTTTGGCATTGGTAATTCTTGTAACAGCCGGCTATATGGGCCTTCAGAAAGAGGTTATGCCCAGACTGAATATTAAGTCCTTTCCATCAAGGATCTTTTTCTCTATTCCGATGCAGCAGACTGCAAGATATTTGAGAGAATATCCAGATGATGTAACGAAGGAAGAAGCGAAGGCAATTGACGGTGTTATGGAATATGATAAAATTGCAGACCTGTATAATCCAGAGGTATCAGATCCTGTAAAAGCTACCTATCGCAGTGGACATATTACAGTGGCTAAGCTGAAAAGATACTTTAATGCCTGGTTCAGTATGTTTTTACGCCACCCGGGAGTGTATATAGAAGCAACACTTCATAACAGCTATGGCTATTATTATCCGTTCTACAATTGTACAGCGCAGTCCTCTTATCGCTTCTATACGGTAAAGGAGCCTATGATAACAGAATCCGATTACCAACAGATTTTTTCAAAGGAAACAAGAAATCAACTAAGGCGTTATGTGGATCTTTGGAGTCAGATTCCTGGTCTGGCGCAGATTTGTAATGCAGGAACTTATACCTGGCTTGTAGTTATGCTTATGGGGTATCTGATTTACCGGAAACGTTGGAAGGGCATTCTGGTTCTGGCAGCTCCGGTGTTGAATGTAGCTATTTGTATTGCATCTCCGGTAAACGGACTTTTGCGCTATGCATTCCCTCTGATGGCTGCCATACCTACGGTAGTTTTCTGGGGACTGGCATATGGAGAAAAGTCACTGGATGATAAAGAAACAGAGAATGGCAGGTGATCTTATGGAAAAAATAGTAATCATCGGTGCCGGACCGGCGGGGATTTCTGCAGCGCTTTATGCTGTGCGGGCGAATATGGATCCGTTGGTGATCAATAGTGGCATGGGTGCTTTGGAGAAAGCAGAAAAAATAGAAAATTATTATGGGATGGAACAACCTGTTTCAGGGAAAGAATTGTTTGAGAAAGGAATTGCACAGGCGAAGGCATTAGGTGTGCGGATCCTGGAAGCACAGGTTCTTGGAATCGGAGGCTTTGATACCTTTCAGGTAAAAACCACGGAAGGAGATTTTGAAACCCTTAGTGTGATTCTTGCGACAGGAAGTAAGCGGAAAGCACCTGTAATTCCGGGACTTAAGGAATTCGAAGGAAAAGGTGTGAGCTATTGTGCAGTGTGTGATGCATTTTTTTACAGAGGCAGAGATGTGGCTGTCCTTGGAAACAGTGATTTTGCTCTTCATGAGGCAGAAGAACTTGCACCTGTGGCTGGTTCTGTTACCATTTATACAGATGGAAAAGAACCAGAGTTTTCCAAAGAGGTTCCATTTCCTGTGAACACCATGAAAATCCAGTCTGTAGAAGGGGATACAACAGTTTCAGGTCTGCGTCTGGAACAGAATGGGGAGAGCCTTGCTCCGGCAGATGGCGTTTTTGTTGCACTTGGAACTGCCGGAAGTGCTGAAATGGCAAGACAGATGGGAGCTGCCCTTACGGAAAAGGGAAATATTATGGTGAACGATAAGATGGAGAGCACTATTCCAGGAATTTTTGCAGCAGGGGACTGCACCGGTGGTCTTTTGCAGGTGGCAAAGGCTGTTTATGATGGAGCTCAGGCCGGACTTAGTGCAATCCAGTATGTGAGAGAAAAGGAAAAGGCTGGTAAATAGTGACAGAAAGCAGAAAGGATGGTCAATTGAAGATATTACTGGCGGCATGCAATGCAAAATATATACATTCTAATCTGGCTGTATTTAACTTAAAGTCCTATGCAAGGGCATATGAGGATCATGTTGTGCTAAGGGAATACACAATTAACCAGCAAAAGGATGATATTCTTAAAGATATTTACAGAAGTCACCCGGATGTGGTCTGTGTATCCTGTTACATCTGGAATATTACCTTTGTCAGGGAATTGCTGCAGGATTTGCGAAAAATCCTGCCGGGTGTTCCCTTCTGGACCGGTGGTCCGGAAGTATCCTATGATGCAGAAGAATTTCTACGCAAGAATCTGGCCGTTAACGGTGTCATGATAGGAGAAGGGGAAGAGACGTTCCTGGAATTGGTGAGACATTATGTAGATGGAACAGTTTCTCTGGAAGAAATAACTGGCCTTGTGTACCGTAAACCGGACAATTCTATCCGGAATAATGGATGGCGGAAGATTATGGACCTTAGTAAAGTCCCTTTTGCTTATGAAGATCTTAAAAGCTTTGATAACCGCATCATCTATTATGAGAGCAGCCGCGGATGCCCTTTTTCCTGCAGTTATTGTCTGTCTTCTGTGGATAAGAAATTGCGATTCCGTGATTTGGAACTGGTAAAAAAGGAGCTTCAGTTTTTCCTGGATCATAAGGTTCCCCAGGTGAAATTCGTGGACAGAACCTTTAACTGTAAGCACGATCATGCAATGACTATCTGGCAGTACATAAAGGAGCATGATAATGGAATTACAAATTTCCATTTCGAAATTTCAGCAGATCTTCTGCGTGAGAATGAACTGGAGCTGATGCGTACTATGCGCCCGGGACTGATCCAGCTGGAGATTGGGGTACAGTCCACAAATCCGGACACCATCCGTGCAATTCACAGAACAATGGATTTTTCCAAACTGGCAGAGATTGTGAACAAGATTCACAGCTTTCAGAATATCCATCAGCACCTGGATCTGATTGCCGGTCTTCCTTATGAAGACTATGACAGTTTTCATAAATCCTTTAATGATGTGTATGCACTGCATCCCCAGCAGCTTCAGCTGGGGTTCCTGAAAGTATTGAAGGGTTCGCATATGCAGGAGATGACAGGCGAATATGGAATTGTTTATAAAGAACAGGAGCCATATGAGGTGCTGGGAACAAAATGGCTGCCATATGAAGATATTTTACGCCTGAAAATGGTGGAAAGTATGGTTGAAGTGTACTATAATAGTGGACAGTTCCAGAATACTCTTTTATGTGTGGAGCCTTTCTTTCAGGATGCATTTACCCTGTATGAAAAGCTGGGACAGTTTTATGAGAAAAAGGGTTATTCGGAGATATCCCATTCCAGAATGCGCAGGTATGAGATTCTGTTGGAGTTTGTGAAGGAAGAGCTAGAGACTGCGTCGGATAATGATGACAATAGAACCGATATCACATGGGAGCGTGTGGCAGATCGTATGATCTACGATCTGTATCTTCGTGAAAACCTGAAGAGCCATCCATATTTTGAGAATGACCAGAAGCCATATGAGAAGTCTGTATGGGAATACAGACGACGGGAGAAGGTGCCGAAGACAGCACATATCCACGTGTTCCGAGATGGCAGAATAATATTGTTTGATTATGAAAAAAGAGATCCCCTGCTTCATAATGCAGAAGTCAGGGAAATTATGAGAGGGTTTGATTATGGGAATGTTTGATCCAAAGAAAAGAAAACTTATGACTGCGATTATTGCTGTTATCCTTGTTCTGGCAATGGTAGTACCGACTGTTATTTCTCTTCTTCTGTAGGAAAAGAAGATGAGACTTGGGAAAGAGGCAATGGAAGCTTTGCAGGCCCAGATCTGCGGGCTTCTGAAACCCGGAAATGAGCTGGTGGTGGCCGGAGCTATCGCACTTGAAGGAACCGCGTTGATCGCAGAGAACAAATATGAGAGTTTAAGAATGCATTTTTCAGAAGGATTTCTGCAGGATGCAAAGAATTTACGAGCATTTTATGGAGTTGCCGAGGAAGCAGCCAGGAAGGAAGAGGAGAGTGCTGTCTGGAAGGCCGCGCAGGAAGCTGGGGCGACTGCCTTGTATGCTATGGGAGAAGGCGGATTTTTAAGCGCTCTCTGGAAGATGGCAGAGGCTTCCCAGGTAGGACTGGAGATGGATTTTGCCAGAGTTCCGGTGCGTCAGGAGACAATAGAGATCTGTGAAATTTTTGACCTTAATCCCTATAAGCTGAATGGACGAGGCGCCATTCTGATTGGCATTCCTGCCGGAGAAGCTTTGGTACAGGAGCTTCGCAGAATGGGAAGGATGGCTGCTGTTATCGGGCAGACCAATGCAGGAAATGACAGAATGCTCTATTATAATGGGAATGGCAGATATCTGGAGCGTCCTGGGAAGGATGAAATATATAAGGTATTGCCTTAAAGGAGAAAAATGGGAACATTAAACATTGTACTTCATGAGCCGGAGATCCCGGCAAATACTGGAAATATTGGACGTACCTGTGTCGCTACAGGTACCAGGCTTCACTTGATAGAGCCGTTGGGTTTCTCTTTAAGTGAGAAAGCATTAAAGCGTGCCGGAATGGATTACTGGAAGGATTTAGACGTAACGACTTACGTGGATTATGAAGATTTTTTGGAGAGGAATCCGGGAGCGAAGATTTATTATGCAACTACGAAAGCTCCTCAGACATATTGTGATGTAAAATATGAGGAGGATTGCTTTATTATGTTTGGAAAGGAGAGTGCCGGAATTCCGGAAGAAATCCTGAAGGACAATCAGGAGACCTGTGTGCGGATCCCAATGCTTGGTGAGACCCGCTCTCTGAATCTGAGCAATTCTGTGGCAATTATTCTTTATGAAGCTTTCCGCCAGCATGACTTTGCCCATTTGAAATTAGAAGGTCATCTGCGAAACTTTGATTGGAAATAGGTAGCAGATTAAGAGGGATTGCATAGGGGAGTTTATTTTACCCTCTTCAGGGTAAAAATAAACTCTGTTCCAACCCCCTCTGTGCTGATCACATTGATATTCTGATTATGGGCTTTAATGATTTCTTTTACAATAGAAAGCCCAAGTCCTGTTCCCTTCCGGTCTTTGCCACGGGAAGTGTCAGTTTTATAGAATCTGTCCCATACCTTGGAGAGGCTTTCTTTGGGAATTCCAACTCCGTGGTCCTTTACGGAAATGAAAACATTATCATTTTTTACAGATGTTTCAATGGTGATAGAAGAATTATCATTGCTGAATTTTATGGCATTATCCAATAAATTGTACAGTACCTGCTGGATCTGTTCCAGGTCAGCTTCTACAAAAAGCTCCCTTCCGTAAAGCAGTAATTCCAGCTTAATATTCTTTTGGTTGCAAGTCCCCTCGAAGGTATTTGCAGTATTTCTGATCACATCGTTAATATCAAATCTTCGGATATTCATCATCCGTTTCCGTTCATCCAGATCATTCAGAACAAGAAGACTGCGGGTCAGCTTTTCAAGACGGTCAGCTTCATGGGAAATGATATTCAGATATTTGTCCTGCATTTCCGGCGGGATAGTACCATCCAGAATTGCCTCCACATATCCCTTGATAGAAGTAAGGGGAGAGCGGAAATCATGAGAAACATTGGCAATAAAGGTTCTCTGGTATTCTCCGTTCTGATTGATCTTGTCCGCCATGTAGTTCAAGGTTTTTGCAAGGTAGCCCATTTCATCCTCGGATTTAATGGGAATACGGTAAGACAGGTCACCATTTGCATATTCAGAAGCACCTTTAATGATCTGCTGCATAGGTCTGTGTACCCATATCTGATAGCAAAGAAGCAACAGTCCGCACAAGAGATATACCACAAGGAATACGAGCTGAAGGATTGCCAGCAGTTCACTTCGCTTCTGGTAAAGCTCCTGCATGTCATAATGGTAAGTTACATAGCCTTCTGTAACTCCGTTGCTATTTACAGGAACGACCACATTCAGGTAAAGACTGGAAAAATAGCCGTAAAACTTACTTACTCCATACGAAAGCTTCTGCCAGAACTCCGGATCAAAATCGGTAATAGAAGAATTACCGGTAGGACCGGTTATGTCTGAGGAATGGACCAGTACCTGAAAATCCTTACTTAGGACCAGGATGCCGGCTTCCTCTCTGGGAGCCAGAATATCCACGATCCTCTGAAGTCCGTTTGTATCGTTATCCACAATTTCCTGTCGGATGAGCTTGTGTTCTGCCAAACGAAGAGCACTGTCATAAAGTCTTGTGCCAACTTCCTTCTCAAGATAATTTTCAATAAAGTGAGAGCCACAGGCTGTGGCAAATAAGAAACTGATAATTCCAATGAAAATATAGCAGGCGATCAGTTTGCTGTAAATGGTTTTTCTCATTCGCTTCTGACCTCGAACTTATAACCAATTCCCCAGACAGTAGAAATGGACCAGCTGGGATGATCCTTGATTTTTTCGCGAAGACGCTTAATGTGAACGTCTACAGTTCTGGTATCACCGATGTATTCATAGCCCCAGATGTGATCCAACAGCTGCTCACGTGTAAATACCTGATTGGGTGAGGAAGCAAGAAAATAAAGAAGCTCCAGTTCCTTAGGCGGCATGTCTACCTGTTTGCCCATATAGGTGACAGAGTAGTTGGTCAGGTTAACCGTAAGATCCGGATAGGCGGCACATTTTTCATCACTGCTTACAGGTGTCTGCTTTGGCTGGAAACGGCGGAGCACTGCACGGACACGGGCAACCAGCTCCTTAGAATCAAAGGGTTTGATGATGTAATCATCTGCACCCAGCTCAAGCCCCAGTACCTTGTCAAAGGTTTCGCCCTTGGCAGAAAGCATGATGATCGGTACATCTGAGGTGTGGCGGATCTCGCGGCATACCTGATAACCGTCAATTCCCGGAAGCATCAGATCCAGAAGGATCAGGTTGGGACGGAAAGTCTGAAATTCTTTTAAAGCCAGTTCCCCGTCATTTACGATTTTTGTTTCGAAACATTCTTTGGTAAGATACAGAGAAATCAGCTCTGCAATATTGTTATCATCATCTACAATGAGGATTTTCTGTTTAGCACCCATAGCTTCTCCTTGTAAAATTTTATAGTAAAGCTTATTTTTTAAATTCCACAATGGTAACACCGGCGTCACCTTCTCCAAACTCAGCCAGGTGGAAATCTGCTACATGCTTCTGGCGGCGGAGATAATTGTGTACGCCCTTTCTAAGAGCGCCTGTACCTTTCCCGTGTACAATTCGTACACTCTTTAAGTGGGCCAGATAAGCGTCATCCAGATATTTATCCAGTTCGGCTACCGCTTCATCAACAGTTTTACCCAGAAGGTTGATCTCGGTGGAAACACTGGCTGATTTGGACATGCGGATCTTACCTGCTCCGGTTCTGGAAAGTCCTGGCGTGTTAATAACCGGTTCATCCACCAGCTCCAGATCGGAAATATGGACCTTGGAACGGATAATACCCATCTGTACGAAAAGGAATCCCTTGGAATCAGGATGGCTGCTGACTGTTCCCTTCAGATTCATACTCAGTACATGGACAGTATCTCCCAGGGAAAGGTCTTTCGGTTTTAATTCTTTCTTCGGTTTTTTTACCGTAGTGTTCACGGACATGCCTTTTTCAGCCTTGTTCATGCGGTTACGAAGATTCTGACGTTCCTTTTCAATGGCAGCAGTATCCACATGATCCTTCTGGAATTTGTGGAACATTTTCATGGTCTGGTCGGCGTATTCTTTGGTATCTGCAAGAATCTTGCGTGCTTCTTCATTGGCCTCTCGGAGAATCCGTTCCCTGCGTTGATCAAGCTTCTCCTGTTTGGCTTCTAATTCCTGTTTCAGAGATGCAATCTCTGCCTTATAGCGCTCTGTTTCCTGGCGCTCATTTTCAATGATTACACGGCTGTTTTCCAGGGAGGTAAGCACATCCTCGAAGGATTCGTCCTTCTGGCTGATCTGTTCTTTGGCGCGTTCAATAATGAAATCCGGAAGTCCTAATTTAGAAGAAATGGCGAATGCATTACTTTTTCCGGGAACACCAATGAGCAAACGGTAGGTAGGACGTAAAGTCTCTACGTTAAATTCGCAGCAGGCATTTTCAACGCCATCCGTAGAAAGGGCATAAACCTTCAGCTCGCTATAATGAGTGGTCGCCATGGTCCGGATGCCCTGTTCATGAAGAAAGGACAAAATGGAAATGGCCAGTGCTGCACCTTCTGTGGGGTCAGTACCGGCTCCAAGTTCGTCAAAAAGCACCAGGGAGTCCTGGTCTGCCTTTTTCAGAAAGGATACCACGTTCGTCATATGTGAGGAAAAGGTACTAAGGGACTGCTCAATACTCTGTTCATCACCGATATCTGCGTAAACCTCCCGGAAAACAGAAAGCTGGGAACGATCCAGAGCCGGAATGTGAAGCCCTGCCTGTCCCATTAGGGTAAGAAGTCCGACTGTTTTCAGAGAAACCGTTTTACCACCGGTATTGGGACCTGTTACTACAAGCAGATCGAAATCCTCACCAAGGCGGATATCAATGGGAACAGCCTGTTTCTTCGGGATCAGAGGGTGTCGGGCCTGCTTCAGGTGAATGCGCTTTTCCGTATTGAAAATAGGTTCTGTGGCGTTCATATCGAGTGCAAGTCCGGCTCTGGCAAAAATGAAATCCAGCTGGATCATAATATCCAGATCTGCCCGGATAGCATCTATGTGCTGGGCAGTCTGCTCACTTAAAGAAGCGAGAACGGCTTCGATTTCTTTCTGCTCCTGAAGCTCCAGTTCACGGATGTCATTATTCAGCTTCACAATGGCAAGAGGCTCAATGAACAAGGTTGAGCCTGTGGAGGACTGGTCGTGGATCATACCAGGTACCTGTCCCTTGTATTCTGCTTTTACGGGAATACAGTAGCGTCCGTTTCGCATGGTAATAACGGAATCCTGGAGATAATTGCGGGCACTGCCATTTACCAGGGAAGCAAGTTGTGTGTGGATGCGGTCGTTGGCAACCTTCATGCTGCGACGAACATGCATCAGTCCGCTGCTGGCATCGTCACTGATTTCATCCTGGGAAAGAATACAGCGACGGATTTCAGAAGAAAGTGGGGTTAATGGTTCCAGACTTTCGAACATGCCGTCCAGGGAATCTTCTCTTGCATCTCCCCGTTCATTACGTGCGTATGCCTTTACACGGTTGGTATTTTCAAGAAGACCGGCAATGGCGAGAAGCTCAGAGATTCCAAGGGAGCTTCCAATCTCCAGACGCTTCAGGGAACCGCGTACATCCTTTACACTTCCGAAGGATATATTTCCTTTCTGAAAGAGACGGGTAAGGGCATCCTTAGTCTGGGTCTGCATATGACGGATCTCGTAAATATCTTCAGATGGCAGAAGGTTCCGGCACAGATCCTTACCCATCTGGGAGGATGCCTTCTCTGTCAGCTGATCGATAATCTTATAGTATTCAAGTGATTTTAATGCTTTTTGATTCATAATGTCTCCTGTAAATAATATTTACTGCTTTCCTTATTGTACATGATTTCCCGGTTATTGAAAAGGAAAAAGTGGGTAAAAATTCATAAAATGTTCATAAATATTTGATATGCTATAAAAGATTTGGATTCGTTTCATATATGGTGATGTTGCCCGTAGGCGACATATCTGTTTAGAAAGGGAAAGAAAATATGCGTTTTTTAAACGAGCTGCATGAGGGGGACCGTATCAGCGGAATTTATCTGTGCAAGCAGAAACAGCCGGCTGTAACAAAGAACGGCAAGCCTTATGAAAATATTATACTTCAGGATAAAACCGGAGTAATGGATGGCAAGATCTGGGATCCTAATTCATTGGGAATTGATGATTTTGATGCCCTGGATTATATTGAGGTCATGGGAGATGTGACCAGTTTTGCAGGAGCTATGCAGTTGAATATTAAGCGGGTGCGTAAGGCCGGAGAGGGAGAATATAATCCGGCAGATTATCTTCCGGTAAGTGAGAATAGCACAGATGATATGTATACCCAGCTGGTGGCCATGATCGGTACGGTGAAGAATCGTTATCTGAATACACTTCTTAACAAGTTGTTTGTGGAGGATAAAGAGTTCCTGAAATCCTTTGAGGAGCATTCAGCAGCCAAGACGGTACACCACGGATTTATGGGTGGACTGATGGAGCACACCTTAAGTGTTACCAGACTTTGTGATTATATGGCATCTGCCTATCCGGTGATCAAGAGAGATATGCTGATCACAGCAGCTCTTCTTCATGATGTGGGCAAGACCAGAGAGCTTTCCTCCTTTCCTCTGAATGACTATACAGATGAGGGACAGCTTCTGGGCCATATTATCATTGGCGCACAGATGATCCATGATCTGGCGAAGGAGATTCCGGAATTTCCGCTGGAACTGGAGAATCAATTAGTACATTGTATTCTGGCACATCACGGTGAGCTTGAGTATGGCTCTCCTAAGAAACCGGCTATGGTAGAGGCAGTTGCTTTGAATCTGGCAGACAATACGGATGCCCGTATGGAGACGCTTACTGAGATTTTTGCAGCAGATAAGAGCAAGAAGGATTGGCTGGGATATAACAGAATATTTGAATCAAACTTAAGAAAGACAGGAGAATGGTAATCTTTATGGAGTATCGTAAGAATGATATTGTTACGTTAAAGATTGAAGATTGCGGAATTGACGGTGAAGGTATCGGGAAGGCTGATGGCTTCACCGTTTTTGTCAAAGATGCAGTGATCGGAGACACAGTTCGCGCAAAGATCATGAAAGCAAAGAAAAATTACGGCTATGGAAGACTGGAGGAGATCATTGCTCCATCTCCTGACCGGGTTCAGCCAGAATGTGCCTTTGCAAGACAGTGCGGAGGCTGCCAGCTTCAGGCTCTTTCCTATGAGAAGCAGCTGGAGTTTAAGACTGCCAAGGTGCGTGGACATCTGGAACGGATCGGTGGTTTTACAGATCTTCCGATGGAAGAAATTCTGGGAATGGAGCAGCCTTTCCATTATAGAAATAAAGCGCAGTTTCCGGTAGGAAAGTCCAGGGACGGAAGAATCATTACCGGATTTTATGCAGGTCGTACCCATAGTATTATTGAGAATCGAGACTGCGCACTTGGGGTTAAGCAGAATAAAGAAGTTCTGGATCGTGTGATCGCCCACATGGAGAAATTTCACATCCAGCCATACGATGAAAGTACAGGCAAAGGTCTGGTCCGGCATGTTCTGATCCGTTATGGCTTTTTTACAGATGAGATGATGGTCTGTCTGATCCTTAATGGTGAGAAGCTGCCGGAGGAAGAGACTCTTGTGAAATCCCTTCGGGAAATTCCGGAGACAGTCAGCGTGATGGTGAATGTAAATAAGAAACGGAATAATGTGATTCTCGGGGAAAAAGTTCGTCTTCTCTGGGGACAGCCTTATATTACTGATAAAATCGGAGAGATTTCTTATCAGATATCTCCACTATCCTTTTTCCAGGTAAACCCTTATCAGACAGAAAGACTCTATGGAAAAGCTCTTGAATATGCAGCACTGTCCGGGAATGAGACTGTCTGGGATCTCTACTGCGGAATTGGAACCATTTCCCTGTTCCTTGCACAGAAGGCAAAGATGGTAAGCGGCGTGGAAATTATTCCTGCAGCGATTGAAAATGCCAAAGAAAATGCCCGCCTGAATGGTTTCGATAATACGGAATTTTTTGTAGGAAAGGCAGAGGAGGTTTTGCCAAAGCAGTACGAGCATACTGGAGAGCGAGCAGATGTGATCGTTGTGGATCCGCCGCGTAAGGGCTGTGACGAGACGTTACTTGCTACGATTATTGAAATGCAGCCGGACCGGGTGGTTTATGTAAGCTGCGATAGCGCAACTCTTGCAAGAGATCTTAAGTATCTTTGCGAAAGAGGATATGAGCTGAAGAAGGTCTGCCCTGTTGATATGTTCCCAAATACTGTGTCGGTGGAAACTGTGTGCCTCTTGAGCAACCGAAAACCAGATACCACGGTAAAACTCAGCGTGGATATGGATGATTACTACCGTATTAAAGATGGTAAAGAGCCTAAATAAAACCGAATAAT
>CAKRRG010000039.1 GCA_934394545.1 uncultured Blautia sp.
TCAGTCTTACCAGCTGTAGCGCCGTTCTCAGCTGCTACACGCATCTCAAGGTTCTTCTTGGTGCTGTCTGTAACAACTTCACCTAATAACTCAGCAAATTTAGCTGCATGCTCAGCTTCTTCATAAGCTGCTTTCTCATAGTACATACCAACTTCCGGATATCCTTCTCTGTGAGCAACACGTGCCATAGCAAGATACATACCAACCTCAGAGCACTCACCCTCGAAGTTTGCTCTTAAATCAGCAAGGATGTCTTCGCTGACACCTTTAGCAACGCCTACAACATGCTCAGCTGCCCATGCCATTTCATCATCCTGTTTCGTAAATTTCTCAGCCGGAGCCTTGCAGATTGGACATACTTCCGGAGCTGTGTCACCTTCATGAACATAACCACATACACTACATACCCATTTAGCCATAATTAATATCTCCTTTTCTTATATTGAATTTTATTTAGTTTTTAATAATAGTAATCATTACTGTTTTATAGTAACATATTGTTTCTTGTTTGTCAAGAGTTATTGAAACTTTTTTCAAACACGCTTTAATGTCCGCTTAGTGCGATTCGTCCTTCAGACAGTCATTGCAGATTCCGAAAAATCTTGCTTTATAATCGGAAATCTGTCCATCCTTGAAGTCAGCAGCGATATTCTCCAGACTCTCGTCAATATGTTCGCTGAATACATCCATCACTCTGCCGCAGCGGGTGCACATAAAGTGACAGTGGGGAGCTGTGCGGGCGTCGAATCGGTCTGCGCCGCCAAAGCTGGAAAGCTTCTGTATTTCACCCAGATCAGCGAGAAGAGAGAGATTTCGGTATACAGTTCCAAGGCTGATGTTCGGATAGATCTGCTTCATATTCTCATAAACAAAATCAGCGGTGGGATGGTCGGTTCTGCCGGTAAGAAATTCCTTAATAGATTCTCTCTGGCGACTGTATTTCAATGTGGCCATCGGTTTCCTCCTTTCTCTCGATAATAGTAATTGTTACTGATATTAATATATAAGATATTTGCGAATTTGTCAATAGTAATTTGACTAAATTTATAAATATAATTGATATGCAGAATGCTCCTTGTAGAGCACTGTATCCGCTTGACTTAGTATGTCACACAAAATTCAAAATTGAAATGCAGAAGGTGCAACAGGCTGCTGGTCATCTGCATGCAAATCGGAGAAATATAGCTGATAGTTGCAAAGGTGCTCCAACATCGCTTCACGGGCCTTGACCGGATCACCAGCTTCAATGGCAGCAAGAATGCTTTTATGGAAATTGACTGCATTTTTTGTATTGTTTATAATACGTTGCTTGTTTTGTTCGAAGCGTGTTTCAGATAATACAAAAGTTTCCACAGAAGCCATGCTAGCCAGGAAGAGATCGTTATGACCAGCTTTAGCTATTTCATAATGAAATAGGTAATCATAGTGTAAACGTTCTTTAGGATTGTGCTCATTCTCGGCCATTTTCTCAATAGATTCTCTCATGTTCTGAATATTTTCTTTCGTAGCGCGTTTCGCTGCGAATTCCACAATTCCCCCTTCGACCACAATACGGTGCTCTAGCATCTCCTTATCATTAGCCAGACGCAGTGCGAGAGAAAGGGGCATTTTTTTCAAAAGAGTTTCACGGTCGTTTACAAAGGTCCCACGCTTGGTACGCGTAACAAAGCCATTCTGTTCTAAAATCTTATAGGCTTCTCTTAGAGAGTTGCGGCCGATGCCAAGCTGTTTGCACAGTTCCAGTTCATTAGGAAAAACATAATTATCTACATAATCTCCAGCATAAATTTTCGCTGCAAGAATACTGGCAAGCTCATCGGAAATAGATTGGGTAGATGCAAGTCGTTGGTTCGCGAATTCAGTTAAAGTATCCATATATAATTTAGACTCCGTTTCTTGTTTTATAAACTATTGATTAGATTATAACATTGCAGAGAATAATTGTAAAGAAAAGATGTAGGACAAGAGGCGATAAAACGAAACATTATAATTGTGCAATATAAACAAAACAACTAAATGGAAAATGTCAAAAACAGAGAAACGCAATTGAAACGTATATGGTATATTGACAAAACATACAAAGTGGATTAATATTCAAATTACAAGATGTAGGACAAGTGACAACGAACAACACGCGATTAAAAGGAGGAAAAAAATGAAAAAAGCTGAACTGAAAAAGAGAGTTATGTCATTGTTTCTTGCTGGATGTTTAATTCCAGCTATGGGTGTGGCTCCCGTAAAGGCCGATGATCTGCCGAGTAAAACCCTTTCCTTAATAATGTCTACACCACCGATTTTGTACGATCCAATTAATGTTACCCAGGGACCAATTGGTGAGAGAACTGTTTTTGAGGCTGTTCTGGAACCGTTGATCATCAGTGATGGAATGGGAAATTATTATCCATGGCTGGCAGAGTCCTATGAATATAATGAGGACGCAACAGAATGGACTTTCCACATCAGAGAAGGAGTTACTTTCTCAAATGGCGAAGAAATGAATGCAGACGATGTAGTAGCCACATTTGAAAGAATTCTTGATTATGACAACAACGATAAAGATCCTACAATTAAGACCAGAATCAACAATGTATGGCCAGATCATTTACTCCAGTCTGTAGAGAAGGTTGATGATTATACTGTAAAGGTTGATTTAGGCTATACATATGCGAATTCCTTGATTTCCTTTACAGATGTAGCAATTATTCCAGACGAGGCTTATGCAGAGCGCGGCGATGATTTATGGCTGGATCAGACAGAGACTGGATATTTTGGAACTGGTCCATGGATTCTTACCGAGCACATCAATAACCAGAGTGCAACCTTTAAAAAGAATCCAAATTACTGGAACAAGAACTACGATTCTTACTATGATACACTTCAGATCACTTTCGTATCTGAGCAGACTACTGCAATTGCAGCCTGCATCAGTGGAAGCGCACAGGGTTACATTCCATCTGGCGGAATCAAACCGGATCTTATTCCACAATTTGATGGTGTGACAGATAAGTTTGATGTATTTGATACCCAGCAGAAATCCTTCTTCTATCTGCAGTTCGAGTGCGGCGAGGGAAGCGTATTCGCAGATGAGCGTATGAGAGAGGCCTTCTGGTTATCTATCAACTTTGACGATATTGCACAGTATGTATTAGGCGGCGGAACTACCATGACACAGTTCATTCCGGATGGATTCGAGGGATACGATGACAGCCTTCCTGCCTATGAGTATGATCCGGAAAAAGCAGCGGAATTACTTCAGGAGTGCGGATATGATGGAAGTGAAATTGACATCTACAGCTCCCTTACCACTTATATGTCTGAGGACCAGCTTCTTGCAATCGCAGACTATGCAAATTCTGTAGGATTTAACTGTGTAGTACATACTCTTGAGAATGCAGACCTTGACCAGTACCGTAAGAGCGGAACCTATGACATCTTCATGGCTCCTGCAAACTTCGCTGATGCTTCTCCGATGTTAAACCTGATGTCACGTATTTACAGTGACCAGGATTGCCACAACCTGAAGGATGATGAACTTATGGAAGACATTCGTCTCGCTTCAGTCACTGTTGACAAAGAAGAGAGAGAAGACTATCTCCACAAAGCAATGGCACGTATGAGAGAAATCTGGGGACCACAGATTGGTATGTATTATGCAACCCAGCACGCAGCTCTGAATTATGGTATTACAGGTGTTGAGCTTGCAGTCGGAAGCCAGATCTATCTGCAGTTCGTTGACTACAATGTAGATGATCCGACCAGCACAGATCATGGTGTTGATTGGGAAAAACTGACACAGGGACTTTGATATTTGAGCAGCCAGGAGGAGTTGATTCCTCCTGGTGCTGATAAGGAGAGAAAAAAGTGCTTCATTATATTATAAAAAGATTAGGACAGACGTTAGTTGTTATTTTTGTAGTAACAATACTTGCATTCGGACTTGTACGTCTTGCTCCGGGAAATCCGGCAGAGCTGATGCTTCCGGAGACCGCAAGCGAAGCGGAAGTAAAAGCCATGGAAGAAAAGCTGGGACTTGACAAGCCTTTGTATGAGCAGTACTGGATGTACATTTCCGAAATGATGAAAGGTGATTTTGGTACTTCTTTCACCTATAATATGCCAGTTCTTGATCTTATAAAATCAAGAATCGGATGTACTTTAAAGCTTACACTTTGCATTACTGTATTTGCAATTATTCTTTGCGTCCCTCTTGGAATCATAGCAGGATCCAACAGAGGAAAACCAGCTGACTTCCTTGCCATGCTTTTTGCACTGGTAGGACAGTCTATGTCACCTGTATGGCTGGCAGTTTTGCTGGTGTATATATTTTCCGTAAAACTACAATTATTGCCAGCAATTGGTTCGGAAGGGCTGGTTGCGTATATTCTCCCTGCAATCACCCTTGGATTTCCTATGGCGGCTGAAATTACCCGAGTAGGCCGCTCAGGAATGATCGATGCATTAGGCGAGGATTATATTACCGCTACTTATGCACGCGGTGTAAAAAGACGGGTTGTAAACTGGAAATACGCATTTCGTAATGCTGTCTGCCCGGTTATTACCTTGATTGCCATTGGTATGTCCGGTTATCTTGCAGGATCTGTAGTTGTAGAAACTATTTTTGCCCTGCCAGGTATTGGTCAGCTGATGAACAACGCGCTTAGCAATCGAGATTATCCTATTGTGCAGACACTTCTGGTGTTTATGGCGGTTGTATTTGCACTGATGAATTTGCTGGTAGATATTGTCAACTCATTTGTTGACCCTCGAATTTCACTTGAAGATTAAGCAAGGAGAACGGCCATGAATGGAAAAATTATTTTAAATCGAATGCGGAAGAATCCGTTTTTTATGGTTGGTACCATTACCAGTATTTTTATTCTCGTAGTTGTTTTACTCACTCCGGTACTTGCTCAATATGATCCAATCAAAAATTCCCTGCCGGAAAAGTTTTTACCGCCGGAATATTTTGCACATGGTCTTCAGGGACATGTTTTTGGAACTGACCAAATGGGACGAGACATATTTTCAAGAATGCTGTATGGTGCCAGAACTACATTTATTATTGCTTTTGCGGCGGCTGCAATTACCATCACGGTAGGTGTGGTGCTGGGATTGCTTTCCGGTTTCTTTGGAGGAATTGTAGATACCATTATTATGCGTGCCTGCGATGTAATCAGTGCAGTTCCTACGCTGATCCTTGGTATTGTTGTACTTTCCCTGTTTGGTTCCAATATGGTGAATCTGATCTTTGTACTTGGATTTACCAGATGGGTTCGAATCTGTAAGGTTACGCGAAATAATGTACGTGTTGCTGCGAAAATGGATTTCGTAAATGCGTCCCGTATTCTGGGAGCAAAAAGCAACCATATTATTTTCCGTCAGATTTTCCCAAATGTAACAACAAACATTATTATTCAGGGAAGCCAGCAGATCGGAAGCCTGATTCTGGCACAGGCAACCTTCGCATTTCTGGGACTTGGCGTTTTGCCGCCAGCACCTTCATGGGGACATATGATTGCATCAGGAAGAAACTATCTTACTGTTTATCCGTGGATGGCGCTTGTACCAGGTATTGCACTTATGATAACAGCAGTAGCATTCAATTTCCTGGGCGATGGATTGCGGGATGTACTGGATCCGAAGAGAACAGTAGTCTGACAGGAGGCAGTAATGAAAAAAAGCGAAAATGTGACAACAAAACAAAATCAGGATAACAACGAAGTAATACTTGAAATAAATGACCTGAATGTAGAATACAAATCCGAGCGTGCCACAGCAAAGGCTTTAAACGGAGTTTCCTTTAAGCTTTGCAAAGGGGAATCCCTTGGGCTTGTAGGAGAGTCTGGTGCAGGAAAAACCACTACAGCACTTTCTATCCTGAACCTTTTGCCAGAGGGCGCAGCCAAGGTTACAGGAGGAGATATTAAGTTCCACGGGAAGTCCGTATTTTTCATGAAAAAGAGCGAGCTGGAGGATATGCGAGGTGGAAAAATTGCTATGGTTTTCCAGAATCCATTGACAGCACTGAACCCGGTTTTCACAGTTGGAGAGCAGATTTCTGTTGTTTCCAGATTACATAAACATATGTCAAAGAAAGAAGCGCTTAAGGACGCGCAGCATATGCTGGAACTGGTTGGAATCCATGGCTCCCGTGTAAAGGATTATCCCAATCAGTTCAGTGGCGGTATGAGACAGCGAGTTGGTATTGCAGCTGCATTAATTTCAAATCCAGAGGTCTTGATCGCGGATGAGCCGACAACCGCGCTGGATGTTACAATTCAGGCACAGATTCTGGAATTGATGAAAAAACTTCGTACGGAATATTCCACAGCAACGATTATGATCACACACAATCTTGGAATTGTTGCAGAGCTGTGCCAGAAGGTTGCGGTTATGTATGGCGGAAGAATTATCGAATACGGAACGGTGAAGGAGGTTTTTTCCGATCCCAAGCATCCGTATACACAAGGGCTTCTTGGCGCACTTCCTTCCACGGAAGGCGAGAGAAAAGAGCGTCTTACGGCAATCCCCGGACTTGTTGCAAATGCACAGGACCTTCCTTCTGGCTGTACGTTCCATCCAAGATGCAGTCATTGCAAGGGAAAATGTAAAGACAGAATTCCTGGTATGATTCAAATAAATGAAAACCACATGGTTGCCTGTTGGTTGTATACGGAGGGTGCTCATGAATAAAACAGAAAATACAAATGTACAGCCGCTGGTGGAGGCAAAGAACCTGAAAAAGCATTTTCAGATCAAGAAAGCCGGTACACTCCATGCCGTTGACGGGGTAAGCTTCAAGATTATGCCCGGTGAAACACTGGCACTGGTTGGCGAAAGTGGATGTGGAAAAAGTACAGTAGGAAACCTGGTAATGAGGCTTCTTGATCCTACTGATGGAGAACTTTTATTTAACGGAAAGAATATTTATGATGCGAAGGGTGCAGAGTCCCTGGAACTGTGTAAAAAAATGCAGATGATTTTTCAGGATCCTTTTTCTTCCCTGAATCCTAGAAAGACGGTTGCCAAGATCCTGGCAGAGCCTTATGAAATTCATAAAATGGGAAATGCAGAGGAGATAAGGAAAAAGGTGGAGGCACTTTGCGACAGGGTAGAATTTTCCAAGAGCCTTCTGGATCATTATCCGCATGAACTGGATGGCGGTATGCGTCAGGTTGTGGGAATTGCCCGGGCACTGTCCTTAAAGCCTGAGCTGATCGTGTGCGACGAGCCGGTTTCTGCACTGGACGTTTCCATTCAGGCGCGAATTATCAATCTTCTTATGGATCTGCAGAAGGAAGATAACATTGCATATTTATTCGTATCTCACGATTTGAGTGTTGTTCGCCATATTTCAAAGAGAGTTATGATCATGTATCTTGGGCAGATTGTGGAAGTTGCAGAAACAGAAGAAATTTTCCGAAATACGTTGCATCCATATTCAATTGCGCTGCTTTCAGCAGTGCCAAAAGTTGAAACTGAGCATTCCATTTCCCGTATTGTATTAAAAGGTGATGTTCCAAGCCCTATTAATCCGAAGCCTGGCTGTCGTTTTGCACCTCGCTGTTGGATGGCAGAGGAGAAGTGTTTCAAGGAGGCTCCGGAATTGAAGGAGGTTTGCCCAGGTCATTGCGTAGCATGTCATTTCGCAAATATGTCACGGGAAAAAATGAAAACAGCAGCAACTGTAGAACTGTGACAATAGCATGACAGAAATATTTTATAAACTATAAGAGCAGGAGGTACGTTATGAAAATTACGAAAGTTACACCAATTCTTGTAAACCGTTTTCTTTATGTTGAAGTTGAAACGGATGAAGGAATCAAGGGCGTTGGAGAGTCTGGTGCATGGGGCTTTCTGGAAACAAGTTATGCAGCAGTTAACGAAATCAGCAGATGCCTGATCGGACAGGATGCAAGCCGCATTCAGTTCTTATGGAACTACATGTATCGTATGTTCCATTTTCGCGGAGCTGCTATTATGGGTGCTTTGAGTGCCATTGATATTGCTTTATGGGATATCGCAGGAAAGTATCACGGAGTGCCGGTTTATCAGCTGCTCGGCGGAAAATGCCGTGATAAGGCAAGAGTGTATTACCATGTATTTGGTGAGAATATTGAGGAACTTGTGGAAGGCTGTAAGCAGGCGAAAAAAGATGGGTTTACTGCAATCGGTCATCTGACACCTTTCCTGGATGTAAATGACCGTTCCAAGAATTCCCCGTTCCAGTCTTATGCAGGACGTATTGAAGAGGCGATTGATCATGTGCGTCAGTACCGTGAAGCGGTTGGTGATGATGTAGATCTTTGTATTGAAATTCACCGCAGATGTGGTATCTCAGATGCGATTGCTCTTGCAAGAGGAATTGAAAAGTATCATCCATATTTCTATGAGGATCCGGTAAAACCTGATAATTTTGACGATATGGAGCAGGTAGCAAAGAAGATTCATATTCCAATCGCAACTGGTGAGAGACTTCATACTCCGCAGGAGTTTGCAATGCTGATCAAGAGAGATGCAGTTCAGTTTGTCCGCCCGGATGTGTGCGTGTGCGGTGGTATCACAGGTGCAATGAAGATTGCTGCAATGGCAGAAGCCTTTGGAGTAGAGGTTGTACCGCATAATCCGCTTAGTACAGTAAGTACAGCTGCCAGCCTTCAGATTGCTGCCAGCGCGCCAAACTTCGCAATTCTGGAGTATCCACTTGGACAGCAGGTGCCGCCACAGAGCGTAGTCCTGCAGCCAGCTCCAAAGGTTGAAAATGGTTTCATGCATTTCAGTGACAAACCAGGTATTGGAGTAGAACTGGTTGAGGGTGCAGCTGAGCTTTATCCATATAAGGCGCCGTTCCCACGTGAAACACATCTTCATTGTGATGGATCTATTTTTGATTTATAATTATTATAAAGTAAAAGGCGTTACTGTTCAGGGCTAACTGGACTTAGGAAAACCGATGGTGTAGACTGATAATAGTCAAAGCCATCGGCTTTTTTTATCCAAATATCTTGGATACTCTGTCAAATTCGGATTGTTGTAAAATGATAAATTTGGGTTTACAAACCTATTAAAATGTGATACGCTCTTTCTATATGTAAAACCCATGGAAAAAGAGAGTACATTTGCGTACCGCATTACAGAGAATCCCCCGGGGAAGACAGAGAGTGCCAGAGAGATCAGGCACGTTGGAGAGTAGTTTTACCACAGGCTGAGAGGGGTGTGCATGGAGCAGATGGAAGATGGCTTTGGAGGGGCACAGTCGAAGGATATTGCCGGGAGTGCTGCGAACGGTGATCGGTAATGGATGTAGGCTGCGACAGGACCGCCTGTTATAGCGGAAGGGTATGGAAGTACCCGGTAAGGTTCCCGAAGATAAAGTTCCCTGATAATTTGGAAGTATATTATCTGTACCGTGAGGAGGGAATAAATAGAAGTGGTAACACGGGAATAACTCGTCTTCTCAGAACAGAAATTTGAGAGGGCGTTTTTTTGTGTAAATAGAAGGAGGAAATACAATAATGAGTAAACCAAAATATTATATCACCACAGCTATTGCTTATACATCCGGTAAGCCGCATATTGGAAATACCTATGAGGCAGTTTTGGCAGATGCAATCGCACGTTATAAAAGACAGCAGGGCTATGACGTATTTTTCCAGACAGGAACTGACGAGCATGGTCAGAAAATCGAGCTGAAAGCAGAAGAAGCTGGTGTTACACCGAAGGAATTTGTTGATAATGTATCCGGACAGATCAAGGGTATCTGGGATATGATGAATACATCCTATGACAAATTTATCCGTACCACAGATGCAGATCATGAGAAACAGGTTCAGAAGATTTTCAAAAAAATGTATGCCAAAGGGGATATCTACAAGGGAGAGTACGAGGGAATGTACTGTACTCCATGTGAGTCCTTCTTTACAGAGTCCCAGCTTGTAGACGGTAAATGTCCGGACTGTGGACGCCCTTGTATTCCGGCAAAAGAAGAGGCTTATTTCTTCAAAATGAGTAAATACGCAGACCGTCTTATTGAGCATATTAAGACACATCCGGAATTTATTCAGCCTGAATCACGTAAAAACGAGATGATGAATAACTTCCTTCTTCCGGGACTTCAGGATCTGTGCGTATCCAGAACCTCTTTCAAATGGGGAATTCCGGTAGACTTTGATCCGAAGCATGTTGTATATGTATGGCTGGATGCTCTGACCAACTATATTACCGGAATCGGTTATGATTGCGATGGTGACAATTCTGAACTGTTTAATAAGATGTGGCCTGCAGACCTTCATCTTATTGGAAAAGATATCATCCGTTTCCATACTATTTACTGGCCGATCTTCCTGATGTCACTGGATCTCCCGCTTCCGAAGCAGGTATTTGGTCATCCGTGGCTGCTTCAGGGTGATGGTAAAATGAGTAAATCCAAAGGAAACGTTATCTACGCAGATGAACTGGTTGATTTCTTTGGCGTTGATGCTGTCCGTTATTTTGTACTTCACGAAATGCCATTTGACAACGACGGTGTGATCACCTGGGAGCTGATGGTAGAGCGTATGAATTCCGAGCTGGCAAATACCCTTGGAAACCTTGTAAACCGTACCATCTCCATGTCCAACAAATATTTTGGCGGAGTAGTAGAGAATAAAGGTGTAACAGATCCGGTTGATGATGATATGAAGAATTTCATTCTTTCCGTACCTGCAAAGGTAGAGGCGAAGATGGAGAAGCTTCGTGTGGCAGATGCGATCACAGAGGTATTTACTATTTTTAAACGTTGTAATAAATATATTGACGAGACAATGCCATGGGCACTTGCGAAGGATGAGTCCAAACAGGATCGTCTTGCAACCGTTCTTTACAATTTGGTTGAGGGTATCTGCATTGGAACGACTCTTCTTGAGTCCTTTATGCCGGATACAACTAAGAGAATCCTTGCACAGCTTAATGCATCTGCGAGAACCCTTGAAGATCTGAAGACATTTGGTCTTTATCCGTCCGGAAACAAAGTAACAGAGAAACCGGAGATCCTTTTTGCCCGTATGGATATCAAAGAGGTTATGGAAAAAGTAAACGAGCTTCATCCACCGAAAGAAGAGCCGAAGGAAGAGAAGCCGGAGGAGAAGGTTGTAGATGTTGAAGCGAAGCCGGAAATCACATTTGAAGATTTTGAGAAGCTTCAGTTCCAGGTTGGTGAGGTTATCGCCTGTGAGGCAGTGAAGAAATCCAAAAAGCTTCTCTGCTCTCAGGTTAAGATCGGAAGCCAGGTTCGCCAGATCGTATCCGGTATCAAAGCTTACTATACACCGGAAGAAATGGTTGGCAAAAAGGTTATGGTAGTGACCAACTTAAAGCCGGCTAAGCTTGCCGGAATCCTCAGTGAGGGAATGATCCTTTGTGCAGAGGACGCTGAAGGAAACGTATGTGTAGTCAGCCCTGAGAAAAATATGCCGGCAGGATCTGAGATCTGCTGATATCAGACTGAGTTTTTTTATAAATAAAATGAGAATGCCAGGAGCTGGATTGATTTCGCTCCTGGTATTATACTATTATCAGTCATGTTCCCTGCGCAGGCCGCCGGGAATGATAAAAACAGGATGAAACTTGCTTTTTGACAATATTGTTATAAAAGGAATGAATTATGGGAAATAAATTAAGCCATTTTGATGAAAATGGAAATGCTGTGATGGTAGATGTATCGGACAAACCAATCACCCACAGAACAGCAATTGCGACAGGCTCTATTCAGGTTGGAGCAGAAATCATGGAGCATCTTACTGCAGGAACTGTGGCAAAAGGAGATGTTCTCGGGGTGGCAAGAGTTGCGGGAATCATGTCTGTGAAGCACACCTCCGATCTGGTACCTATGTGTCACCCTTTGCCGGTAACCAAGTGTACCATTGATTTTGAACTGGAAAAAGAGCAGGGAATTATCCGCACCTTTTGCACTGTGAAGACAGATGGTAAAACCGGCGTGGAGATGGAAGCTCTTACCGGTGTGCAGGTGACACTTCTTACCATTTATGATATGTGCAAGGCAATTGACAAGCACATGGTAATGACCGATATCCATTTGGTAGAAAAAACCGGTGGTAAGAGTGGAGATTTTCTGTTTGAAAAAGGAGAAAAGGAGAATGGAAATGAAGCGGGTAGCAATTGTCATATCCAGTGATATGGGATATGAAGGCAAACGAGAAGATTTAAGCGGTCCGGCGATTCGGGAAATCGTAGAAAGAGAAGGCTATCAGGTAGTCTCTATGGATATTCTTCCAGATGACCGCGCTATGCTTTCCAGGAGAATGGCGGAAATCGCAGACGAAAATCAGGCAGAACTGATCCTGACGACTGGTGGAACCGGTTTTTCCCCACGGGATGTTATGCCGGAGGCTACGGAAGATATTACAGAACGTAAAGTTCCGGGAATCCCGGAAGCTATCCGCGCCTACAGCATGACCATTACAAATCGTGCCATGCTCAGCCGCGCTACTGCCGGAATCCGGAAAAAAACCCTGATCATCAATCTTCCGGGAAGTCCCAAAGCGGTGAAGGAGAGTCTGGAATTTATAATCGGAGCTCTGGGACATGGGATTGAGATTATGACCGGAGAGGCAGGAAACTGCGCAGGATAATCGGAGCTGACGCTGGAAATAAAAGTTTTACAAACGATTTTATAACGCTTTATTAACTTCTTTTGACTATGATATAATTAACGAGGCATTAAAATGATATTTGATACACATGCACATTATGATGATGAGGCTTTTGACGACGACAGAGATCAGCTCCTTTCTTCCATGAAGGATGGTGGAGTGGGCTGCATTGTAAATGTATGCGCATCCGTTGGTGGATTTGGCGGAACTTTGGAGCTGATGAAGGCGTATCCGTTTGTGTATGGCGCAGTGGGAGTTCATCCTGATGACGCGGAGCTTATGACGCAGGATACATTGGATGAGATCCGGCAGCTTTCCCATATGGAGAAAATGGTTGCCATCGGAGAAATCGGGCTTGACTATTACTGGCATAAGGAAGAAGCAGAGCATAAGCGGCAGCAGGAGATGTTCCGTGCCCAGATGGACATTGCCAGAGAAGAGAAGCTGCCATTTATGATTCACAGTCGTGATGCGGCAGAGGATACTCTGGAGATCGTAAGAGAATATATGAAAAAGGATATGTCTGGCGGAATCATCCATTGCTTTTCCTATAGCAAGGAAATTGCAGCAGAATATCTGAAAATGGGGCTTTATCTTGGAATCGGGGGTGTGCTCACCTTCAAAAATGCGAAGAAACTGAAAGAAGTAGCTGCCATAGCACCATTATCCCAGATTGTCCTGGAAACAGACTGCCCGTATATGGCACCAGAGCCCAATCGTGGAAAGAGAAATTCTTCCCTGAATCTGCCCTATGTAGCAGAAGCGCTGGCTCAGATCAAGGGAATCACCCCAGAAGAAGTAATTGCAGTGACGGAAGAGAATGCAAAGAAGCTGTTGTTTTAACGAAATCAGCAAGCTACCATAATTATCATAAGGAGAATCGGATTGCAAAGTCAGCTTGTTTTTCAGGAAAAAAAGGAGCGGGAGCGTCTCCTTATACAGAATCGTCTTTTGTTACAGGCAGAGAAGCCTGCATTGGAACATTTTTTGAATGGAAAATCAGAACTTACCGTTCTGGATATTGGCTGCAATGATGGAAGCAGAACCTTCAGCCGTTTTTCTGATGCCAGAATATCCAGAGTAATTGGTCTGGAATATAATCAGGACCTTGTGGAAAAAGCAGACCGGCAATATGGCAACTCCAAATTTTCCTTCTATCAGATGGATGTGGAGAAGGGCCTGTTTTCGAGGAATCTGCATAATCTGCCAGACAGAGCGGGGCGGGAAAAATTTGATCTGATATGTCTGTCCTATGTATTAATGCACTTGCAGGCAGGAGAGAAGCTGCTTCATCAATTAAAGCGTTTTTTGAAAAAGGACGGAGTGATTTTTATTACGGAAAGCCATGACGGCTCTTCCAGTCTGTGCCCGGATGAGAGAGGGCTTCTGGGAGAATTTCTGGATATACTGCAGCAGGATAAATACGCCGGTAAAAGAACCACCGGTGCCAGGCTTACAGGATGGCTGAAGAATTGCGGATATGCTCACATTCAGGTATGGTGTGACGGAATTTCAGCTGGAAAAGAAGAGGCGGAACGAAAAGAAGAAATTTTTCAGACTTTTTTTTCTTATTTACCGGAGGATGTGAAGCTTCTTCTTGCGGAAGAACCAGACAACCGGAAATATCAGGCATGGAAGAAATGGCTTGAGCAAAATTATGAAAAACTGCGGCTGTTGGTTTTGCAGAGGGATTCAGAAATTACGATGGGAATGCAGATAATATCTTGCAAAAAGCACTGTCTGGAAAGCGTTATATAAAGGATGAATTATGGTGCATGAAATAGAGGTTGCTGGACAGAGGTTCTCTTTAGCTCCCCTTGAGCCGGAAGATATAACAGAAGTACTTCGGCTGTGTGACAGATGCGTAGGGGAAAATTTGTATACCGGGGAAGAGCTGATCCATGCAATGAAGGATGCGGATAGTATGTTTCTGGTTCTAAAAAATCTGAACGGTCAGCTTGCTGGATACATTTATTATTTTCTTACAGATACAGAACAGATTGCCAGGGATTCCAGAGTAAAAAGTGCAAAAATCAGTGAAGTGTGTAAGTGTGAAGACCGGATGCGTGTAGGAAAAATACAGTCTGTAGGTGTAGAAGAAGAATTCAGAGGCCATGGACTGGCAAAACATCTGGTTCGGTTTGCTTTGTCCCAGCTTGGGAAGATGGGAACCGCAGAAGTGTTTATCATCTGCTGGAATATCAGAGGCGTGGTGCCCCTTGGAAAAGTACTTAAGGAATGTCAATTTACGTATCTTACCACAGCGAAAAGGATATGGTATAATAAAAAAGAGCTTTATTGCCCTTATTGTAAAGGTCGTTGCAAATGCGACGCAGAAGTGTTTTATAAGAAACTCGGTGTAAGCTATAATAGTAATGATCACGAAAGGAAATTCAAATGAAAATCAGGCTTCTTCCCAAATTTATTATTTCCCTTGGTGTGATGGGAGTCATTCTGACAATTGCGATTTCTCTTTTTAGCTACGAAAGCTCCAAAGATTCACTGGAGGATATGTACGCGCAGAGGGTAATGACGAACTGTAACAGCATTGCAGATATGATCTCAGTTCCGGATGTGAAGAAAATTCTTGCAGAAGGTGGGGACAAGACAGAAGAATATGAGAAAATGTCTGCCCTCTTTAATAAACTGAAAAAGGATGGCAATGTTACATATCTGTCTCTGGTTATTCCGGACGAGGACAGTGTTCATTTCTACATAGATGCTATGGTGGAAGAAATGGGAGATGACCCAGCGAATCAGATTGCCTATGACAGCGATATTTTGTACACAGATGCTGCCAACCCGGATGATCCTTCTGATATGGAGAAATATATTACTATATGGAATCAGTACGAGCAGAATAAAGGTGTGGATCGTCCGCTTGTGACGGACAACAGCTATGGATATAATTACACCGGAGTTTCTGCTATTCTGGACGAGAATGGAAAGGCAATTGCAGAAATCCAGTATATTCTGGATATGAAAGAGGTCAGAAGGTATCTGAACTCATTTCTCATTAATATGCTGCTCATTTCCTTCCTGATCATCTGTGTCACGGCTATCGTATATATTGTGTTTGTACGAAAGACAATCACCAGACCGATCAGTAAGCTTGCGACCTTTACCAAAGAAATCACAGACAGTGGAAAATTTGAAAATCAGAGAATTACCATGAAAACAGGGGATGAAATTGAGGAACTGAGTGATTCCTTCAACTTTATGCTGGAAGAGCTTGAAAACTATATTGCAAACCTGTCCAAGGTTACGGCTGAGAAGGAACGAATCGGTACGGAGCTTGATATTGCCCGGAATATTCAGGCATCCATGCTTCCATGTATTTTCCCGGCATTTCCGGATAGAAAGGAATTTGATATTTATGCCACTATGACTCCTGCGAAGGAAGTGGGTGGTGATTTCTATGATTTCTTCATGGTGGATCAGACTCATCTGGCAATTGTTATGGCAGATGTGTCCGGAAAAGGAGTTCCAGCGGCTCTGTTTATGGTCATTGGAAAAACCCTTATTAAGGATCATACCACAGCAGATAGAGATTTAGGTGAGGTATTTTCAACTGTAAATAATCTCCTTTGCGAGGCGAATAGTGAAGGGTTGTTCATTACTGCCTTTGAAGGAGTGCTGGATCTTGTTACAGGAGAATTCCGTTTTGCAAATGCAGGTCATGAGCTGCCGTTTATCTGTAAGGCAGGTGGTAATTTTGAACCATATAAAATACGACCAGGGTTTGTTCTTGCAGGAATTGAGGATATGGACTATCAGTCCGGCCACATGATGCTGGATGTGGGAGATATGGTCTTCCAGTATACAGACGGTGTCACAGAAGCTGTTAATGAAGAGAATAAGCTTTATGGAATGGAACGTCTTGAAAAGGCTCTGAACCGGGTAAAAGACAGAACACCATCGGAAATTCTTCATGAAGTGAAACAGGATATTGATACATTTGCCGGAGCTGCACCGCAGTTTGATGATATTACCATGCTTTGTCTGGAGTATAAGGCCAGAATGAAGCCGGATCAGGCAGAGAAATAAATAAGATAAAATTTTATACAATAAAAGGACTGTGGTTTCGGAAGAGATTGAGGTTATCTTACTTCTCTTCTGAGTCACAGTCCTTTGTTTTTAAACAGACAGCTGCGGTCCGGGACTTTCATAGTAAATTATTTCGTACCGAAAATTCTGTCTCCGGCATCACCAAGTCCCGGGCAGATATAAGCTCGGTCATTCAGCTCTCTGTCAAGATGACCTACATAAATCTGTACATCCGGATGTGCCTCATGAAGACGCTTCAGTCCCTCCGGAGCAGCAATTACGAACATACATTTAATGCTCTTTCCGCCGTGTTCTTTAATAAAGTTTACAGCAGAAATAGCAGATCCGCCGGTAGCAAGCATGGGGTCAACCATAACGATAAGACGCTGATCGATAGGATCCGGGAGCTTGCAGTAGTATTCGTGTGGCTCATGGGTAACCGGATCGCGGTAAAGTCCGATGTGACCAATCTTAGCAGATGGAACTAAAGTGGTGATACCATTCACCATACCAAGACCTGCACGAAGTACCGGAACAACAGCCAGCTTCTTACCGGAAATCATAGGAGTCTTACAAGATTCAATAGGAGTCTCAACTTCAACATCCTCCAGAGGAAGATCGCGAAGAGCTTCAAAACCCATAAGAACGGCAATCTCTTCGATAAGCTTACGGAATTCATTGGTTCCGGTCTCCTTATTACGAAGAATGGAAATCTTATGCTGGATCAGTGGATGATCCATAATAAAAATATTGTCAATATCTGTGAAATCTGACATGATAAAAACCTCCGTAGTGTAAAAATACTGATAAAATGATACCGCACTTTTGTGGGAAAGTCAATAATTGTAAAAAGGTGTTGTTTACTTTATACTGTTGGAAGGGAAAAGGAGGATTTTTATATGAAGTTCAGAGTAGAAGGCATTTATGATGCCAAAAAGCTGGGGATTCCCCAGATGCTGATCCTGGGACTCCAGCATATGTTTGCCATGTTTGGCGCAACGATTCTGGTGCCGATCCTGGTCAACAATTATTTCCACGGAGAAGGCTTATCCATTCAGGTAACCTTATTCTGTGCCGGATTTGGAACACTTCTGTTCCATGTGCTTACCAAGCTTAAGGTACCGGCATTTCTTGGATCATCATTTGCATTCCTGGGTGGCTTTGCTACAGTTGCAGAGCTGGATACCGGAATCTTTGCGGACATGTCTTATGGAGAGAAGCTTCCATATGCATGTGGTGGCGTGTTTGTAGCAGGTCTTTTGTATCTGGTGCTTGCCCTGATCGTAAAAGCAATTGGTGTAAAAAGAGTGATGTGTTATCTGCCGCCGGTTGTAACCGGTCCGATCATTATCTGCATTGGTCTTAGCCTTGCACCATCTGCTATCAGCAATGCTTCCCAGAACTGGATACTTGCCTTGATCGCGCTGGGAACGGTTATTTTCTTTAATATTTGGGGAGTCGGTATGTTTCGTATCATTCCGATCCTGATGGGTATTGTAGTATCCTATGTAGTTGCCCTGATCATGAATGCAATGGGCCTGACAAATGCAGACGGAACTGCGATTCTCAACTTTGCAGGCGTGGCAAGTGCACCTATCGTAGGTGTTCCGAAATTTTTTATGTGCAAGTTTAATATCACAGCTATTCTGGCAATGGCACCGATTGCGATTGCATCTATGATGGAGCATATTGGTGATATTTCTGCTATTTCCGCAACCGTTGACCGTAATTTTATTGAGGATCCGGGACTTCATCGTACGCTTCTTGGTGATGGACTTGCAACATCTTTATCCGCATTAATCGGTGGACCAGCGAATACAACTTATGGAGAGAATACCAGCGTTCTTGCGCTTAGCCGTGTTTACGATCCGAGAGTGATTCGTCTGGCAGCTATTTATGCGGTAGTTCTCAGCTTCATTCCGAAGATGGCAGAAGTGATCAGTTCTCTTCCGTCTGCGATTATAGGTGGCATCAGCTTTATTCTTTATGGAATGATTTCTGCTGTCGGTGTTCGTAACGTAGTTGAGAATAAGGTTGACTTGACTCGTTCCCGTAATCTGGTTATTACAGCAGTTATTCTGGTTTGTGGCCTTGGCGTTTCTGAGGGGCTTACATTTACAATCGCAGGTGCACATATTACCCTTACAGGTCTTGCACTTGCTGCAATTGTAGGAATCCTGTTGAATGCGATTCTTCCGGGAAATGATTATGTATTTGAAACTACTAAGAAAAAAGAAGAGATAGAAGACGATTGATGCTTTTGCGAAGCGGACCTGGAATATCCGCTTGATCACGTTAAAAAGAAACCTGATTCAAGGTATTTTGAATGGATACACATTTAAAATACGGAATCAGGTTCTTTTTATTTTAGAAGCTTCCGCCTGTACCGCCATGGTCACTGTCGGAGCCACCGGAAGAAGAATTGTCATTATCTTTGGGCTTCGCAGTTTGGGTAACGGTATGATACAGGAAAATATCGTTGGAGTGTGTCAGATTCATACTTCCCTGACGGACATAATCCACTGCACTGCTCTTTGCCCGTACACTCTTAAGCTGGGATTTCATACCGGAAGTACAAAAAAACGCAAGTACAAGTCCGATTCCCAGGGAAATGGGAATCCACTTAAAAGGAAGTGGATCCCTGGGGAGTGTAGAAGAGTCATAGGGTTCAGCTGTGGATGCCTGTTCCAGGAAAAGCTTACACAGATCCGCATAACTGTCAAAGGCTCCATAGAAATCTTCATCCTTTAACAGAGGTTCCAGTTTTCCTTTGAAGTAATCCAGTCCGTCCTGGGTGAATACGGTCATGCCGTATCCATGAGTGGTAATATGCCATTCACGGTCTCCGATGCTGATCATGAAAAGAATGCCGTCGTAATTCTCGCCGGTTCCATACTGATTATCGTCAAAAAAATCATCCGTAAATTTATTCATTGCCACACCGTCTGTAGACGGAACCGTTGCGACCGCTACATCAAAATCATATTCATCACTGATGGATTCAAGCTTATCCAGAAGCAGGGACTCTTCATCAGAGGTGAGAAGATCGGCTGCATCTGAAACAAGGGAAAGATCAGAGCTTTGGGAAGAACTGCCGAAGCTATTGCTGGTGCCGGCAGCCTGTACGGTAAAAATACCTGTAAGACTTCCTGCTCCAAGTACTGTCGCCAGGATAATTCCAAATGATCGTTTTTTCATGGCATATCCTCCTTAAAAAAATGTATGAATCAGCCATGCAATGGCGTAAGCGGCAACAGAAAAGCCTGCAGTCAGTCCAAGAAACCATTTGGTGAAAATACCTTTATCAACCGGAAGATTTCCTACGAATTTACCAGTCTGGCCATTCATGCCGAACAGATAATGGTTCCCCTTCCAGGTGGTAGAAAGAAGCCATACCGGGAAAAGTGCGTAGTGAGTCTTGCCGCCGTGGAGCTGAATGCGGGTGTCCTCAGGGGTGACGGTATCGTAGCCGGTAACAGTGTCGCGGAAAGCATTCTCTGCAGCTGCTTTTACACGCTGATTGGCGCGCTCTGCACAGTCCTCTGCGGATACATCATATTTGTCCGCAACAAAGCCTGCCAGATATGGCGTGGCGAAATCTACAGCTTCGCTGGTATTATAAGGCTCCAGAGATTCTGTTAGATCATTGTCGATCTTGGAAGAACCATCCACAGGAATCTGATCGAAGCCGATATTTCCGGCACGGAAAACGGAATAATGGCTGGTTTCTGTGTAGTCATAGTCGCTGTCACTCCAACAACGGATCTTGGTAGCGTGATAACGGATATCGGCAGAGGCATCTGTGTCAAAGAGCCAGAATGGTACATAGACACCTTTGATCTCGTCGATATGATTTTCCTTCTTGAAAACCTTGGGAAGAAGGATTTTGCCATGCAGATGCTTTGACAGACCTTCTTTGGCAGCCTTTTTGTCCAGCTTAAACGGAATAATGAAGTCTGGGCGAAGGGCACCGGAAAATTTGCCGGACATAACGACAGGGTTGCCGCAGAAAGGGCAGGAGGATGCACCGGTGCTTTCGTCGGCTACGATTTCACCACCGCAGGACTGGCATATGTAAACAGACATTCCATTGGTTTCCTCGTCCTTCCAGGTGGTGTCTGAGGCACTTTCCCAACTCATGTCATCGGCTTGCTGGCTTGCGGATGCCTCGTTGAACTCTTTGACTGTTTCCATGTCAAATTCGGTGTCACAGTAGGGGCATTTCATTTTCTGAAGCGTACTGTCGAACTCGATGGCGCCTCCACAGCAAGGACATTTATATTCTAATAAATCAGACATAGTTCATCTCCTTTCGGAATATGGGGACATATAGTAAGAAACATATCCCGGATGAAAAATAGTGGATTATTGGATGTCACTTTCGTTAAATGGATCACCACAGTTCGGACAGAATTTTGGTGGATTACTTGGATCTGCCGGTTCCCAGCCACACTTATCACAGCGGTAACGTGGCTTCATGGCAGGCTTTGGTGAACCGCAGTTGGAACAGAATCTGCCTGTATTAACAGCACCGCAGGAACAGGTCCAGCCAGCGTCTGCAGCAGGGGCCTGAGGCTTTCTGGAGCCACATTCCGGACAGAAATTACCAGATACCAGAGCACCACAGGAACATTTCCACTGGTCTGCTGTCTGTGGGGAGCCTGCTGTCTGAACCGGTTGAGCCTGAGGTGCCGGCTGAGCCTGAGCAGTCTGCTGCTGACCCATAGCGTAAAGATTCTGTGCATTAAAACCGCCAGCCATATTAGCCATATTCATACCCATGAAACCGGTCATAGCACCACCTGCATTGCCAGCGGCTGTCTTCATGGCGTCTGCCTGGGCACCGGCAAGAGTTGCAGCAGCCATAGCAGGATTGCGAAGAATTGCCATACGCTGTGCTTCCTTGATCATCTGTGCGTCTTCCTCTGGAAGTGTGATAGGGTTCATAGCAACGGATACGATCACAAGACCACGAAGCTGGCTCCATTTCTGGGTCAGAGCCTGATTCATAGCATCGCAAAGCTCCATTGCATGAGCCGGAAGTGCGCTTGGGCGGATTCCCTGCTGGGAAATGCTTGCAAATGCCGGCTGGAGAGCAGAGATGAATTCTGTTTTCAGCTGGCTCTCAATCTGTGATCTGTCGTACTGCTGCTCGAAGTTGCCGCACACATTAGAGTAGAAGAGAAGCGGATCTGAGATCCGGTAAGAATAAACACCGCTGCAACGAACAGAAACATCAATGTCCAGTCCGATATTCTGGTCTACAACTCTGAATGGAATGGGATTTGGAGTGCCGAACTTATTGTCAACCAGTTCCTTTGTATTAAAGTAGTAAACACGCTGATCCTTTCCGGTGTCACCGCCGTAGGTAAAACGTTTCCCTATGGTGTGGAAGGTGTTCATAATGGCATCGCCAAGATTGCCGGAAAAAATACTTGGTTCAGTAGAAGCGTCGTAGGTATATTCACCTGGTTCAGCGCAGATATCGACGATTTTACCCTGCTCTACGATCATCATACATTGTCCGTCTGCGACGGCGATTCCGGAACCGCTTGTGATGATGTTGTCGCTTCCTTTGGTATTGGAAGAACGTTTGGATGTGCTCTTCTGGCCTTTCACTGCCAGAACGTCATTATCGATGGAATCACAGTAGAAAAATTCTTTCCATTGATCTGCAAGTGTACCGCCTGCGGCTCCAAGTGCTGCTTTAATAAGTCCCATATAGTAACCCCTTTCTTTGATCGTTTTCGTTAACATATTGTAATTAAATTCTATCTGATTTTGTCTGAAAAAACAAGTCACATATGAAAAAAGACAGGTTTTCGTGAAAATTAGACATGAATGTTCTCTTTATGACCTGTTATAGTAAGATATTGAAAATACAAAAAATCCGCAGCTTATATACAAAGTATAGTGCTGCGGATTCGGATATCATTCGGATTGAAGTGTCTGGTAATACCAGGAAGATGTGATGGAATCGTTATCTTCCACGTAATTTCCGGCAGAGTCCAGCATATTGCCGTCAGAGTCAAAAGTAACATCCATGAGATCTGTTTTTGTGGATGGTGTTACATTCATGGACATGATCTCGTCATATTTGGTCTGGAGACTCTCCAGGGAAAACTCATCTCCGATTACCTCACGGATACTGTGGGCTGCGGCAAGTGTGTCGTTATAATCAGAAAGCTTGTATGGAGCATATTCCTGGTTGTCATAGCTGTAATGCATGACCAGAGGCGTCAGAGTGGCGTTCTGGATTTCAATGCTGGATTGTTCACCATCTACGGTCTTGGTAATGGAGAAAGTAGCCATGCCGCCAAGGATCTGCTTTAAGGTCTCCTGACCGGTAACAAAATTACCAAGAGAGTAATAAATTAACATATTGTGTCCGGCATCATCAGTAAGGTAACCGTATGGCTGAAGGACGTTGGGGTTGGTACCGATCACAACATCCACACCCTGTTCCATAAGAAAGTTTGCCCATTCTTTCTCGTATTCAGTAGGCATTGGCTCTTCTGCTTTCCCCCAGTTTGCGGAAAAAATCACGCAATCTGCGGAAGCCTTCGCTTCTTTGATAGCTGCCGCAACATTGGCGGTGTTGAAGGTATCAACCATGGAGTCCTTGGCGGAAGCAGAAGCAGGGAACGTATAGTTAAGGAATGCAATTTTGATTCCGTTTATCTCTACGATCTTCGCTGTGTCTGTGCCGGTCTGACTCTTGTGGATACCTGCCAGAGTGACTTCAGGATGGCTGGTTTCCCAGTAATCCAAAGTTTCATTCAGCATGGAATCACCATTGTCATCAATCAATGCTGTGGCAGATGTTACTACATTGAAGCCGGCATTCACAAGAGCATCTCCAACTTCTGTAGGAGTAGCATAAGGGGCTGTGCCGCTTACTGCGCTGTGATCTGCAGTAAAGGGTGTTTCCTGATTGACTATGGCAATGTCCGCAGCCTGAATGTCGGCTTTTAAATTGGCGTAGACGCTGTCGTAATTCCAGGTGCCGCTCTCTGACTGACCGGAAGCAAGGAGACTTGGCTGAACAAGGTTGTCACCAACTGCCAGAACGGTAGCTGTGGTAACCTCTGGGGTAGTAGCTGTCGCTTCTTCCTCCTTCTGCTTCTGCATGTCAGCCGCTTTCTTCGCCTGTGCAGCGGGCTGGCGGATCATGGAATAATCCATCTGGTTAAAGACCAGGCATAAAACCACCAGAACCGCAATCGATACCAGAAAGCTGGTTCTGGAATTCAGACGTTCTTTATAATTTAACGGAAGATTATCTCGTTTTTTCATGATTTTGTCCTTTTTCATAATATGATGTTGGGGTCAAAAGGTTTTTTGACCCCTTTGATACCAGATTGCTACGTATTTTTACACGAATTTATTATAGCAAATTATTGTGACCAAAGAAAGAAGTTATTACATAAAGGTTTAAAATTTTGTTACGTGTTAAGTGACGGCAGATTGCTGAGGTCACAACGTTTCGTTCATATATTTTCGTAAAACCGGAAATTGCACCGGACCGATGGAAAGAATCTGCTGGTGAAAGGCTTTCAGGTCAAAATTTTCGCCCAGAAGAGCCTGTTGTTCTTCTTTCAGATCCAGGAAATTCAGATAGCCTACGTAGTATTTCAGGTAATTGGATGGAGTTTCTGTAATATAACGGTAAATTTCTGCAGTGACAGATGCATTCCGGATTCCAAAAAGTTTCAGAAATCTGGCAGACTGGGCAGAGGTCCAGCCACGATAGTGGATTCCTACGTCTATAAGAGAGTAGATACAGAGATTTACGCTTCGATTCAGCCAGCATAGACGTGTGAAGGCTGCGGCCTCCTGGGAGGACATTTGACCGGAAGGAAGGTGATCTGCGCCATAATCATAGGCATAGCTTTCTATATATGTGGCCCAGCCCTCCACATAGCCGCTGTAATCAATGAGATACCGGATATGACAGGGCTGTTGGCGTCCGAAGTAAACCGTCTGATAAAGATGTCCGGGAAATCCTTCGTGGGCCAGAGTTGTAAAAAGTTCCAGATTGGAGATTTTCCGTCCTTGATTTATATAAATAACATTTGGCGTTCCGGTATCCATAGGTGGTGTCAGGTAAAAGGCAGGACTGAGAAAATCTTCCATAGATTTATGTACGGACCGGATTTGGAAGTCAACAGAAGCAATGGCGGGAAAATCCTGCTGGATGTCTTTTTCCAGAAGCTTTAGAATCTGCTCGGAGGTCATATCCGGTAAATCTGTTTTTTGATTTCGTTTTGTAAGCAGTTCGGGATATTCTTCCAAAAGTTCAGAAATCTTGCGGGAATCTGCGGAAAGCTGCTGGGTAAGACGATTTTCCAATTTTTCTATTGGCATATAGATGCCAACCTGACTTTGGAGGAGATACCGGTAATATTCTTTTCCACCGGAAAAATTTGCAAGACCTCCAGTGTTCCGGCCTGTGCCACGAAGCTGCTCCAAGCCCTCTATCAGTTTTTGGTACGCAGGGAAGACTTTTTCCAGAAGAACCTGTTTGTGAGTCTGGATCAACTGTTTCTCCGCCTTTTCAGAGAGTTTGCCATAGTCCTTCAGCTTTTGGGAAAAGAGCTCTAGCATATAGTTGGAATCGGGGTTTTGAATAAAAGAGCGGCATTGCGCCTGGACGCGATCCAGGGTTTCATCACACATGAAAAATCCGGCATCAGATTTTGCCTGTTCGAAGGCAAGGATACTTTGGAAATAGTCCTCTATGCTGCCAAGAAGATTAAGGTAGTCCGTAATGTCCTGTTCTGTGTAAAAGGGGTATTCTGCCAGAAGTACGGGCAGCTGCGCCTGAATTCCAAGGTTGGGACTGAGCGGTTCCTCCAGGAGGTAGTTGTCATCCAGAGAGGCTTCGGTGTGATAGTAGAGAAGAAGCAGGTCCAGAGTAAGGCGGTTTATCGTAGTAAGCTTTTCCGGGGAAAAGGCTTTCAGTTTGTTTTCATATTCCTGACACTGTGCAGTAGTTTTTTTGTTGTCGGTGGAGACGGTGCCAAGAGTGGCCAGAGGACGTGAGATTCCTTGCTTTTCAGGGTTGGCAAGAGAGTAATGAAGAGTCAAGGCACTGCCGGAGACTTCTTTTTTGAATAGGGATGTTGTAAATTTTTCAAAGCGGGCATTTTCCGAAAAAACGTGGACGAAAAGGAAAGGGGTTATAAGACATACGATCAGGAAAAAAGTCAGAATGCTCCGAAAGAACAGGGAGAATTTCGGCTTGCTAACAGAAGATTTTTGGCTGCCTGGCATGGTTGACCTCCAAAGCAGAGGGGATTTCTACTATATTATTGAGAATTTCAGCGGAGTATGCGAAATATTTGATATTATGCTGCAGGAGAATGATGAGAGTTGGAATTAGATTTGTGTGTGTTTTGTAAGGTATTGTAAATACGATATTTTTCAAGTGTAAATGGCGAAAAAAGTCGAAATTAGCAGATTGCACAAATGATTTATGAAAATGTGGATAGGTGCATTAGTGAAAGTAAAGTTATCCACTTTTGTAAAAATGAAAAAACGTTGAAAAATCAAGTTATGCACAAAGTTATCCACATTATCCACATGGAAAAGCATGTGGATGAGTTGATTT
>CAKRRG010000040.1 GCA_934394545.1 uncultured Blautia sp.
TTTCCTCCAATACTGCTCATGGGAATGGTAAACACGATCCCGGTTCCGGGCACGTCGATCCGAAGCTGGTTCTGTAAGCCTTTTTTCAGTTTTTTCCAGGTGGACGTTGTCACAAAATGGAAACAAATGCTTTTCTCATCGTCTTCCAGCCCCATATAATCAAGAATGGAACTTGCAGCTGTTCCCATACCAAGGGAAACTGTCCCTACATCCACCTGATTTTCCCGGTAAAATTCAGCAAATCTGGGCATATATTTTCGGTTGGTAACCGTAACCATCATGTATAATTCGCTCATAGCTGCTCCCTCTCTTATAATTCAATAATATCCATATCTCCCAGTTCTTCAAATAACTCTGCCACTGGCACGGATACAGACTGCTTCTCTCCGACAGACAGATGCTTCTTCTCCTTGCTGCCAAGCTCGCCTCCTTTTACCCGGTAAACAAGCCCCAGCACCTGCAGGGTGATAAGAGGTGTCATAGCGACCATCGCGACTACGCCAAAAGCATCTGTCACAATATTTCCGCCCACAGCTTCGCAGGCTCCCTGCGCCAGAGGAAGGAGAAAGGTTGCGGTCATAGGTCCGGAAGCAACACCGCCGGAGTCAAATGCAATGGCGGTAAAAATTTTCGGCACAAACAGGCTGAGTATTAAAGCAATGGCATAACCTGGAACCAGAAAATAAAAAATGGAAATGCCGGTCAGCACACGGAGCATGGAAATCCCAACAGATACTGCCACGCCTACGGACAGACCAATCTGAATAGATTTCCCGGAAATGGCTCCGTCTGTCAGCTCCTCAACCTGCTTCATCAGCACATATACCGCAGGCTCTGCTTTTACGATAAAGTAACCGATCACCATTCCAAGAGGCACAAGGATCCAGTTGTAAGGCAGATTTCCCAGTACCATTCCAAGGTAATTTCCCGCAGGAATAAAGCCTACATTTGCACCGGTAAGGAACAGCACAAGTCCTATATATGTATAAAATAAGCCGATACAGATTTTAATCAGCATATTTTTATTCAGTTTTAATGAAACGACCTGAAAAATCCCAAAGAATGCCACAATCGGGAAAAGAGAGATCGCGATCTCTTTGAAGTATTTCGGAAGTGCAACCGCAAATAATCTGCCCAGTTCTATAGAATTTTCTGCTTCAGAAACCACTTCCAGCGCAGCACTGCCTTCCGTATGATACAAAAGGCCCAGGATCAGGACTGCTAAAATGGGTCCAATGGAGCACAGGGCAACAAGGCCGAAGCTGTCATCTCCCGCATGTTTATCGTTACGGATGGATGCAATACCAACACCCAATGCCATGATAAAAGGCACCGTCATAGGTCCTGTGGTGACTCCACCGGAGTCAAATGCCACTGCCAGGAAATTCTCCGGAACAAACATGGCTAATACAAATACAAATATATAAAAACAGAATAACAATGGCGGAAGCGCAATTCCAAAAAGGATACGCAATAATGCCACAACAAGAAATGTGCCAACCCCAAGTGCTACGGATAAAATCAGCACCAGATTGGGCACAGAAGAAACCTGTTCTGCAAGAACCTGCAGATCCGGTTCAGATATTGTGATGATAAAACCCAGAATAAAACCGATAATTACAATGAAGCCTAATTTTTTCGTGCGAAGCATGCTGCCTCCCACATGTTCTCCCATGGGTGTCATGGACAATTCCGCTCCCATGGAGAAAAAGATCATTCCCAGGATCACAAGCACAGACCCAACCAGGAATTCCACCAGAATACCGGGAGAAAGAGCCGCTACCGTAAACCCAAGAATCAATACGATCAGCACAATGGGAAGTACCGCACTGACAGATTCCCTGGCCTTTTCTTCTGCATTCTCTTTCAAAACCGAACGATGCGTTTGAATGTCTTTGATAAATTTTCTTTTTTCCACATATACCTCCATTTCAGAATATTTCGCATAGTTACTCTGGAGCGCACAAAAAGCAAATCATTCTGTAATCTGTACGCTCCAATTTGTTTCCTGATATGGATTATTGTAACATTTTCCCATAGGGTTAGTCATCTATAAAATGAAGATATATTCTTAATTTTTTGTAAACTGGTTGTGGCTTTCTCCCATCATCACCCTTTGATCACGCCACCACCGATAACTACATCGCCGTCATATAAAACAGCTGCCTGACCTTTGGTGATCGCGCGCTGCGGTTCATCAAAGGTAATGTGCACACTACGCTCTCCGGTAACCTTTACAGTTGCCCACTGCTCTTTCTGACGATAGCGCACTTTCGCTTTCGCGCGGAATTCTGCGGGAGGATTCTCAAAGGAGATGAAGTTGAAATCCTCTACATCCAGTTCCCGGTGAAACAGGTCTTCGTTATCTCCAAGGATCACACGGTTTTCTGCAGGGCAGATCTTCGTGACATAAACCGGCTTGCCTGCTGCAATGCCAAGTCCCTTCCGCTGGCCTACGGTATAACTGATGATTCCTTTGTGCTTTCCAAGAACATTTCCCTCTTTGTCCGTAAAATCACCAGTCGGATAGTCCTTTCCGGTAAAGCGACGGATAAAGCCTGCATAATCACCATCTGGAACAAAGCAGATATCCTGGCTGTCAGGCTTATCCGCATTATAAAAGCTCTGCTCATCTGCGATCATACGAGTCTGATTCTTATTCATATCTCCAAGAGGAAACCTGGTATGCGCCAGCTGCTCCTGAGTAAGGGAATAGAGAACGTAGCTCTGATCCTTGGCCGGGTCTGATGCCTTTTTCAGAAGATACCTGCCATCTTCACGCTGCTGGATTCTGGCATAATGACCAGTTACTACATAGTGACAGCCCAATTCCTCTGCCCGGTGATAAAGACTGTCAAACTTCAGGTATCGGTTGCAGTCGATACAAGGGTTCGGGGTAGCACCATTTTCATAGGCCGCTACAAAACGGTCCATAACCTGTTTCTTGAAATCCGCAGTAAAATTAAACACATAATAAGGAATACCAAGACGGTGGGCGACGCTTCTTGCATCCTCCACATCATCCAGGGAACAGCAGCTCTTCTTGCGGCTGATACCTGCATCTTCATTCTGGAAAAGCTTCATGGTAACACCAATACATTCGTATCCATGTTCCTTCATCAAGTAAGCGGCTACTGAAGAATCTACGCCGCCGCTCATAGCGATCAATGCCTTTTTCATGTTGTCTGATTCCATACTTTTTATACCTCGCAATATCAAAAGCTTAATGCTTAACTCATGTAAAAACTTTATCTGGGAACAGAAGTGAGTTGTTCTACCACCTGAGGAATTACTTCCAGCATATAATCAATTTCCTCTTCTGTGTTCGTACTGTCAAGACTGATCCGAAGAGATCCCTGGGCAAGCTCAGGCGCCCGCCCCAATGCCAGAAGCACATGACTTGGATCCAAAGCCCCGGAAGCACAGGCCGAGCCTGAGGATGCACAGATTCCCCTACGGTCAAGAAGCAGGAGAAGGCTTTCTCCGGACACACCGTCAAAGCAGAAACTCACATTTCCTGGAAGACGATTCCTGACAGAACCATTTAAAATGCTGTTGGGAATCCTGGAAAGTCCCTGAATCAGCCGATCCCGCATGGCAGTAAGCTTCACCGCGTGTTCTTCCATGGAGCCACACTCTTCTTCCAATGCCACTGCCATTCCCATAATGGCAGGAACGTTTTCCGTACCAGGACGTTTCCCACGCTCCTGTCCTCCACCTTCCATGATAGTGGTTAGTTCAATCCCTTTTTTTACATATAAAACCCCAATTCCTTTCGGACCATGGAATTTGTGGGCAGAAAGGGATAACAAATCAATATTCTGTTTTTTTATATTTACCGGAATATGACCAACCGCCTGCACAGCATCTGTGTGAAAAAGAATGCCATGGGCACGGCAGACCTCCCCGATTTCTTCCACGGGCAGAATGGAACCGATCTCATTATTGGCAAACATCGCAGTAACAAGACAGGTATCCGGCCGGATTGCCTCTTCTACCTGCGCAGCCGTTATATTTCCTTCCTCTCCCACATCCAGAAGCTGAACCTCAAAGCCCTGCTCCTTTAGTCTTCTTAAAGTGTGAAGAACTGCGTGGTGTTCAAAGGCGGTAGAAATAATATGCTTCTTATTCTGCTTCGCTCCAAGCATAGCAGCAGACAGAATTGCCTGATTATCTGATTCAGTTCCACCGGATGTAAAAAAAATCTCCTTCGGCATACAGCCAAGACACCGGGAAATCTGCTCCCTTGCTGTCTGGAGGGCATTATTTGCCTCCATTCCAACCTGGTGAATACTGGAAGGGTTTCCATAAATATCTTCCATCGCAGAAATCATGGCATTCTTCGCTGTCTGATTTATTTTCGTAGTTGCTGCATTATCTGCATAAATTCTGAACATACCTGAAAAACCTCTTTTTTCTTCGAAAAATGGCTACTTGCTCATGTTTTTGACCTCTTGACCCTGGTATCATCATAACATCGGTGCAAACAATCTCAAAATGCTCTGCATTGCACGTATTGCAATATTTCTTCCACGGCAAAACGCCAAAGATACCGGATTACAGTATTCCAGGGTATCCGTAAAATCCTGCTTAATATCGTATATTACCTTATTCTTGCAGATCCATACACCGTCCTCAAAATGAAGGTACAAACTCCGGTAATCCAGATTAATCGTTCCCACCACGCTGATCTCATCATCACAGACAAAAGACTTGGCATGAAGGAATCCTGGCTGGTATTCATAAATCTTCACTCCGGCTTCAAGGAGCTGCTCATAATAAGACTGGGTAAGAAGAAATACCAGCTTCTTATCCGGAATACCAGGCGTCATCAGACGCACGTCCACGCCGCTTTTTGCCGCCAGACAAAGTGCTGTCATCATCTCATTGTCAATAACCAGATAAGGCGTACAGATATACACATATCTTTTCGCACGGTTGATAATATTCAGATAAACATTCTCTCCTACCGTCTCACTGTCAAGAGGAGAATCGCAGAAGGGCTGGATAAAGCCCTCACCCTCGAATGGTTCCGGATGCCATACATGAGGCAGATATTCCTCCAGACTACCGTCCTCACGATTATTCGTGATCACATTCCACATGTGAAGAAACATAGCTGTCATATTCCAGACAGCTTCACCCTTCAGCATAACAGCCGTATCCTTCCAGTGTCCGAAGCGCTCCTTCTGGTTGATGTATTCGTCTGCCAGATTCACACCTCCGGTAAATCCCACATATCCATCGATAATACAGAATTTCCTGTGATCACGGTTATTCTGGATAATATTTAAAATTGGGCGGAAGGGATTAAACACCTGACACTTGATTCCCTTCGCCCGCATCGTTTCATAATATTTATGAGGAAGCGTGGTAAGACATCCCATATCATCATAGATCAGACGTACGTCCACACCTTCCTTAACTTTCTTCTCAAGGATATCCAGGATGGTTCTCCACATTACACCATCATGGATAATAAAATACTCAATAAAAATATAATGCTGTGCCTGCTCCAGTTCCTTTACCAGAACCGGGAACATATCGTCTCCCACCTGAAAATACTCTGCTGAAGTATTTCCGTGAACAGGATAGCCTGCATTATGATAGATATAATCTGACTGATTGCATGCAGATACGCTCTCTGCTTCCAGCTGGGCGTGAATACCGGGATCCACCTGTAAAAGCTTTCCGGACTTTATGAGCATTTCATTAAAACGCTCCTGCATATAATTACCGATTCTGGAACGTCCAAATACAAGATACAATACAAGTCCAAAAACAGGCAGACACAAAATCAACATAGTCCATGCCAATTTATAGGAAGGATTTATCTTTCGATTTACAATTTTCAGAACGATCAAAATACTGAGCACATCCAAGGCAAAGGATATGTACCTGGAATATCCTGCAAGACGCATGAATATGGTCAGTACCCAGCCAAGCTGCACTGCCATGGCAAACACCACGTAGAAAATCCGGTTAAACAGAAGCTGGGCAATTTTCTTCAGAATCATCATAAGTTTCTCTTTTCCTCTCCTTCAGACACAACTTCTAATAGAGTAGATTTAAAAATCCCTGACTGAATGCAGCCAGGGATTTTTGCGCACAATTAATTATATTTACGTTTTCTTGCGGCTTCAGATTTTTTCTTACGACGAACGCTTGGTTTCTCGTAATGCTCTCTTTTGCGGATTTCCTGCTGGATACCTGCTTTTGCACAGCTTCTCTTGAATCTGCGAAGAGCGCTATCTAAAGTCTCGTTTTCTTTTACGATAACGTTTGACATAGACTCACACCTAACCTCCCTCCAGTTGTAGATTGTGCTAAAATACAACTGTCTGGGTATTTTTCTTGCACGAACATTATTATATATCATACACTCGGGGTTCGTCAACATCTTTTGGGTTAATTTTACAAAAAATTTTGACGAATTTTTCCTTCCCCTTTGTGTAAAATAGAACAAAACTCCTAGTGCAGCTGTCCTTCCAGAATTCCGGCTGCTGCCTCGATTGCTTCCCCAGCCTTCTCAGGATTCTTTCCTCCTGCCTGAGCCATATTCGGACGTCCGCCGCCGCCACCGCCAACAATTGCGGCAATCGCCTTGATCAGGTTACCGGCATGTGCTCCTGCCTTCTGCGCAGAATCCGTAGCCATTGCAAGAAGATTTACCTTACCTTCATTAACTGCTGCAAGAACAACTACGCCCTCGCCCAGCTTCTCTTTCAGCTGATCGCCCAGATCACGAAGTCCGTTCATGTCAACGCCCTCTACCTTAGCAGCAAGAAGTTTCACGCCCTTCACCTCTACAACCTGGTTCATCACATCGCCAAGAGCGCCTTGAGCCAGCTTACTCTTAAGAGATTCATTCTCACTTGCAAGAGCCTTCACTTCACCCTGAAGGTGTGCAATCTTCTCAACAAGCTCAGAAGGATTGGTCTTAAGAGCCTTTGCAGCCTGATGAAGAAGTGCTTCCTGTTTCTTATAGTATTCCAGAACTCCGTTTCCTGTCAGTGCCTCAATACGACGGACACCTGCAGCAATACCGGACTCAGATACAATCTTAAACAGCATGATAGAGCTGGTATTTGCAACATGAGTACCACCACAAAGCTCCTTGGAGAAATCACCCATAGAAACTACACGTACCTTCTGGGAATACTTTTCGCCAAACAATGCCATAGCACCCGACTTCTTAGCTTCCTCGACATCCATAACATCTGTATGAACCTCAATGCCAGCCTGGATCTGCTCATTAACAAGCTTCTCAACCTTCTCAATCTCCTCGGCTGTCATAGCGGTAAAGTGAGCAAAGTCAAAGCGAAGTCTGTCTGCAGTTACAAGGGAACCCTTCTGCTCAACATGGGAACCGAGAACCTCCTTCAGAGCCTTCTGAAGAAGATGTGTTGCACTGTGGTTCTTCTCAATGTCTTTTCTTGCTGCGGTATTTACTTTCAGGGAAACAGTCTCTCCCTTGGAGATCATACCGGATTCCATATGACCTACGTGGCCGAATTTACCACCACGAAGCTTAATAGTATCTTCTACCACAAATTTGCCATTTGCAGTCTCGATTACACCCGTATCTCCGACCTGTCCACCCATGGTAGCATAGAAAGGAGTTTTCTCTACGAAAACAGTTCCCTTCTGTCCTTCCATCAGGGAATCCACGATTTCATCCTCTGTGGTGAGAACCGTAACCGGTGATTCATAAGAAAGATGATCGTATCCAACAAACTCTGTAGTTACAGAAGTATCGATCTGGTCATATACCGTTGCATCCGCTCCCATATAGTTGGTTACTTCACGAGAAGAACGTGCTTTCTCTCTCTGCTCATCCATAGCAGTCTGAAAGCCTTTCTCATCGATTTCATAGCCTTTTTCTTCAAGGATCTCCTTGGTCAGATCAAGCGGGAATCCATAAGTATCATATAATTTGAATGCATTCTCTCCAGAAAGAGTCTTCTCGCCGGCTGCATTCATAGTCTCTTCCATATCAGCCAGGATACGAAGTCCCTGGTCGATGGTCTTACCAAACTGGTTCTCCTCGTTCGTAAGAACATTAAAGATAAACTCCTTCTTCTCTTCCAGCTCCGGATATCCGTCCTTAGAACCATCAATAACCTCTGCACTTAAGGTTGCAAGGAAATTGCCATTGATTCCAAGAAGTCTTCCATGTCTTGCTGCGCGGCGGATCAGACGGCGAAGTACATAGCCACGTCCTTCGTTCGTAGGCATGATACCATCAGAGATCATAAATGTAGCAGAACGGATATGGTCTGTGATCAGACGAATAGAAACATCGTCCTCATGATGTACACCGTACTCCTTACCGGAAATCTTACTTACTAGGTTACGAAGGGAACAGATGGTATCTACATCGAAAATAGAATCTACGTCCTGGACAACAACAGCCAGACGCTCCAGTCCCATACCGGTATCAATATTCTTCTGTTTCAGTGTTGTATAATTGCCATTTCCGTCATTCTCAAACTGGGTAAATACGTTGTTCCATACTTCCATGTAACGGTCGCAGTCACAGCCTACTGTACATCCCGGCTTGCCGCAGCCATATTTCTCACCGCGGTCATAATAGATCTCGGAACATGGACCACAAGGACCTGCGCCGTGCTCCCAGAAGTTATCCTCTTTGCCGAATTTAAAAATACGCTCTGCCGGGATTCCGATTTCTTTATTCCAGATATCAAAAGCCTCGTCATCCTCCAGATAAACAGACGGATAAAGACGGCTGGCATCCAGACCAACTACCTCTGTCAGGAATTCCCAGGACCAGTGGATGGCCTCTCTTTTAAAGTAATCTCCAAAAGAGAAGTTTCCAAGCATCTCAAAAAAGGTACCGTGACGTGCAGTCTTACCTACATTCTCAATATCACCTGTACGGATACATTTCTGACAGGTACTTACTCTTGTACGCGGTGGTTTCTCTGCTCCTGTAAAATATGGTTTCAATGGTGTCATTCCTGCATTGATCAGCAGGACACTTTTATCGCCCTGTGGCACCAATGGAAAGCTCTTCAGAACAAGATGTCCCTTACTTTCCATGAAATCCAGAAACATTTTTCGAAGCTCATTTACTCCGTATTTCTTCATTTCAATTCTCCTCCTACGCAATAAAGAAGTGCATTCCATCGCAGAATGCTTGCATGTGTTATATGATAGCATATATCTTTATCACGGTCAAAATATTTTTATCATGTTATTTCACAGTAATCTTATGGAATTTTTTCTTTCCTCTCTTGATCACAACACCGTCGCCTGCGAGTGCGTCCTTTGAAAGTGCGTATCTGATATCTGTGATCTTCTCGCCGTCAACAGAAACGCCACCCTGCTCAATTGCTCTTCTTCCCTCGGAACGAGTCGTAACAAGAGCAGATTTTACAAGAAGGCTGATCAGGTCAATATTACCTTCCTCATCGAAGTCCTCTGCTGCAAGCTCAGTAGTCGGCATATGCTCTGTATCCGCTCCACCTGCAAAAAGTGCCTTCGCTCCTGCTTCTGCCTTCTTAGCTTCTTCTGTACCGTGAACAAGCTCGGTCAGATGGAATGCAAGGATTTCTTTTGCCTTATTCAGCTGGCTGCCTTCCCATTTCTCCATCTCTTCGATTTCTTCAAGCGGAAGGAAGGTGAGAAGCTTCATGCATTTGATAACATCGGCATCATCCACATTTCTCCAGTACTGGTAGAAATCGAATGGAGATGTTTTGTTCGGATCCAGCCATACAGCACCAGACTGTGTTTTACCCATTTTCTTACCTTCAGAGTTAAGCAGAAGGGTGATTGTCATTGCGTATGCGTCTTTTCCAAGCTTACGACGGATCAGCTCGGTACCGCCAAGCATATTACTCCACTGATCGTCGCCACCGAACTGCATATTGCAGCCGTATTTCTGGTACAGCATGTAGAAGTCATAGCTCTGCATGATCATGTAGTTAAATTCCAGGAAGCTTAAACCTCTTTCCATACGCTGTTTGTAGCACTCTGCTGTAAGCATGCGGTTAACAGAAAAGTGAGCTCCAACCTCACGTAAAAGCTCCACATAATTCAGGTTCATCAGCCACTCTGCATTGTTTACCATAAGTGCCTTTCCATCTGAAAAGTCGATGAAACGCTCCATCTGTTTCTTGAAACAGTCAATGTTATGCTGGATGGTCTCTTTCGTCAACATCTGGCGCATGTCGGTTCTTCCGGACGGATCACCGATCATACCGGTTCCGCCGCCAAGAAGGGCGATTGGTCTGTTTCCTGCCATCTGGAGACGCTTCATCAGGCAAAGTGCCATGAAGTGTCCTACATGAAGGCTGTCTGCGGTAGGGTCAAATCCGATATAAAAGGTTGCCTTTCCGTTATTTACCATGTCTTTGATTTCCTCTTCATCTGTCACCTGGGCGATCAGGCCTCTGGCTTTCAGTTCTTCCCAAACTGTCATTTCTGATTCCTCCTATAAATAAATGTAAAAAGACCCGGTTCTCATGTCCCTTTAGGACGAGAACCGGGTCCCGCGTTACCACCTAAATTCACAGAAAGCTCGCACTTCCTGCCTCGATAAGTGACCATTCCGAAAAAACACTGGAAATTATCACCCCGGCATGATAACGTATGCCACTCCGTCACAGCCTACTGGATTCTTAGAACCGTTCGGTGCAAAGCTCCGGGATGTATTCGCAATGGTATCCGCACATGCCTCTCACCAGCCGGCAACTCTCTGTGTGCTCCTCCCAAGGCTACTTGTTCCCTTCAAAGCCTTTCTCTTTTAATACTTGAAAGTATACAAAGCCCTTCTGCTTTTGTCAAGGAATTTACCTTTTAAATTTAACAACTTACTGTGATAAAGAGTTCTTCTTTTCCCACTTATACCCAGTCAACAAAGAAGGTATGATCCTTGTATGTCTCGTATACTACCTTTTTGAAATTCAGATTCTGCTTCCAGAAATAGGAAGTCATCATAAAATACTTGTAATTAAAATCCTTTGCCTTCGTACCATCCACTGTACGTGGGGTACCATTTAATATATAAGCATTATAGCTGTCAAGAGCCTGCTGGGCTGCCTCATAAGCACTTGCCCGGTCATCAAACTGTCCATTCAGGCGCTTCAGAAGCTGATTGTTCGTCACTACAGAGTATTGTGGGAAGGTCGTTCCCTGATAAAGCACATAACGCATACTGGATGGAAACTGATTGTCAAGTGTTCTGTTCAGGATACAAAGGGCAACTGCCTTCATTCCCGGGATTCCCTGATCTCCCGCCTCAGCTTCACAGACTGCTGCCAGGATATCCAGGTCAGACTTGGCTCCATTCTCCACTCCCGGATGACTTTTCAGCTCTTTCATAATGGTAAAATTACGGCCTCGCTTCTCATCATACCAGGTAAAGGTAATGCTTCCATCATCAACGTCCGCCTGGGTCTCAGAAGCTACGCCATCTCCACCGAAGCTATAGTTCTTGCCATCAATGGAAGCTGTCGTGCTTACATACATCACACCCGTAGAGCCAAAATAATAGCTCTTTCCATCCAGGCTAAGCCAGCCTGTCTGCGCCTTACCATCATCAGGGCTAAAGTAATAGCGCTTGCCTCCTACTTTACCGAAGCCCTTCTGGTAGCGCACACCACTTGTCTTGGAAAAATAATAAATATTTCCATCTATCGTCCTAAGACCTGTATACATAATTCCATTCTTCGTATCAAAATACCGGGTATACCCCTTGGAGTCCGTAAACCATCCGGTAAGCAAAACACCGTTACTCTTAAAATAGCGCTTCTCCTTCTTGGAGGTCGTCTGCCACCCCTTTACCATGGCGCCACTTCCACTGGTAAAATAGTATTTCCTGCCATTTAACGTAAGCCAGCCACGAACAAGCTTACCATTAGAAGGACGGAAGTATCTGGTCACGCTTCCGCTTTTTAAAAAGCCGGTTACCATCATACCTTTTCCCTTGGTAAAATAGCGGATATTTTTCCCCTTGCTGTCCTTCTGCCAGCCCTTTAGCTGTACCCCTGTTTTTTTATTAAAGTAATATTTCTTACCCTTCAAGGTAAGCCAGCCCTTCTGCTTAGCACCGCTTTTCGTTATGTAGTAGGTCTTACCATTTATGGTCTTAAAACCAGCCTTAGCAGCCTGAACCTCCCTGCTCATAACCGGAGTCAGAAAAAGTGTCAACAGCATCAGCAGAACCAGAAGTGTTCTCCTGCTTCTTATACTCTCTTTTTTCATACAACGTTCCTCTCTTCTTAAAGATAATTGAAAAAATCATCTTTTATTAGTTGGGATTATGTCGATTTCTTTGCAATGATTACAAAATTGTTACATTTCAGTATATTATAACGAAATTCCTCTTTTCTGTCAACTCCTGTGTCACCCCTCCCCTGTCCACTCCATATGATGAATTGTAAACATTTTCTGGAGGTAACAGCATGAGTGATTTAGCTGCTACAAATTGTGGATGCGGTGACGACAGACCTGGTTGCGGATGTGGAAACTGCGGATGTAACAATAACTGTGGATGTGACAATGGATGTGGACTTTCCTTTGGAAACAATTCCTGCGGATGCAACATTCTGTGGATCATCATTCTCCTCTGTGCCTGCTGCGGAAACGGTATGGGCTGCAGCAACAGCTGTGGCAATGGAAACGGTGACAGCTGCTGGATCATTATCCTTCTTCTGCTTCTTTGCAATGGATGCGGAAATAACTGCGGATGCTGATTTAAAGCTTTCACATAGGAGCAAAGGGCTGACCAGTCAGTTCTGTTTCAGAAATCGGGACAGCGGGAAATCCCCACTGTCCCTTATTTATATCAGAAAATGTCAATGTCTGTCTGTTTTCTCCTTCGCAATTTCCCCATCGTCAGGTTTTCTGATAATGTTCTTCTTTTTCTCCTGCCCGATCTGCTTTCTTCGCACACATTCCAGATCCAATTCATAAATCGTATTTTCATCTATGATCAATCTTTCATTTTCCTGTTTCATTCTCATTTCCTCCCATACAGATTTTCTCCTGTTATAGAATATGTCAAAATGCAATCCTCCGTCATATTTTAATAACAAAAACATAAATTTAGAAAAGGGATTTCCATGGAACAAGAATATATTGTCCAGACCACCTTAGATCAGATGGTGGGAACCGATCGGGGGCAGCTGTTAAAAGCCCTCATTCCTTATTTTCCTCCCAGGCAGCAACAGCTTCTCTCCGTTTTTGCGAAAGCAACTGAGCTCTCCAACACAATGGCACTTTTTTCAGAAGAAGCTGGCACCATGCGTATGCAAGAAGCAGCACTTCCCACTCAGCCACTTGACATCATAAATAACCTGCAGCATTACTGTTTTGGAAATACCAAACGGATTCTGGAGCAGATAGCCAATATAATGGCAATGGCCGAAGTGCTGCAGATTATGAAAGAATCGCCACAGGAAGACAACTGTGAAGAAGAGCGCCAGTAAAACTCTAGAGCCTGCTTCCATAACCAAACATATTTTTTCAAAAAGGAGTGATTTCTAATGAATGAAAACTGGCAGGATAACCCAAAGCTTGCAGGCATGGATCGCAGTAAGCTGGATATGCTTCAGCAGCTGGCACAACAAGGTTCCGGCAAATCCCCCTCTGATCTGCTGCCCTTTATTATGAACGCAGCTTCACAGGGAAAAAATGCAGGGTTGCATTTTAGCAACAATGAGATCAATACCATTATAGAAGTTCTAAAAACGGGAAAAAGCCCGCAAGAGCGGGCTAAACTTGACAAAGTGGTTAATCTGATGAAAATGATGAAATGATGATACCAGGGTCAAAAGGTCAAAAAGCCGATGCAAGCTCGCTTGCAAGAGGATTTTTGACCTCTTGACCCGCCAAAAACATGAGTAAGTAGCCATTTTTCGAAGAAAAATGAGCGGATTACGAATGTTTTTGAAGATTGCGGGAGTGCAAAGCACGTAGCAATCTGGTATCAAAGGGGTCAAAAAACCTTTTGACCCCAACATCATCATGAAATGATGTTACGCCAGTTCCCCCATCATGCACTCACGAAGCAGCACTAACGCACTTGCAACTGACTGCTGACGGATTTTCGTACGATTTCCGGTAAAATGATACTCCTGGGTAATGGTCTTGCCATGATAGCAACAGCCCATAAACACAGTACCAACCGGAGTCTCCTTCGTTCCTCCGTCCGGACCTGCAAGACCAGTAACAGAAAGACAGATATCTGCACCAGAAGCTGCACAGCCTCCCTTGGCCATCTGTTTCGCACATTTTGCAGAAACAGCTCCCTCATTCTTCAGAGTGGACCTTTTCACTCCAAGGCATTCTCTTTTTGCACGATTGCTATAAGTTACAAATCCATGGGTAAAAACCTGGGACGCGCCAGGAACATTTACGATACGTGCTGCAATCGCACCGCCTGTACAGGATTCTGCCAGGGCAAGGGTCAGTTCCTTCTCCTTCAGCAGATCCACAACTGCCTCTTCCAGAGTCTTCTCTGCATTAAGAGCAAATATATTCTTACCAAAGCGCTTCTGCAGTTCTTTTACCACAGGCTTGATCAGCTTCCTGCATGCCTTCTCATTCTCGCCCTTTGCTGTAATGCGAAGATGGACCTCTCCGGTCTTAGCGTAAGGAGCAAGTGTAGGATTCGTCTGGGCTTCGATCATATCCTGAATGTCTGCAGCAACCTGACTTTCCCCGATTCCGCTGATCTTCACCACCTGGGAACAGATGATCTCCGGCTGTTTTTCTCTGAGATATGGGAAAACAGCCTCTTCAAACATCGGAATCAGCTCGTTAGGAGGTCCAGGAAGAAGAACTGCCGTCTTGCCATTTTTCTCAAGGATCAGTCCGGGAGCTGTACCATTCTGATTGTCAATTACCATTGCCCCCTTCGGAACCTGGGCCTGCTTGTAATTATTAGAAGTGACACGTCTGTCCGGATGATTCTTCTGATATTCTTTCATATAACGTTCAATACGCTTCCGCGAATGCGGGTCTTCTGAAAGAGGAAGCCCCATCACCTCTGCACATACCTCTTTCGTCAGATCGTCCTCCGTTGGTCCAAGACCACCTGTAAGGATCACTACATCAGACCGGTCAAGAGCAGTTGCGATCACGGCCTTCATCCTGTCATGATTGTCGCCTACAACAGTCTCATAATAAACAGACAGTCCAAGCTGGGCACATTTCTCAGAAAGATAAGCACTATTGGTATTTACAATATTTCCAAGCAAAATCTCAGTTCCTACGGCAACGAGTTCTGCGATCATCTTTTTCTACCTCTTTTCTTATTCCTGCATAGAGATTACATTCTTATTCTGGACAATATATGTGAGCAGTGAGATCACGGTCAGAGCCAGAGAAATCCATACAAAAATCTGAGTCAGTATTTCAAAGAAGCCACCAAAATCCAAGATCAGAAGAATGATCATGATCATCTGGGAAACGGTTTTAAATTTGCCCCAGTAATTGGCCGCAATTACAACGCCATTCTCAGCGGCAATCAATCTGAAACCACTGATGATAAATTCCCTTGCGATAATAATGATCACAAACCATGCCGGCAGGCGGTCAAGCTCGATCATACAGATCAAAGCGGAACACACAAGCAGCTTATCCGCAAGGGGATCCATAAATTTGCCGAAATTAGTGACCAGATTATTCTTACGTGCCAGATGCCCGTCAAACCAGTCTGTAATGCTTGCCACTACAAAAATGGCAAGACAGATATAGCGGTTGGCCTCTCCGCCCCAGCCAGTCAGAATAAATAATACAAAAAACGGTACCAGTATCATTCTGGCAATAGTAAGTTTATTCGGTGTATTCATCTTCCAGCTCTCCTATCAAATCATACTCCAGAGCACCGGTAACCCGGACTCTTGCAAAATCTCCTGTCATAAGAAGCTCACCGGTCTGTACGAAAATATATCCGTCAACCTTAGGCGCATCTCCGTAGGTACGTCCAATATACGCACTCTCACCGGATACCTTACCCTCGATCATCACCGTCATCACCTGACCTATGCGGTTTTCTCCTTTTTCAAGAGAAATCTCCTGCTGAAGCTCCATGATCTCGTCCCGTCTGGCTTCCTTGATTTCCTCTGGAATCTGATTCTCCATTGTTGCTGCGGGGGTATCCTCCTCGGCAGAGTATGGGAAAACACCAAGGCGGTCAAACTCGATCTCGTCCACAAACTCCATCAATTCTTCATGGTCTTCCTGGCTCTCACCTGGAAAACCACTGATCAGACTGGTACGAAGGAAAATATCCGGAATCTCCCGGCGCAGCTTACCGATAATATCCACCAGTTCCTGCTTGGTGGTACGGCGTCCCATACGCTTCAGCACACGGTCACTTGCATGCTGGATAGGAAGATCCAGGTAATGGCAGATCTTCTTCTCTTCCTTCATTGTCTGAATCAATTCATCATAAATTTCCTCCGGATAGCAATACAAAATACGGATCCAACGGATTCCTTTTATCTTGCAAAGCTCCTTTAAAAGGATATGGAGGGATTTCTTTCCATAAATATCCTTACCATATACTGTCGTCTCCTGGGCAACCAGGATCAGCTCCTTTACCCCTTTCTCTGCCAGAGACTGGGCTTCCTTTATAAGCTGCTCCATGGGAACACTTCTGTAGCTGCCCCTGAGTTTCGGAATAATACAGTAAGTACAATGCTTATCACAGCCCTCAGCAATCTTCAGGTAAGCAAAATGTCCCCCTGTAGTCAGCATACGCTTACCGGAAATATCCGGCAGAAAATCAATGCTCTTATACTCTTCGAAATGTCTGCCTGCCTCTGCTTCCTTTACTGCCTTAATAATATCGCCGTAAGAGGTTGTTCCAAGAATCGCATCTACTTCAGGTATTTCCTCTGAAATTTCTTTCTTATAACGCTGCGCCATGCATCCGGTGACAATAAGCACCTTACAGTTCCCTGTCTTTTTCTTCTCTGCCATTTCAAGAATGGTATTTACACTCTCTTCTTTGGCATCACCGATAAAACAGCAGGTATTGATAATGATTACTTCTGCTTCATCCTCATCATCTACGATCTCGTGGCCATCTGCGGCCAGCATTCCAAGCATTTCCTCAGAATCCACCAGATTCTTATCACAGCCAAGGGAAATGAACAGTAATTTCATTTATTCCGCACTCTCCTCAGTTTCAACTGTATCTGTCACTGCAGCAGTCTCTTCTGCAGCAGCTTCCTCCGGCAGTTTTCCTGCGATCTCAGCCAGATCTTCTTCCTCATGCTTGCCTGGAAGGATCTTAACTTTACCATGATATAATTCGTCAATGGCAATGGAAAGCGGTTTCTTGCCCTTCACGTTATCTGCCAATGGCTTCGCGCCGCCAATCAGCTGACGGGCACGCTTGCTTGTTGCAAGGATCAGAGAATAACGACTGTTGAGCACCATGCTCTCATCGTCGTCCTCGTTGTTTGTATTAATAGCCTCAATTAATTCAGAATAAGATGGATGGATCATATAGATACTCCTTTCAAAAATGTTATGATTGTTATAATTTTAATTTTATAAAAGCTACTCCACAAACCCTGTGGCCTGTGCCTGAATCTTGTGGATAAATTCAAGATTCCGCTTCATAGCAGAATGCTCACTCTGTATGATATTGTGAAGCCTGTCCACAGCCTGGTCAAGTTCATCATTTACCAGAAGGTAATCATACTCATCCACGCCCTCCGCTTCCTGGGCTGCTCTCGCAAGACGCTGGCTGATCACCGCTGCTGTCTCAGTGCCTCTTCCTGTAAGCCGCTCCTTAAGCTCTTCCATGGAAGGCGCTGTTACAAACACCAGTACAGCTTCCGGGAATTTCTTCTTGATCTTACGGGCGCCCTGGATCTCAATCTCCAGGATCACGTCGCGGCCTGCTGCTAATTGCTCCTCTACATATGCCTTAGGTGTGCCATAATAATTCTCCACATACCTGGCATATTCGATCAGCTGATCCTGATGGATCATTTCTTCAAACTCTTCTTTCGTACGGAAAAAATATTCTCTTCCGTCTTCTTCCCCTGGTCTGGGGTTTCTGGTGGTGGCAGATACAGACAATGCATAAGTGTCGTACTTCGCCATCAGGCTTTTCATAATGGTGCCTTTTCCTGCTCCGGAAAATCCGGAAACAACTACCAAAACTCCTCTACTCATGGCCTTCTCCCTTATTTTCTATAACTTCTGCAAATCTACGGGCAATGGTGTCCGGCTGGATTGCAGATAATATCAGAATGTCATCTGAGGTAACGATCACAGATTTCGTCTTCCTTCCCTGCGTAGCATCCACAAGGGAATTCGACCCCTTTACACTCTGAATCATTCTCTTCACCGGTGCGGCATCCGGGTTCACCACAGCTACGATCTTCTGGGAATTCACCACATTGCCGAATCCGATATTGATTAATTTTGCCATGTTTTCCCCCTTCTGTCAACAATCATTAAGGAAAGTCATGCAATTTTTATCCTCATGAACACAGTCGCTTCGCGACCTGTCAGGTTACTCCACATTCTGTACCTGTTCTCTGATCTTCTCTATTTCAGTTTTCAGATCAATGGCAATGTTCGAAATCTTAAGATCGCTTGATTTAGACAAAATGGTATTGGCCTCCCGGTTCATCTCCTGCGCCATAAAATCAAGCTTGCGTCCAATTCCTGTATTCTCGTCCAGCATCTTCTTCATCCCCTGAATGTGGCTGTGAAGACGGACCGTCTCCTCATCATTGCATATCTTATCTGAAAACAGGATCACCTCAGCGGCAATTCTGGACTCCTCAATCTGGGAATCCTCCAGAAGCTCATGAACCTTGGCCTCCAGCTTCTCTCTGTAAGAATCTACGACCTCCGGTGAACGTGCTTCCACCTGGCTTACCTTCTCATCCAAAGCATCCAGCTTGGCAAGCAGATCCTTCTTCAGATTCTCCCCCTCTCTTTCACGAGACTGGGCAAACTGCTCACAGGCCTTACGAAGTGGTCCCTCCAGTACTGCCCACAATGCATCCTCATCCACAGATTGTTCCTCCATAGTCAGAACATCCGGATAACGGGAAAGGGCACTTGCCTTCACATCATTCTCAATGCCAAACGCTTCTGCCATCTGACGGATATAAGCCAGATATTCTCCTGCAAGCTCCTGATTATACTTCAATGCCCCACAGCTTAAGGCGTAATCCTCATATGTGATAAATACATCCACCTTTCCCCGCTGCATGTACGTCTTCATAAGATTCCGGATCGTACCTTCCAGGAACGTAAGCTTCCTTGGCATCTTAATGCTCAGATCCAGATATCTGTGATTGACGGATTTTAACTCAACAGTGATTTTCCGCTCCTTTGTTATCACCTCGGCTCTTCCATAGCCGGTCATGCTTTTTATCATAGTAATCTCTTTCTGTATATTATTATTCCGAATACTGTCTGCCTGAAAAAGCATACAATACTTCTACGCATACAGATTTATTATAGTTCATTCCAAAACCCTAGTCAAATCCTTTTTTTGCTGTTATAATAGGAAAAAGTTTCAACCTGCTGAACATAAGAAAGGAGTCCCTACTATGGCTTTTGACGGAATCACCATTGCTGCAATGGTTTCTGAATTAAATAAAAACCTCTCTGGTGGTCGCATTAACAAGATTGCCCAGCCGGAGAATGACGAACTGCTGATCACCGGAAAGGGTGCAAATGGCCAGAAGCGTCTGCTTCTCTCTGCCAGTGCTTCTCTTCCTCTGATCTATTTTACAGCTAAGAACAGGATCAGTCCCTTAACCGCTCCCAATTTCTGTATGCTTCTCCGGAAGCACATCGGCAGCGCCAGGATCACAGCCATCCGCCAGCCCGGTCTGGAGCGTGTGGTGGAATTTGAACTGGAGCATCTGAATGAGCTTGGAGACGTATGTCATAAGATTCTGATCATGGAGCTCATGGGCAAGCACAGCAATATTATTTTCTGTGACGACCAGGGCATGATCCTAGACAGTATCAAGCATGTATCCTGTAATGTAAGCTCTGTCCGTGAGGTGCTTCCCGGCCGTCCTTATTTCATCCCCCATACCCAGGACAAGCAGGATCCTCTTACCATTTCCAGAGAAGACTTTTTGGAGAAGGTCTGCGGACGTTCCGGTGCTATTTCCAAGGCACTCTATCAGACTCTTACCGGTCTTAGTCCGGTTATGGCACAGGAAATCTGCTATCGGGCGGGCATAGATGGAAATGACGATTCCCAGATGCTTTCCCACACAGAAAAAGAGAAGATCTATGCAGAATTTTCTAATATAATAGAACAGATCCGCAGAGAAGAATTTACCCCTGTGATCATCTTTAAGGATAACGAACCCGTTGAATACGGCGTACTCCCCTTTTTCCAGTATGGGGAAGGGTTCACAGCCCAGACCTTTGGGTCTGTATCGGAAATGCTGGAAACCTACTACGCTTCCCGTGACGTGATCACCAGGATCCGCCAGAAATCTGCAGACCTTCGCAAGATCGTACAGACTGCCCTTGACCGCAACCGCAAGAAGCTGCAGCTGCAGCAGAAACAGATGAAAGACACTGAGAAAAAGGACAAATACAAGATTTACGGGGAACTGATCAATACTTATGGCTACGGTCTGGAAGAAGGCTGCAAATCCTTTCAGGCTGTAAACTATTATAATGGCGAGGAAATCACCATTCCTCTGGATCCTACCCTTACCCCTCAGGAAAATTCCAAAAAATATTTCGACCGTTACGGCAAACTGAAGCGTACCCAGGAAGCCCTGGAGGTTCAGATTGCCGATACCACCAGCGAAATCCTTCATCTGGAATCTATTTCCAATGCCCTTGACATTGCCTCCGAAGAAAGCGATCTGGCCCAGATCAAGGAAGAGCTGATGGAATACGGCTACGTAAAACGCCACTACGGAAACAAGAAGGGTGCCAAAATGCAAGTAAAAGCCAAGCCCTTCCATTACATTTCCAGTGATGGTTACGACATTTATGTAGGAAAAAACAACTATCAGAATGACGAACTCACTTTCAAATTCGCCACAGGAAACGACTGGTGGTTCCATGCCAAGAAGATGCCAGGTTCCCACGTTATCGTAAAAACAAAGGACGGCACTTTGCCTGACCGTACCTTCGAGGAGGCAGGAAATCTGGCAGCCTTTTATTCCAAAGGGCGTACGGCTCCAAAGGTGGAGATCGATTATCTCCAGAAAAAGAACGTCAAAAAGCCGGCAGGCGCAAAACCTGGCTTTGTAGTTTACTACACCAATTATTCGTTGATGGCCTCTCCGGATATCACAGGAATCAAACAGCTTTCCTAAACAGACACACTATTATTCTAAGAACAGGAGTTATATATGAGTATTTTAAACGTTGAACACCTTACCCACGGCTTTGGTGACAGAGCTATTTTCCAGGATGTTTCCTTCCGTCTTCTCAAGGGAGAGCACATCGGCCTGGTAGGCGCCAACGGAGAAGGAAAATCCACCTTCTTCAACATTGTAACAGACAAATTAATGCCTGATGAAGGCAAGATCCAGTGGGCAAAAAATGTCCGCATAGGTTATCTGGATCAGCACTCTGTCCTTACGCAGGGTATGACGATCCAGGATGTACTGAAGTCTGCATTTTCCTGGCTTTTCCAGCTGGAAGAAAGAATGAACGCCATCTGTGATTCTCTGGGCGATGCTTCTCCGGAAGAAATGGAAACCCTTATGGAAGAGCTTGGAACCATCCAGGACACTCTCACAATGCACGATTTCTATGTAATTGACTCCAAAGTAGAAGAGGTTGCCCGGGCACTTGGGCTTCTGGATCTGGGACTTGACCGTGATGTCACAGAGCTTAGCGGCGGTCAGAGAACCAAGGTCCTTCTTGCCAGACTGCTTCTGGAGAAACCGGATATCCTTCTTCTGGATGAGCCTACCAACTATCTGGATGAAGAACATATTGCATGGCTGAAGCGTTATCTTCAGGAATATGAGAACGCCTTCATCCTTATTTCCCATGATATTCCTTTCCTGAATGATGTGATCAACATTGTTTACCATATGGAGAATCAGGAACTGAACCGTTATGTTGGTGATTACGATCACTTCCAGGAAGTTTATGAAGTCAAGAAAGCACAATTAGAGGCCGCATACCGTCGCCAGCAGCAGGAAATCAGTGAACTGAAGGATTTTGTTGCCCGAAACAAGGCTCGTGTTGCCACGCGTAACATGGCAATGTCCCGTCAGAAAAAGCTGGATAAAATGGATGTGATCGAGCTGGCGGCTGAGAAGCCGAAGCCGGAATTTCATTTTAAACAGGGTCGTACTCCCGGCAAATACATTTTCGAAACAAAGGATCTTGTAATCGGATATGAGGAACCCCTTTCCCGCCCGCTCACCCTTTCCATGGAAAGAGGCCAAAAGATTGCCCTTGTAGGAGCCAATGGAATCGGAAAAACCACTCTTCTTAAGAGTATTCTGGGTCAGATCCCTGCATTGAAAGGAACCAGAGAATTAGGAGATAATCTGCAGATCGGATATTTTGAGCAGGAAGTGAAAGGTGACAACAAAACCACCTGTATTGATGAGATCTGGGCTGAATTTCCATCCTATACCCAGTATGAGGTACGCTCTGCCCTTGCCAAATGCGGTCTTACCACCAAACATATTGAGAGTCAGGTCCGTGTTCTCTCCGGAGGCGAGCAGGCGAAGGTCCGCCTGTGTAAGCTGGTAAACAAAGAGACAAATGTCCTTCTTTTGGACGAGCCTACCAACCACCTGGATGTGGATGCAAAAGAAGCCCTGAAAGAAGCTTTAAAGGAATACAGGGGCAGTGTGCTTCTGATCTGCCATGAGCCGGAATTTTATCAGGACATCGTTTCCCAGGTCTGGGACTGCAGCAAATGGACCACTAAAATTCTATAAAACGCATAACCAAAAACAGCATCCAGGCAGAAGTTCTTTCATCCGATTTCTGTCTGAATGCTGTTTCATATATAGACATGTCGCCTACAGGCGACATGTCTGTTTAGTTTATAAACTGAATGATTCCGGATACCTGCTCATAAGCACTATCCCAATCCTGAGAGCCTGTCAGACCCTTAACTTTTCCCTTAATGGTAACCTTCTTTGCAGAGGAAAAAGCGGAAGCATCTGATTTAATTCCTTTGTTGGTAGTAAAGTCATGTGTTCCCCACAGCTTATCCTCCTGATACTTACCGTCTGCCTTCAGCTTAATATTACTGAATGCTGCATTTACGGAATCTCCGTTTAATCTTGCAGAACCCTCTACACGGAGATATACAGTTGTTTTCGCAAGGCTGTTGTTCTTTACGGATTTCGCCAGCTTGCCGTTCACATAACAGTTACAGGTTCCATCCTTCTTCACTGCCAGCATTACATGATAGGTCTTATTTCTTGCTGCTTCCTGAACCCAGATATAGCTCTGTCCGCCGGCATTGTTATGAGCAACATTCTCAATCATAAACCATGCTTTACCGGTATATGGAGCTCTTGCATGCTGGTCATACTGAATACCAAAGCTTACTGCTGAAGTTGCTGTGCAGGCAACCAGCTTTGCATGGTAACCGGATCCGGAACCGGAAAGCATCATATCTGCTTCAATGGTATACACAGAATCCGTATTGGCAATATCGGAAGTACCAGAAGAATTGCCATTTGCTGTAGTGCCGGAATTTTCAGCCGGGATCTTGAAAACGATTTTCAGGCCTTTTTTGTTATATGCACTTACTTTCTTTCCCTTGTATGCTTTTACCGTATAATAGTAAGTAGTTCCACTCTTTACCTTCTTATCCGTATAAGAGGTTTTGTTGGCACCCTTTACACGCTTGATTTTCTTCCAGGAACCATTTCCTGCCTTACGGTAAACATAGTAGCCGGTTGCTCCTTTGCTCTTCTTCCAGGTAACTTTCACACTCTTATCAACACGTGTTACCCGTGAAAGCTTAGGCGCCTTTAATGCTGCTGCCTGGACCGCTTCTGCTTTTCCAAATGAATAAACCGGAAATACAAGCATAAACGCCAGTAAAAACAACATCAGTTTCTTGATTGCCTTTCTGTTCATGATACTCCTCCTTCTGCACTGTTCAATATAAAGGCGAAGAATTCCATTTCGTGGGAATTCTCCGCCTATGATTATACTACTTATTCGTCAGCAGCGTCAACCTTACTTGCCCGTGCTTCAATTTCCTTCTGCTGGATATCTCCAGGAGCCTGCTCATAACGTGCAAACTCATAGGAGAAGTCACCACTTCCACCAGTCATGGAACGAAGATCTGTGGAATATCCATAGATTTCAAGAAGCGGAACATCAGCTTCAATAATGGTATTTCCTTCATGATCCGGATTCATTCCAAGAACACGGCCACGGCGCTTATTCAGGTCACCCATAACATCACCGGTATATTTATCCGGAACTGTAACCTTCATGGAAACAATTGGCTCTAACAGTACAGGAGAGGCATCCATGAAGCCTTTCTTAAATGCAAGGATCGTTGCCATCTTAAATGCCATCTCAGAAGAGTCTACCGGATGATAAGAACCATCATAAAGAGTAGCCTTTACACCAACAACCGGATATGCTGCAAGAGGTCCCTTCTGGACACATTCCTGAAGTCCCTTCTCAACTGCCGGGAAGTAATTCTTCGGAACGGCACCACCTACAACCACCTGCTCAAATACATATGGGGTCTCCATATCGCCTGATGGCTCGAAACGCATCTTAACATGTCCATACTGTCCGTGTCCACCAGACTGTTTCTTATGCTTGCCTTCTACATCTGAATTCTTACGGATTGTCTCACGGAACGGAACCTTCGGCTTGGAAAGCTCTACGTCTACTTTATAACGTTCTTTCAGCATGCTGACAACAACATCCAGATGCTGGTCACCCATACCATAAATAAGGCTCTGACGGTTCGCACCATCGTTCTCTACGCGGATGGTTCTGTCCTCACTTGCAATCTTCGCAAGAGCCTGGGAAATCTTGTCTTCATCTCCCTTATTCACTGCCTTAAATCTCTTATAGGTATAAGGAGTGGAAAGGATTGCCTTCGGATAAAGAACGGGGTTCGCCTTCGTTGCAAGGCTGTCACCTGTCTGAACACTTACTAATTTCGCAATCGCACCAATATCACCTGCATGAAGCTCCGGAACCTCAATCGGCTTGGAACCCTGGAGAACATATAATTTATTCAGACGCTCTTCTGTACCTTTCTCTACATTAAGAAGGGTATCGTCAGATTTAATAACACCTGAGCAAACCTTGATCAGGGAATACTTGCCAAGGAACGGATCCACGATGGACTTCCATACGTATGCGGATTTCGCTTTGGCGAAGTCATAATTTGCTTCAAAAATCTCATTGGTCTTCTGGGAAATACCGTTACAGGAACGTTTATCCGGGCTTGGGAAATATCCGCAAATATCATCCAGAAGATTGGAAACTCCACGAAGATTGATCGGGGATCCCATGCATACCGGAACAATGCTTGCATCCTGTACATTCGCTGCAAGTGCTGCGGAAACCTCTGTTACAGAGAACTCATCTCCCTCAAAGTAACGATCCATGAATTCCTCGCTGGT
>CAKRRG010000041.1 GCA_934394545.1 uncultured Blautia sp.
GGCGCTTTTTACATATAAACAAAGTGTAAACCCTTTATTCTGTTATCAAGGATATTTTTGGGAAAATAAAAAGATCATTATTATAGAATTAGTCAAAAATCAGAAAAAAGATAATAAAAGACTTTATCAGCCTGCCAGGGACAGACGCCCTGGCAGTATTATGTATATTGCTTATTTCAGTTTCTCCCCTGTAAGCATCTCATATGCCTGAAGATATTTGTCGATTGTCTTGTCCACAATTTCCTGTGGAAGAGTCCAGTCGTTGTCCGGGTTTGCTTTCAGCCAGTCACGGGCAAACTGCTTGTCAAAGGATGGCTGGCCATGACCTGGCTCATATCCATCTGCCGGCCAGAATCTGGAGCTGTCCGGTGTAAGCATCTCATCACCTATAACAATATTACCATTTTCATCAAGTCCAAACTCAAATTTGGTATCTGCAATAATAATACCTTTGCTTAAAGCATACTCGGCACATTTTTTATATAATGCGATGGTGTAATCACGAATCTTCTCAGCATACTCCTGACCATGTCCCGGATAATATTTCTCAAGATGGGCAACACTCTGCTCAAAGGAAATATTCTCATCGTGGTCACCGATCTCAGCCTTGGTAGAAGGTGTGTAAATAGGCTCAGGCAGCTTGTCAGACTCTTTCAGACCTTCCGGAAGAGTAATTCCGCAAACTGTACCATTCTCCTGGTAGCTTGCCCAGCCGCTTCCAGTGATATATCCACGAACGATGCACTCAACCGGAATCATATCCAGTTTACGGCACATCATACTGTTTCCGTCAAATCTGTCCTGCTGGAAAAACTCCGGCATATCTTTCACATCAACAGAAAGCATGTGGTTCGGCAGGATGTCCTGTGTCATATCAAACCAGAACTTGGACATCTGGGTGAGGACAGTGCCCTTCTTAGTCACTTCGTTTTTCAGGATCACGTCAAAACAGCTGATACGGTCTGTCGCAACCATGATCAGGCTGTCTCCGTTGTCGTAAATCTCGCGTACTTTGCCTTCTTTAACTGGCTTCATTTCCTGCATAGCTTTACACCTCGTCATTTTTCTTTTTTAGTTTTCGACTGTAAAATAATACTTCCTGTCAGCAGCACTGCTGCACGGATTTTCTTATTTACAACACCTGATTATTTTACCATTATATGAGGTAAAAAACAATTCTTCTAAATGCCAAAAACACAGGCAGTTTTCCTCAAATACAAGTGAATGTTCACAGAATTGCACTCTTGATGCAGCACCTGTTTACGCTTATAATAAACAGTATCTGTTAAGAATTATTTGGGGACAAAGGAGATGCCATGAAATACAAATTCGCAGCCGCAGACATGGACGGCACTTTATTAAATGACGCAAACGAAATCACAGAACACACTGCAGAAACCATCCGCCTGGCAGTCTCCCAGGGACTGATTTTCTCTATATGTACCGGGCGGCCCATTCAGGGAGTGGAGCGTTATCAGAGACAGCTTGGAATCCAGGGACCTGTGATCACCTATAATGGGGCTATGATCCTGGATTCCGCTACCGGACGTGTTCTGTACCGGCAGGAATTAGATTGTGAGGATGGACGCAGCATTCTGGAAGCCGGGCTGAACCATAACACCACCATGTGTATCTGGTCTGACAATAAACTGTATGGAAATCAATTGAATGAACGAATTCACAAGTACAGTCAGGCTGCTAATGTGACGCCCCTTCTCATGCCTTCTGTAGACGAACTTCTGTCGCAGGGGATTACGAAAATCCTCTGGTATGATGATATTTCCAGAATTCAGCAAATAGAAAAAGAGCTGCAAGAAACAGCTCCTTTTCAAAATGTGACCTTCTGCACCTCCAAGCCATTCTATCTGGAATTCTTCAGCAACAAGGTTTCCAAAGCTGCTGCCATAGACCGGATCGGGGAACTTTATGGTTTCACCCAGGCCGAAACCATCTCCATAGGCGACGGCTTCAACGACTTGTCTATGATCCGGCACGCTGCACTTGGCATTGCCATGGCAAACGCGCCAGAGGGCGTGAAAGAATGTGCGGATTATATCACTACACGGACCAATAATGAGGACGGCGTTGCGGAAGTTCTGGAGAAATTTATTTTATAAGCTTACAGATTCTTGAACAGCGGTTTCATGACCGGATACAGTTCTTTGAACTTCTGGTATCTCTCCTCATATTTCGCTGCAAGCTCCGGTGTTGGCTCTACAGTATCCACTACTTTTGCAAGCTTCTTGCCCACAGTTTCAACATCCGGATAAACGCCGCAGCCTACTGCTGCCAGCATAGCGCCGCCAAGGGATGGTCCCTCTTCCACTTCCAGAACGTCAACCTTAATATTCATAACATTTGCAATGATCTGTTTCCACAGCGGGCTCTTTGCACCACCGCCACAGATCTTAGTGCGCTCAATCTTAATGCCAAGACTCTTTGCAACCTCCAGAGAATCACGGAGTGCGAAAGCGACGCCCTCCAGAACAGCCTGTGTCATATCTGCTCTTGAAGTATCCATGGACATGCCGAAGAATACACCTCTTGCATCCGGATCATTGTGCGGGGAACGCTCACCCATCAGGTATGGCAAAAAGAATACATGATTCTCGCCAAGCTTCTGGATAGGAGCCTGCTCTGCTGCAAAATCCTTTGTTCCCAGAATTTCTTCTGCCCACCATTTGTTACAGGAAGCAGCACTGAGCATGCACCCCATAAGATGATAGCTTCCATCTGCATGGCAGAAGGAATGAAGAGCATTGTGCTCATCCACGCCGAAATTCTTACTGGAAATAAATACAGTTCCGGAAGTACCAAGAGAAATATTACACTGTCCGTCACCAACTGTTCCTGTACCAACAGCAGCTGCTGCATTGTCACCTGCACCTGCAATAACCTTTACATTTTCAGAGAAGCCAAGCTCTTTTGCCACTTCTGGTTTCAGAGTTCCCACAACTTCCCAGCTCTCGTAAACCTTCGGAAGCTGCTCTTCCTTTACGCCGCAGATCTCCAGCATTTCTTTTGACCAGCAGCGGTTCTTTACATCAAGAAGAAGCATACCTGAAGCATCTGATACATCTGTACAGAAGGAACCGCTTAAACGATAAGCCAGATAGTCCTTTGGAAGCATGATTTTTACTACTTTCGCAAATTTCTCCGGTTCGTTTTTCTTCATCCAGAGAATCTTCGGAGCAGTAAATCCGGCAAAAGCAATATTTGCAGTATACTTGGAAAGCTTATCCTTTCCGATCACATTATTCAGATAATCTGTCTCCTCAGAAGTACGTCCGTCATTCCAGAGAATTGCAGGACGGATTACCTGATCCTGTTCGTCTAAGGTTACCAGACCATGCATCTGTCCGCCAAAACTGATTCCAGCCACCTGTGAACGTTCAATTCCCTCTGTCAGTTCTTTCATTCCAGCCATACTCTGGGTGTACCAGTCTTCCGGATTCTGCTCAGACCAGCCCGGATGTGGGAAAAATAATGGATATTCTTTTGATACAATATTACAGATTTTTCCGGATTCTTCCATAAGAAGAAGCTTTACTGCGGAAGTACCAAGATCAACACCGATAAAATACATTTTTATCCTCCTTATCCCCAAGGATTCTCTGTAGGATATCTTACACCAGCCGGCTGGTTGTAACCAATCTTCTTAACATCAAGTCCAAGGAATTTCACTACTTCGTAGAATGCTTTTCCATAATGTCCGAACATAACTGCACCGTGATGCGGGAAGTTGCCCTCGATCAGTACGTGACGGTAGAATCTGCCCATCTCTTTGATTGCGAAGATACCGATACCACCGAAGGATCTTGTAGGTACGTCAAGAACTTCGCCTTCTGCAACATAGGAAACCAGTTCTCCCTCAGAGTTGCACTGCAGACGATAGAATGTAATATCGGAAGCAGCAATATCTCCCTCAAGAGTTCCTCTTGTGAAGTCTGGCTCAGATCCTTCCGGCTCAAGAAGTCTGTGCTGGATCAGCTGATATTTAACAGCTCTGGACTCGCACATCTTGCATGCCGGAGTATTTCCGCAATGGAAGCCCATGAATGTATCTGTAAGCTTGTAGTCATATTTGCCCTTAATATCCTCATCATAGATATACTGCGGAACAGAGTTATTGATGTCAAGCAGTGTAACAGCATCATTGGAAATGCAAAGTCCGATGTACTCACTGAGTGCTCCGTAAATATCAACCTCACAGGATACCGGGATTCCTCTTGCAGCAAGACGGCTGTTTACATAGCATGGCTCAAAACCAAACTGTGACGGGAATGCAGGCCAGCATTTGTCAGCAAATGCAACATATTTTCTTGCTCCCTTGTGAGCCTCAGCCCAGTCAAGAAGAGTAAGCTCAAACTGTGCCATCTTTGCATTAAGATCTTCATAATATTTGCCTTCGCCCATCTCTTTTGCCATATCCGCACAGACATCCGGGATACGAGGATCGTTCTCATGCTCCTTAAAGGAAACAAGAAGGTCAAGCTCAGAATTCTCTTCAATCTCAACACCCAGCTCATAGAGTCCCTTAATTGGTGCATTACAAGCGAAGAAGTCCTGTGGACGTGGTCCGAAGGTAATGATCTTCAGGTTACGAACACCGATAACGGCACGTGCAACCGGTACGAAGTCAGCGATCATGGTAGCAATGTCAGTTGCAGTTCCAACCGGATATTCCGGAATATAAGCCTCAAGATGACGCATCTTTAAGTTGTAGGAGCAGTTCAGCATACCACAGTAAGCATCACCTCTGCCGTTGATCATGTCGCCATCGCCCTCAGCAGCAGCTACATACATGCAAGGTCCGTCAAATCTCTCTGCGATCAGTGTCTCAGGAGTCTCCGGTCCGAAGTTTCCAAGGAAAACAACAAGTGCATTACATTCTGCCTTATTTACATCCTCAAGAGCCTTCTCCATGTCTTTCTCATTCTCAACAGTTACCGGACATTCGTAAAGCTCACCTTTGTATGCTTCCATGATAGCTGCACGTCTCTTCTCAGAAAGCTGAATCGGGAAACAGTCACGGCTTACTGCGATCAGTCCAAGTTTTACTACTGGTATATTGTTCATAATATGTATTCCTCCATTTTTAATTTTCTTATTTAAATTTTCTTATTATCTTACTCAGTCGATTGTGATATTCTCACCCTTAAGTCCATTAAATGCGCCTTCGATCTTCGCATCCTCATGTGCGATCAGCCATTTGTTCTTGGCTGTCATCAGGCTGTCCTCTCCTGTCTTCTCAGTCTGGAAAGTAAGGTCTGTGTTGGTTCCCTTCGGAAGTACAACCACGCACTGGAAACCGCCCTCATTCACATGGCATGGTGCATAGTGAAGTGTGGTAGCATAAACCTCAATTCCGGTTCCTGCCGGTACAAGGAATGCCTCAATCTTAGATGTGTCATAGGTATGATCCGGTTCAATGTCCTGCTGATGTCCAATCAGAAGAATAAGGTCGGTAACAGCTACATTGATCTCGGAATTACGATGATACTCCACTGCATTCAGCTTCTTGTTATGACCATTGCAGTATCCGATCTGAATCGGCAGGCCACCGTATCCTTTATTCTGCAGATCTTTCATAACATCCAGTGCCTCCAGTTCCTCAACAGATGGAACATAGATTACATCCTCCGGAACCGGTGTGTGCTTCATCTCTTTCATAAGGCCTGTAAAGTCGTATCCCTCCAACACCTGTCCGTATCTGCCAAATGCCGGATCTGTTACTTTCTGAATCTTCACGTTTAACCTCCTTTTTGCTTGCCAAAGCGAAGCTAACTCTTTTTTGCATGAAAAAAGCATACCATATCCTGGTATGCTTTACGACTTTTTTCTTGTCTAATCCATAGCACTTTTTTGACATTTTATCATCTGCCGCAGATCACTTGGGAGCTGGCCATACTTTTTCTGAAACTCTCTTGAAAAAGCTCTGCTGCTTGCAAAACCATTATCCAATGCAATCTGACTGATGGTTTTCTCCGTGTTTATCAACTCCCTATACGCATAAGACATGCGAATCTCCTGTAAATATGCCTTAAAATTGATTTTTGCATATTTTTTGAACATTCGTGACAAATAAGCATCCGAATACCCAAACAAAGTTGCCATATCTGAAAGCTTCAGTTCTTCTGTATAATGCTCTCTCATATAGGTGGTAATTTTTGACAATGCGTCCAGGCGGCGGCTGTCCTGGATTTCTTCCTGGGCGGCCTCTGTCTCACGGTAATCCTTTATCATCAGGTACAAAATATTGTAGTACAAAGCCATGGTCCTGTATTCCCAGCCCTCTTCCTTTGCCCTGTATACCTTGTAAAGCTCTTCTATAAAAAATGCCAGTTTCCGATTATCCGGTGCCTTGGAATTCCTGTCCCTGGCCACACGGGCAGCACTTGTGAAACGAATAAACCGTTGGGCAGTAAAATATTTTTCGAATTGTTTCAACGGAATCTGCAAAATCACGGTCTCATTTTTCTGCGGCGCATGAATAGAATGAATCTCATTGGAATTAATAATGATCAGCTCTCCTGCCTCCAGGGGATATTCCACCTCATTAAGAAAAAAAGTGAGTCTGCCCTTTAGCACTGCGAAAATCTCAATAGACGTATGCCAGTGTTTTTCCCGCTCATAATTACCGTGTCCTCCTTCAAATAAAAATATCTTAAAAGGAAGACCTTCGTTTGGTATGATCAATTCATGCTGAAATTCCAAATTCTCACCTCCGGCAGAAAAATTCTTTCCTGTTGTAAGAATATCATTTCCATCTGCGTTTGACAATCCTGTTTATTCCCGTTTCTGTCTTGTATTTCCACACTTAAACGCTTATAATGGTTCTGAAAATGGCTTTAAACAGCATAGTAAATTTTTCGGGAGGTTTATCATGAAATTTATATATCCTGCAGTTTTTAAGAAAAACGAAGATGGTCGTTACAGGGGAACTTTTCCTGATTTGGAAGACTGCTTTGGCGAAGGCGATACTCTGGATGAGGCTATTGAAAATGCAAATGCAGCCGCATTTGACTGGATCTCTCTGGAGCTCACAGAAGAAGTTCCGGAGCTTCCACCGATCACCGATCCTGATGATATGGACCTGGAAGACGGGGACGTTGTAAGAAATATCCAGGTAAATATCCGATTGTATGATGGGTGGGATGAATGAAGTTTACCGTGAAAATAAGATTTTCTTCTTTCAGCTTTATAACCAGATAAATAAGAAGATTCAACACTCCCCCAAATTCTGGGGTGCTGAATCTTCTTTATTTCACTCAATCTCAGCTACACTTCAGATATATTTCTATGACAACACACTTAATAACTATCCCCCTGCTTCTTCACTGCCACCGCAATAGACAAACCCGGATCACAATATGGGATCAGCATAGCCTGTAGTGCGTGATAAATATCAGACTTGCCAGGCCATACAGTCTCCAGAAGGTTGTTCTCTCTATCCAACTGGTGGAACCAGGAACCGTTTACATGATCCAGAACTTTCTCATCCAGATATTTCATAAATTCAGCATAATCTGCAGCATATTTTTCATTTCCCGTCACTCGGTAAAGCACTGCTGATGTATTAATTGCCTCTGCAAGTGTCCAGTGCATTCTGTCGTGAACCACCGGCTTGCCGTTCCAGTCTGTGGTATAGCAGATTCCCGGTGCGCCGTCTGCATTCCATGCGTCAGCAACTGCGCGGTTATACAGATTCTCTGCTGCTTCAATATACGGTGCTGCACCAGCCTTGTCCTCTTTATATGTAGAAAGCGCCCACTGTGTGATCAGTCTTGCCCACTCGATTCCATGTCCCGGAGTTGCGCCGTATGGCTTAAACTGGTCATCCGGGCGATCTTTGTTGCATTCCAGATCTGGTACCCAGTCACTGGAGAAATGCTCCGGAATGCGCCAGTTATTGTCCTTCGCCCATACCAGAACATGATCAATGATCCTGCTTGCACGTACACGGTATTTCTCATCCTCTGTCACATCCGCAGCTGCAAGAAATGCCTCAACGGTGTGCATATTTGCATTCAACCCCCGATAGGAATCCAGCTCTGTAAATTCTGTGTTCCAGGTATCACAGGAAAGCCCTTCTTCCTCATTCCAAAATCTCAGATCATAAAGTGCAAGAGCATCTTTCAGAAGTTCTGCTGCCCCTTCTTGGCCTGCCAATACTCCGGAGGAAGCTGCCAGAATTACAAAAGCATGGGCGTAACACTGCTTGGTCGGAACGATTTCATTGTCCTTGGTAAGACCGGCATACCAACCACCATTTTTGTCATCGTGAAGCTCGCCTCTTATTCCCTTCAACGCTGCATCCACCAATACTTCACTGCCTTCATGTCCAAGCATTGCACCAATGCTGTAAACATGTGCCATACGACAGGTGATCCATGTCTCACGGTTACGATTTTTCCATGGCGTACCATCATCTCCAAGATAATAGGAGCTTCCTCCCGGTGACGGAAACTGATGTCCGAAGCTTAATAATTCATCTCTTATTTCCTGCAGAAATTCCTGGTTTTCAGCTGTTCCAAGCTGATATTTCTTTTCTGTAACTGCCATTTTTCTTCTCCTTTACGTGATATTTGCACAATATTCCCACTTTGTTGTCTTCATTTTACCTTATCCAAAAGACTTTGAACAGAGTGGAAAACTTTGGATTTTATGGGGATTTTTTCTGTTCCAATTCTCTGGCACAATTATACTTCCTGACAGAATTTCGGTCAATTTATTTGAGTTTTAAACAAAATAACCGCTATTAGTACGTTTATTCGCACCAATAGCGGTTATAAAAATCATTATTGTTATAGTCTTCTATATTTTGTTTTTCAAAAGCAGTCCCAATCAGCAGATAGCTTTTCCAAGCTCAATGCAGGCTGCCTGAGCTTCATCATCCGGCTCTTCATTGCAGATCACACTGTCAGCTGCAAGAGCTACTCCATCGTTTTTGCATTTTTCTTCCCAGCTGCGCATCCAGTCTCCATCTCCCCATCCATAGGAACCGAAGAGAGCTACTTTCTTTCCAGAAAGCTTAGTCTCACATGCTTCAAATACAGGCTGAAATACGCTGTCTTCAAGCTCTTCGTCTCCCATTGCAGGGCATCCGAAAGCTACGCCGTCAAAACCGCTGATATCGGTTCCGTCAAAATCGTCAGCGCTGATCACTTCTACCTCAGCTCCAGCAGCTTTTGCACCTTCTGCTACTTTATTTGCCATTGCCTCTGTATTACCGGTTCCGCTCCAATATACAACTGCTACTTTACTCATAACTTTATTCTACCTCTTTCTTCTTAATAATCTATTGGTTAAGCAGCCACTGTCAGCTGCAGAACACTCCTGCCTTTTGCCCATAAATTCCGATAAACTTCACGGCATTTATGGTACTTCTGAAACATTTTCAATGCTTCACATTCATTACAATATACTTTCCAGCAGCCGGAACATTTATAATTCTGTCCGCCATTCTGGATAAAACCAATTACGTCCCCAAGTGGATAATCAAGAAAAATCCCAATCTCATGTGGAAAATCCTCTGATGCCTCAAAGCGCTTCTTCAGTAACGCCAGGCACTGTTCCGGTTCTGTATCTTCATATCCATATTTTTCCAGAAACCGGGCAACTCCAGGACGATTCAGATTCTGTGCCAGCTGTTTTTCCCGGTATACATAAACCAGAGAACGGTTACCACGGCTACGCAGTGCCAGCAGCTTCACGCCCTTTGGATTCATCAGCTGATTCCACCTGGAAATCTGAAGGTCTATATTTTCTCCCTCTTCACAACAGGCATTGAAAAGATTGGCTGCTTTTAATGAAGCAAGGGTGGGAGCACAGTGCTCAATGAGACATTTCTCGATCATGATAATCTCCTTATCTTTTCTTATGCCATCACTACATGCTCATCCAGTGCACACTTTAAGGCGCTTGCGCTGCTGGTATGGATGCGTGCTACCGGAATATTATTTTTCTTTGCTTCCTGGGAAGCACTGATGACCATTTTATGGGATACTGTATTGGTGAAAAGAACCATCAGATCCGGACATCCGATTTTCTTGCGGATTGCGCCGTTCTCTTTTGGAAAAACCTTCGCCTTATATCCATAGTCTTTGCAGATATCGGTATACTGACATACCATTCTCTCATTTCCGCCGATGATTACAATACTCATGTGAATTGTCCTTTCCGGGTTTCCTGAAGCTTCCGAAAATGAAGCCCCAGCTTCCGAGCAGTAATTTCCCTCTTATTTTCGTTAGTCTTTTCTAACCCTGTACTAAAAAAATTAGAAGCTCGCAGGTTACTGCTTACGATTTTCATAGTAACATCTGCACTTCTGAAATATGTTTTAATTGCTGTAATCCTTTGCATTTCAGTTAGCTAGCGCTAACTTTTATGTTGTTAGTTTACACTAATCTTTTATTTCTGTCAAGTACCAAACCCCAAAAGAGAGCTAATGAAAAACTGTCTCATTAGCTCTCCAATCATATTCAGATTTCCTCTGTGCCCACCAGATTCTTCATACTATTCATACCGATCAGCAATGTGGAAGTATTGTGAAGCAATGCGGAGGTCGTCGGCTGCAGAATTCCGGCAACCCCAAGCAGAATCAGGCCCGTGTTAAATCCTACGATAGTTCTGTAATTATTGTGGATACGCTTCATCAGCGCGTCACTGATATGCTTCAGAACTACAATACCTTCCAGGTTATCCGCGCCGATAGTGATGTCTGCAATCTCTCTTGCAATCTCAGCGCCTTCGCTTACTGCAATACCAGCGTCAGCTGCAGAAAGTGCCGGGGAATCGTTAATTCCATCACCAAGCATGACAACCTTGCGCCCTTTTGCCTTCTCTTTTTCTACGAAGCTTGCTTTATCTTCCGGAAGAACCTCAGAATAATATTCGTCAACGCCAACTTTGGCTGCAACAGCCCTGGCTGTACGTTCACTGTCTCCTGTCATCATAACCACCTTACTGAATCCGGCTTTTTTCAGTGCTTTTACCACGGCAGGAGCTTCCTCACGGAGCGGATCCTCAATACAGATAACCGCTGCAAGACTGCCTTCAATTGCAAGATACAGATGGGAATACTCGTTTGGAAGATTTTCAAACTGCTCTTCCATGCCTTCCGGAATAATGCATTTCTCATCCTCAAAAACAAAATGAGAACTTCCTATGATAGCTTTTTTCCCCTCAATGTTTGTTGAAATACCATGAGCTACAATATATTCTACTTTAGAATGCATTTCCTCATGATCCAGTTTTCTCTTCTTCGCTGCGTCTACAACAGCTTTCGCCATAGAATGAGGAAAATGCTCTTCCAGACAGGCTGCAATCCGAAGCAGTTCATCTTCGTTCTGTCCATTAAATGGGATGATCCTTGCTACTGTAGGCTCTGCTTTGGTAAGGGTGCCAGTCTTGTCAAATACGATCGTATCGGCATCAGCAACTGCCTCCAGGAATTTACCGCCCTTCACAGTGATTTTGTATTCTCCTGCCTCCCGGATAGCCGAAAGTACGGAAACCGGCATCGCCAGCTTCAGAGCACAGGAGAAATCCACCATCAATACGGAAACAGCCTTGGTTACATTTCTGGTCAGCAGATAAGTAAGTACAGTACCGCCAAGTGTATAGGGAACCAGTCTGTCTGCCAGATGCTCAGCCTTGCTCTCAAGACCGGACTTCAGTTTCTCAGTATCCTCGATCATAGCTGCAATCTTCTCATAACGACTGGAACCACCAACTGCTTTTACAGTTATAACAGCCTCGCCCTCTTCTACAACCGTACCTGCGTATACGGAATTTCCTTCTGTTTTTCTCACTGGAACAGATTCACCAGTCAAAGAAGCCTGGTTTACCATAGCCTCGCCTTCTGCGATCACACCGTCGAATGGGATCACATTTCCCATATGTACTACAACCATGTCACCAGCCTGGATTTTTTCTGCATCAACCAGCACCTCTGTACCTTCACTGCGCAGCCATACCTTGCCTGTATTCAGGGACATGGTACGGGCCAGATCATCCACAGATTTCTTGTGCGTCCACTCCTCAAGCAATTCTCCGATTCCCAGAAGGAACATAACCGAACCGGCTGTAGAGAAATCGCCTCTGAAAATAGAAACACCGATTGCAGTTGCGTCAAGAACCGGAACCTCAATTTTACGCTTCCAGAGTGTCTTAACCCCCAGCCAGATATATTTCACAGACATTGCAGTGGTATAGATTGCGGACAATGGATATGGCAAAAGCAGTTTACGTCCGTAATGGAAAATAACTTTATTTACCAGTTTCTCCTTATAAGTCTCATTTAATTCTCTTCCGGAATTCTCCAGCACCTGGGCAGGTACGCTGACACGGCTGTAACCAAATGCCTGAATTGCCTTTAACAGTTCATTCCGCTCTCCAGTGTAATAAATAAGAGCATCACTGGTACGGTTAAAGACCTGAGCCTTCTTTACTCCATCCAGATTTTCCAGGTAATACTGAAGGGTATCTGCCTGGGTAAAATTCATATATTTCTGAAAAAGATGGACTCTGATACGTCCTTTTTTCTCATGTTTAATTGTAAATTTCAACTTGTTCACCTACTTTTTCTTCAAAGCAACAGCAACGATTAAGAGGACTGTCGCAAAAACGGCAGTCCCCAATATGTTTGCAATGTATTACGCTGCCAGATTACTCAGCAGCTTCCTCTGTCTTAGCCTCTTCAGCTTCTTCAGTCTCTTTAAACTCAGTCTCGCCCTCAGCTGCCTCATCCTCAAACGGCTCCTCAGCAGCTTTTCTGTCCTCGTTGATCTGCTGTGCATCTGCATAGATATCACCTGCATTTTCCTGAACAGTTGTTACGGTCTTCATTACGCAATCCTTAGCACGCAAAACAGCTGCAGTACACTCTGTATAAACCTTCTTTGCATCTTTACTGGAAAGAAGCTTGATACCTGCTGTTCCGAATAAAACACCTGCTGCAAAAAGTCCTGTCTTGTCCCATTTAAAGCTTGCCATAATAAACATCCTCCTATATAAAAATTATTTTTATCTGTTTGTTTTTGATTTTTCGTATTATATATCAGGTTTTTCCGAATTTCCAGTACAATTTGGTTTGTTGAGAAATCTTCTCATTAACATTCTTAAGTCCCACACTTTGACGCCATCATCTCAATGCTTTCAATATCCTGGTCTGCAATATAGCCCATATTTTTAAGTCCCTCTCTTACAACCTTTTTCCAGACTTCGGAAGGCAACTCACAGACCGTATCATCACTAAGCCGGACGGTACACCCGTTTTCTCTGCAGCATGCTGTGCATCCGGAAATCCGGTACATGTTCTTGCGGCTGATGGCGCCGATTTTTTCCAGCATATTTACCATGCGGTAAATTGTGGCCGGTCCAATATTTCGGTCTTTCTCCTGCACCTTGTAATAAATTTCCTTACAGCAGGAGCACTCCTCTTCCAGAATAATATCCAGGATCAGCTGGCGCTGTCTGGTGATCCTGCAGCCCTGTTCGCGCAATCGTTCAAGGATCATATCTTTCTGCATTTGTGTCCGCTGATATGCTTCCTGATTTTCATATGCTTTTTCTTCAACTGCGTTTTTCATCATTTTCATCGCCATCCTTTTTGATTTCTGTATGATTTTATGTCAGGAGCTGGAACTTCTGTATATAAAAATTCCAGCCTGTATCTCTTTAAGGGATACAGGCTGAATTATTAAAAAAACTTTGCTTAAGCAATACTCTTTGTATTAACCTTTAAACTATTGCTCTCTTTATATGGTCTGAAAAGCAGGTACAAAAATGCTGCAACCAGGACAAATGCAACTGCTGTTCCGATTCCAAATCCGCCGCCTGTAAGCAGTGTACCAATCTGATAAATGCAAAGGGAAACTACATAAGCAAGACCACACTGATAGCCGATTGCAAACCAGAACCATTTTGCATTGTTCATCTCTCTCTTGATAGCACCCATTGCTGCGAAGCAAGGAGCGCAAAGAAGGTTGAATACCAGGAATCCGTAAGCTGCAATTGGAGTCATAACCTGTGCAAGATTTCCCCAGATTTCAGCTCCATCCTCTGCAACCTCAGCAAATCCGAAGAGCATACCAAATGTCGCAACAACGTTCTCTTTTGCAATAAGACCGGTTACGGCTGCAACTGCCATCTTCCAGCCTTCTCCTGCTTTTGTCCATCCAAGAGGAGCAAAGATCCAGGCGATTGCAGAACCAATCTTTGCAAGAATACTATTGTTCAGCTCTTCTACCATTCCGAAGGAACCGCCTTCCCAGCCGAATCCCATAAGGAACCAGAGAACGATGGTGGAAAGAAGAATGATGGTACCGGCTTTCTTGATAAAGGACCAGCCTCTCTCCCACATGCTTCTCAGAATATTGCCAACTGTTGGCCAGTGATATGCCGGAAGCTCCATAACGAATGGTGCCGGCTCGCCAGCGAACATTTTTGTTTTCTTAAGGATGATACCGGAGCAGATGATTGCTGCGATACCAACAAAGTAAGAGCTTGTAGCAACCCATCCGCTATTATTAAAGAATGCACCTGCGATCATGGCGATGATCGGGAGCTTCGCACCACAAGGAACAAATGTTGTGGTCATGATTGTCATTTTACGGTCACGGTCGTTCTCGATTGTACGGGAAGCCATAACTCCAGGAACACCGCATCCGGAACCGATCAGCATTGGGATGAAGGATTTTCCGGAAAGACCGAATTTACGGAAGATTCTGTCCATGATGAATGCAACACGAGCCATGTAACCGCAGGACTCAAGGAATGCAAGGAACAGGAACAGCACTAACATCTGTGGCACGAAACCAAGTACAGCACCAACACCGGCAACAATACCATCAAGGATCAGTCCCTGGAGCCATGCAGCGCAATTTACAGCTTCCAGAGCAGACTCAATTGCCGGAGGGATAATTTCAACAAACAGTACATCATTTGTCCAATCTGTTACAATAGTTCCAACAGTAGTTACAGACACATAATAAACAATCCACATTACAACAGCGAAAATCGGAAGTGCCAGCCATCTGTTGGTTACGATTCTGTCGATCTTATCGGATGTTGTAAGCTTCTTTCCTGTAGAGGATTTTGTATAACACTGTCCAATAATGGAAGAGATATATACATAACGCTCATTTGTGATAATACTCTCGGTATCATCATCAAATTTATCTTCCAGTGCTTTTACTTCATAAGACACATCTGGAACGCTCTTCATCTGCTCTACGATCTTGTCATCTTTCTCAATGAGTTTGATTGCAAAGAAACGTTTCTGAGCCTCTGCAACAGTTCCTGTCAGCTTGTTCTCAACAGATTTGATCGCATCCTCAACATCCTGTGCAAACTCGTGAACCGGAACGGTTTTCTTTTTGCTCTGTGCTGCGCTGATTGCTTTCTCAGCAGCTTTCATGATTCCGGTTCCTTTCAGAGCGGAAATCTCAACTACTTCACAGCCAAGCTTTTTGCTTAATTTATCAATGTGGATCTTGTTTCCGGATTTCTGAACCAGGTCCATCATGTTGATAGCCATAACTACCGGAATACCAAGCTCCATGATCTGTGTGGACAGATACAGGTTACGCTCAAGGTTTGTACCATCTACAATATTGATGATGGCATCCGGCATTTCATTGATCAGGTAATTTCTGGCAACCACTTCCTCAAGTGTATATGGGGAAAGGGAATAAATACCAGGAAGGTCCATGATGGTTACATCCTTGTGCCCTTTCAGTTTACCTTCTTTTTTCTCTACTGTTACACCAGGCCAGTTACCAACAAACTGGTTTGAACCGGTCAGTGCATTGAATAATGTAGTCTTGCCGCAGTTCGGGTTACCTGCAAGTGCAATCTTAATCGACATTTTCATGCCTCCTCTTTCTTTCCAGATTTTTCAGTTCTCACTGCCAAATATTAATCATTTACATCTGCCAGTTGTTTTAATATGCTTGTTTCTGTTAGTGTTCCATCTCTTTCATTAGGATATTCTAACTCGCTTTGTTAAAAAAAATTGCCCATCCTTTTTAAGAATATGCAATTTACTGCTACTCTACCTCAATCATTTCTGCATCAACTTTTCGCAGCGACAGCTCATAATCTCTTACAGTTACCTCAATAGGATCTCCAAGAGGTGCCACCTTACGCACATAGACGGAAACACCTTTCGTAATTCCCATGTCCATAATACGTCTCTTTACCGGGCCCTCACCGTGCAGTCTTTTCACAGTGACAGTATGACCTACGCCAACTTGTCGTAATGTTTTCATAATATCAGACTCCTTTTTCTGGATTTCAGACCATGATCCGATTCGCCATATCTTTGCCAATGGCAACTCGGGAATCTTTCACATTCACGATCATATTTCCGCTGATTTCGCTTACAACGGTTACAGTAGCCCCCTGCACAAATCCAAGATTCTCAAGGAATTTACGGGTTTCTTCTTTTCCGCCAACTTTTTTGATCACCTGCGGCTCTCCTTCGTTTACCATTGATAACGGCATCATATCATCCTTCCTTTTTTATGTTTTAGAAACAGCTATTTATTATTATGTTTCGCTTACGGTGATTAGTATATTCTAATTTGTATAAGCTGTCAATAATTTATTTGTACTTTTTTCTCATTTTTTTTCACCGCAATTTCGTGTATTTTAAACAGAGAATATTTGAAAATGTTTCGGAAATCGTAGGATCGATAGTGGAATTATAGAAATTTATTGTTATAATAAAAGAACCAGAGCATGTGATGTGTATTTCTTTAAGAAAGGGTTGTTTTTATGAGACAGGGAAGTAAAATCGGAATTGTCTGTTGTTCTAACGGACTGAAACCGGAGCAGGCAGCTACAATAAATACGTTAATAGAGATTCTAAATAAATCCGGATTTGAAACAGTGCTTAGTCCTTATCTTTACGGAGATGAAAATGGACGGGCAGGAACTGCCAGAGAACGGGCCGAAGCGCTTATGAAGTTTTATGAAGATGATTCTATTGAAGAAATTTTTGACGTTTCCGGTGGGGATATGGCTAATGAACTTCTTCCTTACCTGGATTTCCAGGCCATTGCTTATAGCAAGAAGCATTTCTGGGGATATAGTGATCTGACAACCATTCTGAATGCTATTTATGCGCGTACAGGCAAATCTTCTGTCCTATATCAGGCACGAAATCTGACATACGACCACAGTCAGTCTCAGATAACGGACTTTCTTGAAACAGCAATGACAGGTTCCTCTTCGCTTTATAATTTCCCTTATGATTTTGTGCGTGGAACTCATATGGAAGGAATGGTTGTTGGCGGCAATATCCGTTGCCTTTTGAAACTGGCGGGCACACCATATTGGCCGGATATGAGGGAGAAAATCCTTCTCCTGGAGTCCTTTGGAGGAAAAGTGCCGCAAATGATTACTTACCTAAGTCAGCTTCAGCAAATGGGGGTTTTTAAGAAAGTGAATGGAATTTTGCTGGGAACCTTTACCAAAATGGAAGCTGACAACTGTCAGCCGGATATGTCTCAGCTGATTCTTGATTTTGCAGAAAAAAAGACGCCTGTGGCAAGGACTGCATTTATTGGACATGGAACAGATTCAAAAGCAATTCGGATCGGTCATCATCTTAAACTGTACTCTGGAGAAGCGAATAAACGAATACAAGCAAGTTCCTAAATAGGAACTTGCTTGATTCGGTTATCTCCTTGCTACTCCGCTCTTAATAGCTGCTTCTGCAGTAGCCTTGGCAACAGCATCTCTTACTCTGGAATCAAAAGCTGCCGGAAGAATGTAATCCGCGCACAGTTCTTCATCGCTAACAAGACCTGCAATTGCATAAGCTGCTGCGATCTTCATCTCATCATTAATATCAGATGCACGTACATCTAACGCTCCACGGAAGATTCCTGGGAAGCAGAGAACGTTGTTTACCTGATTCGGATAATCAGAACGGCCGGTAGAAACTACAGCTGCTCCTGCTGCCTTCGCCTCTTCCGGGAAAATTTCAGGAGTTGGATTGGCACATGCAAAGATGATCGGATCCTTTGCCATAGTACGAACCATATCTGCTGTAAGCGTTCCCGGTGCAGAAACACCGATAAATACATCCGCACCTTTGATCACTTCGCTTAAAGTACCCTTCTCATGATTGGCATTTGTGATCTTCGCCATCTCTTCCTTAATTGGGTTCAGGCCTTCACGTCCTTCATAAATAGCACCTTTACGGTCTGTCATAATAACATTCTTAAGTCCCATAGAAATAAGAAGTTTGATAATGGCAATACCGGCTGCTCCTGCTCCTGAAGTAACGATCTTAATGTCCTCAATCTTCTTTCCAACAAATTTCAGGGCATTGATCACACCTGCAAGGGTGATGACAGCTGTACCATGCTGATCATCATGGAAAATCGGAATGTCACAGCACTCCTTCAGTTTCTTCTCTATTTCGAAACATCTTGGTGCGGAAATATCTTCAAGGTTAACACCGCCGAAGCTTCCTGCAAGAAGACGTACGGTCTGAACGATTTCATCAACATCTTTACTGCGAACGCAAAGAGGAATGGCGTCAACGCCTCCAAACTCTTTAAACAGAACGCATTTTCCCTCCATAACCGGCATACCAGCCTCAGGACCAATATCCCCAAGACCAAGAACAGCAGTGCCATCCGTTACTACAGCAACCGTATTCCAGCGTCTTGTCAGCTCATAGCTTTTGTTAACATCCTTCTGGATCTCAAGGCATGGCTGTGCAACACCAGGAGTGTATGCAAGGCTTAAGGCTTCTTTGGAATCAACCTTTGCTCTTGAAGTAACTTCGATTTTTCCTTTTAACTCGTAGTGCATCTTTAATGATTCTTTTGCATAATCCATGTTCATATCACCTCACATATTTTCTAAAAACGGACTTTCATAGTAAATACTTCCAGACCAGCCTGTAATTACTGCACTGGCGCTGTACTAGAAGTATATACGAAACCATCGGAAATCTCAACCTAAAAACAGTAATTAACCTATTATTCCACGTTTTTCAATGCCATATCCATAGGAATCTTCCTGATTCTTCTGAGCTGCAGCAAGGCTACCAGCGCATATGCTCCCATTCCCATTGCAAACATTTCCGGATAAACCGCAGGCTTCAGATATAATGTAAGCCATCCGGAAAACGAAGACATAAGATAACCGTAAATTCCATGTATGGTCCAGGTAGACAGTGCCAGACTCACCAGAATAGACAGAACAACCACCCATGTCGTAGAGGTAAGATAAAGGCTTATAATTTCTTTGTCAACATATCCCAGAATTTTTACCATAGAAATAGCAGTGGCATTTTTCTCAATGATCAGTTTCGTCAGAAGATAAATCAGCAGAGCAAAAAGCACGACTGCAAACACATTGATCAGCTGGAACATCTCTCCCATGGACACATCAAGCTGACGACTTACCTTCGTCAGATCATCTTCTGTAATTGTTGCAGCGATCAGATCATCATCCAGATCCGTAATTTTCTCTCTGGAAAAATAACCGTTAAAATAATCCTCATCCTTATCAAAGGTCTCTCTGAAGGAAGTAATTGGCATAAATACTGTCAAGGCGCCAGGATACTCATAAATTCCTCTGACCGTAAATTCATACTCTTTTTCCCCGTATGCCTCCTTCAAAACAATGGTATCTCCCTCTTCCAGCTTATATTTTTCAGAATATCCGTCTGAAATAAGTACTCCGTCTGAAGGCAGCTCTGTACTTACATAAGCACTGTTTTCAGAAATTCCATAAACCGTGATAGACTCTCCATCTTTATCCGGCACCACGTTTTTCATGGATTCCATACAGAAGCTCTCGGCCGATTTTTCACTTGTATTTAAAGAAGGCGTCAGGAATTTCTGCAGCATTCCCATAATTGTATATTTCTCATCCTCCTCCGGTTCTTCCGGAACATTGAGAATATACTGATAGGGTGCTATCATATTTTTCACAGTCTCTTCCTGATAATGATCCAGAAGAGGCTTCATCATCATTCCAAATAATAGCAGTACATTTGCAAAAAAGATTCCAATAAACAGTGTAAGATAGCTTGATTTATTCTGCAGCACAATACGCAGACGAAAACGATTGAAAAATTTAAATCCAGGAAGGCGCATTGCCTTTTTCCGCTTAGAGAATGACAAATCGTGACGCAAAAATTTCAGCGGTGAGAGCTTCAGTTTTTGGGAAATCAAAATCAGATTGATTCCCAGCATAAGCACCACCGGCACCAGGGTTGTTAGTATAAAAGCGTCTGCATTCCAACGTGTTTCATAAGTTGGCAGGCTATAGCTTCCATAATACATTCCGGCGCACACATCTTTAAAAGAAGTATATCCCAGCATATTTCCAAAGATTGCGGCCGCTATGGTTACGATTATAGGCATGGAAATATAGTGGCTCAGAAGTTCTCTTCTTGAATAGCCGGAAGCCCGAAGCGTTCCGATCACTGACGCTTCTTTTGTGATCGTATTATTCGTTGTAACAGCAAAAACAAATGCAATAATTACAATAAGAATATACAGCAGTACCTCCATCATGGCCTTATCACTTCCCATGTCTTCACCAGTAAACTGAATTGCCTGATTGGCATAGCCAGGTATAAATCCTGTTACAGTTCCATATTTCACAACAACCTTCATGAAATCTTCGGACATATTTTTAGCTTCTGTATCGTTCTTCGGCTTTTTTTCGTATTGCCAGGAGTAACGATATTCCAGATGTGTAGTACCGAATTGCTCTGCTCCGTCCTCTGTCATAATGGCGACACCAAATTTTACAGAATCAAACATCATATCATTATTATCCGAGAACAGACAGCTATAATCGGATAATGCCACAAGACCGGTAATATTCAGCTCCTTTCCTTCAATTACCAGCTTATCTCCCACTTTCAGACTGTTATTATCTGCATACATACGGTCAATGGCAATCTCATCTTTAGCCTCTGGGATTTTTCCCTCCATAAGACACACCAGATCCATATCTGTGCGATTTTCATAAATACGCATGGTTCCTTCTTCCGTTCCGTCCAAATCTGTATCAACAGACTCGTCCCGATAGAAATTTTCGCAGATTCGTACGTTTCCCTTTTTTTCTATCTTTTTCAGATCACTTTTGCCGGCTTTCGAAGAAAGTGTAAAATTGCCATCTTCAATATTATATTTTTCAAAGCTTTCGTTATAGGCTGCCAGCATACTGTCATCTGCAACCAGAAAGCCAGACACAAACCCTATGGTCAATGTCATAAACAAAAAAATAACGATATACTTTCCAAAATCACTTTTCAGTTCCCTTGGCAGGCGTTTCCACAATGGATTTTTCATAATACACCACCTTACCAGTCCAGATCAGCAGCAGCAATCTTGGACTCGTTTATATAGTTTTTTCTGATCTGACCGTCACGAAGTTTTACTACCCGGTCTGCCATGTTTTTGATCGCATCATTGTGAGTAACCATGATCACTGTATTCCCATACTTCTGATTTACCTGCTCAATAAGCTTCAAAATTTCCTTAGAGGTATTGTAATCAAGAGCCCCTGTGGGCTCATCGCAAAGAAGGATATCCGGATTTTTTACAATAGCACGGCCAATGGCTGTTCTTTGCTGCTGACCGCCGGAAAGCTGATTCGGCAGTTTATGTCTGTGCTCATATAATCCCAAGGTGTGAAGAAGCTCGTCAATATCCAGAGCCCTATTGCTGAGATATGCACCTACTTCAATATTTTCCTTCACATTCAAGTTTGGAATCAGATTATACATCTGAAACACATAGCCCAAATGCTTTCGTCTATAAAGAGTCAGAGCTTTCTCTTTCATATCTCCTGTTTTTTCACCTTCTATGGAAATATACCCTTCATCTGGTTCATCAATTCCGCCAATAATATTTAAAAGAGTAGATTTTCCAGAACCTGAAGGGCCAAGTAATACGCAGAATTCTCCTTTTTCCACGGAAAAGTCAATTCCACGAAGTACCTCCATCCGGCTGTCTCCTGTGCCAAAGCCCTTTTTTAATCCTTTTATTTCAAGAAACATCCTCTTCCTCCCCTGCTCGTTTTGGTTAGCTTTCGCTAACTTTTTTTGTTTATCATACAACTTTCTCGCATAAAAGGAAAGAAGGTGTGTTGAGAATAATTCTCAACACACCTCATTTATTTGTATATATGAAGAACTTATGATACCAAATCAGAAACATAAGAACTGTCCATATTTTACGGCTGTTATCCTTTTTTCCCTCTTTATGCTCATCCAGAAGCCTGATTAATTTATCTGTATTAAAGAACCGATCCGCTTCTTCGGATGTAAATAATTCCATAACCATCTGATACCAGTCATCCTGTCGAAGCCACACACGGATAGGGATAGGAAATCCAAGCTTCTTCCTGCTGTCTGTATCCTGAGGAATACACTTCGATACTGCTTTACGAAAAATGTACTTCGTAGTACCAGCTGCAATCTTCGCATCTTTTGGAAAACCAGCTGCCAGATCAAACACTTTCCGGTCAAGAAACGGCACACGCACTTCCAGAGAATGCGCCATACTCATTTTATCTGCCTTCTGTAAAATATCGCCTACAAGCCAGTAATTTATATCTACAGACTGCATTTTCTCCATATCGTGAAGACGACAGCCAGAAAAATCATCAATTTCTTTATAAAACGGATTCAGGTATTCCTGCGTTGTCTTCCCTGTCACACCGCCTCTCAGAATCTCATTTTTCTCTTTTTCACGATAAATATATGCATTTCCGATAAATCGCTCTTCAACCGTCATTCCAGCCCGAATCAGAAAATCCCGTCCCTTAATGTCTGGCATTTTCGCTGCCAGATGGCCTATCGTCCTTCTGATTCCAATGGGAATCCAACTGACCTTTTTCAAAGCTTCCGGCTCCCGGTAAATATTATATCCGCCGAAAAGTTCATCTGCACCTTCCCCGGAAAGCACTACCTTCACATACTTTGCAGCTTCCTGCGACAGAAAATAAAGGGCAACAGCTGAAGCATCGCCTGAAGGTTCATCCATATGGTACATTACGTCTGGAAGGGAATTCCAGAATTCTTCCTTGGAAATAACTTTCACATGGTGCTTAAGTCCCGCCGCTTTCGCAACTTCGGCAGCCTTATTTACCTCATTGTATCGGTCACCCTCGTCAAATCCTACTGTAAACGCCTGATCAGCTCCGGAAGCTGCTGCCAAATAGCCCGAGTCCACACCTCCTGATAAAAATGCGCCAATTTCCACATCGCTTAACATATGATGCTTCACAGAATCCTCCAACACCTTTTCAAGCTGAGCCTGTAACTGACGCATATCCTGATTTCCTTCTTTTCCCTGACCAGGTGTAAGTCTGGCTGTGAAGTAAGCTTTTATTTCATACTTTCCATTTTTATAAACAAGCATATGCCCTGGCATCAGCTTATAGATTCCTTTAAAAAAGGTCTCCTCCAATGCAGAATACTGAAAAGAGAGATACTGCTCCAATGCCTGCCGGTTCACCTCTCTCTTGTATCCGGGAAACGCCAGGATACTCTTAATCTCAGAAGCAAATACGAAATGCCCGTTAATCATGGCATAATATACCGGCTTGATTCCGAAGAAATCCTTTGCCAGCATCAAAGTCTTCTCCTTCTCGTTCCATACAGCAAATCCGAACATTCCACGAAGCTTATCCAATGCCTTCTCCCCATACTGCCAAATGGTATTCATCAGCACTTCTGTATCTGAATGGGTACGAAAAGAAATGCCTGCAGCCTCTAATTCTGCCCGCAACTCAATATAATTATAAATCTCTCCGTTAAAAACAATATGCAGATTCCCATCTGCACTTTCCATGGGCTGCTGCCCATCCTCCAGGTCAATAATACTAAGTCTTCTAAACCCAAGGGTAATCTCATCACAACAAAAAGAACCTTCACTGTCTGGTCCTCTATGTTCAATGGATTTCATCATTCTCTTGATCACAGCCTTCTGATCATTCCTGTAACCTGTAAATCCACAGATGCCGCACATATCTTCCTCCCTATTGGCCTGTCGCAAATCAGCAACTAGTCACATCGTATTCTTCTTCTCCCTTTACGCTTCCCCTTGAGTATACAAATGGCACAGAACATACCTTGAAATGAACTATAGAAACAAATTTTTGATTATTATAGCACAACGAAACTACTTCTATGTATTTATTATTTTCTCTTCCGAACAGCTTCCTCTGGCATCCATCTTGTTACTGTTCACTCCGTGACCAGTAACTCCATTTTATATACCCAAAAAACGGAACCACTGATTTCTCAATGATTCCGCTTCTTAGTTACGTGTGTTAGAGGATTCGAACTTTCACCCTTGCCCCTAAACCCGCATAGAAAGGAGGTTTCCGCTACCGTTTTTTCCCTTGTCACAGGTAAGTCACAGGTTTTTACTATCATATTCTTCTTTCAATTCTTCAGCTAAATATAAATCACCCATACAGTGCATATAGGATAATTCTTCAGGAGAAATAGGACCCAAAATCGGACTTCTACGTTATCTCTTTTCCGTATTTCTTACATAAATCGTACTTCGTGCTGCACCTTCTTTTTTCAGCCAACCACTTTCAACCATATTCAACAAAATCGCT
>CAKRRG010000042.1 GCA_934394545.1 uncultured Blautia sp.
GCTCTCTCTTTTGCAATCGGTAAATATAGGCAGTTGGTTTTAAGCAGATGCTCTCTCGTCCTTCTTCGCTGGAATCCGAATTTGTACCTCAGTTCCTTTTCCCATATCACTGGAATAGGTTAGTCCATATTCCGTTCCGTAAAGCACCTGAAGTCTTCTGTGAGTATTATAAATGGCAATGTTTGTTCCTCCGGAAATACTGGTTCCCTCACCAGACAGGATCACAGGCAGCTTATCTGGCGAAATTCCAACTCCGTCATCGGAAATCAGAAGCACAATATCTCCATTCTCCATCCATCCGGTAAGTACAATGGTTCCGGATTTGGAAGGCTTTTCCAGTATGCCGTGAAGAATGGAATTTTCGATAACCGGCTGAAGCGTAAGCTTTGGAATCTGGTATTCCATTAATTCGTCTGGAATATCAGAGATAAAGGAAATACGGTCATGGTAACGCATGTTCTGAAGATGTACATAAATAGAAACATGTTCTTCTTCCTTGGCAATGGTACTGATTCCTTTTTTTCGGCTGAGAGTCAGCTTATAAAACCGGGAAAGACTTTGCACTGCGTTGCAAATCTCAGAGGTACGTCCCTGTTGTGCCATCCAGTTGATCATATCCATAGTATTATAAAGAAAATGGGGATTGATCTGTGCCTGGAGAGAATTAAATTCCGCAATGCGAAGATCCTCCGCAGCCTGTGCCTGTTTTTCCATAAGCTGGTTCATTTTCCGGGTCATATAGTTGTACGTGTCGATCAGATCACCAATCTCATCGTGGGCAGTAGGGCTGTCCATAGGTATGGGCGGTCCATGACGAACGGTTCTCATCTGGCTGATAACAGAGGAAATTCGTCTTGTAATGGAGTTGGATAAAGTGCTGGCAAGTAAAAATGCAAGTACCAGTACAGCAATATAAATGGATAAAAACTGAATCATCAGAATATTACTCTGTTTGATTAGCGGCTTGGAAGGCAACACCGTCACCATAAACCAGCCGGGCTGTTTGATCCGGTAGAATCCGACGTAAACAGTCTGCCCCAGAATGTCCTGTTCGATAAAACTGTTGGAGGACATATAAGATTCCATAATCTTATCATAATCCAGCCAGTAAATTCCAGCCAGAGAATTGCTGGAAGCAGAAACCAGGTTGTTTCGTTCGTTCATAATATAAGAAACGCTGCCGTCCAGAGTCAGGTTTTCAGATAAAATCTGCTGAAATTCCTCTCCGGAATAGTAAACGGCTATGTAGGCATCATAGGTCCCACTGTCATAAATCACAGAAGCATGGGTGATATATGCCTGATCTCCATATGTTTTCTGCTCCTTTGCACCAAGATAAAAGGAAGGACAGAATAGCTGGGAAACCCGGCTTCCACGGAAGATTCCGTACCAGTAGGTTCCGCGGACCTGATTAAGAGGAAGAAAAGTGTCTTTCAGATTTTCATTCTCCAGCAATGCATTCATATCAGAAGGTTCCTTAGGAATCTCCAGATAAACTTTAATATTGGTCACAGGTGTATCGGCAATCAGTTCCTTGATTTTTGGGGAAAATGCAGCTGCATCCGGGGAATCTGCCAGTTCTGAAAAAGTTTCGGTTATGGTATTTTTAAAAAGCGTCTGGTAAAAATCCAAAGAAGAAATCTCATCACTTACATCCACGATTTTTTGAATGGATTCTTCAATCAATGGTGCTGTTTCCGCAGAACGGTCCTGTTCCTGACGAATGGTGTAGGAAACAATCATGTCATAGGCTTTTCCATAGAAAAAGAAAAAACTGAAAATTGCCGGAATTGCCACAATCATTAGAAGTACCAGGGTGAACTTGGATTGCAGATTCAGATCCTGATACCATTGTTTTATTCTTTTCAAATTCTCTCCCCCTCTTTCTTATCTCTGTATTCGGAAGGCGAGAATCCGGTATATTTTTTAAAGCTTTTTCCAAAATAATTGCCATCACTGTAACCTACCCGTGATGAAATATCAGAAATCTTATATCTGGGATCTGCCAGCAGCTGCTTGGCTTTTTCCATTCTGTATTCTGTGAGATACTGATTCAAAGTCTGACCGGTTTCACTCTTGAAGAAGGTGCAGACGTAAGATGTGGATAAGAATACATGATCGCTGATATCCTTTACAGATAAGGTTTCGTCCATGTATTTCTGTCCGATATAATTTTTAATAAGAAAAATAGTGGAATTTTCTTCCTCTGTATTGTTAGCAGTCTGGAAAAAATATTCTGTTTTTTTGACCAGCTTCTGATGAAGTTCATAAAAGGAAAATATTTTCTCCAATGCATCTATCAGATTTTCCTGGGAGTCTGATAAAGTTAACTTCAACTGACGAGCTGCCTCGTCAAGAGCACGGAATAGTTTGTAATACAGATCCTTAGCCTGATTGGGAAGGATTTTCTGATTCTCATTGTAATGCTGAAATAGCTTTTCCAGAAATTCCTCTGTTTTTTCTTTATTCTTATCTGAGAGAAGGGTAAGAAATTCGTTCTCAGGGCTGGATGGAAGCTCAGGCCCTTTTGGGGAAGCAGTCTCGTGAAGGGGAGACAAAAAAGTACCTGCAGGGAAAAAGAAGCTGTTCTGCAGGAGAATAACAGCGGAAGTATAGGACTGGTAAGCCCTTGAAATTCCTGTAAGGGTTTCTCCGGATGCAATACAGAATCTGGTGTATCGGGAATAAAGATTGCAAAAGAAATCCTGAATGCTTTTTCTGGCAGCAGGACCTGGTGCGGGGCCAAGTAAAAAATAAACCATGTACTGTACACGTTTTTCCACAAAAATACAATCCATATGAAAAGTTCTCAGAAACTCACGCACAGACAGGTACATAGCGTTTACTTCTGAAAGGGGAAAATCTTCTTCTGTATCTGTTTTCAGAACAATCGCGGTAAATGTAGTGGATGTGCTTATGGAAAGAGGCAGCTCCTGAACCATCTGGCTGATGCTTTCCTTTGCGTGGGCGTAAGGCTGGGTGAGCAGAAGAGCCAGACGGGAAGCGCTTTCTATGGAATGAAGGGACTGATTCTGTCTGGTACGTTTTTTCTCCAGGCAAAGATCTCTGGCTTCGATAATGGCTTCCCGGATCTCATCCGGATTAAGAGGCTTTTCGATATAATTGACAGCCTTAAGCTTGATGGCGGCCTTTAGGTATTCCTTGTCAGAATATCCACTCATAAAAACAGGAACAATGTCAGGTAGAATATCCTCGAGACGCTCCAGCATGGCAATTCCATCCATACGGGGCATACGCACGTCACATAATACTATGTCCGGCTGGTGTGTCCTGGCTACTTCAATCCCATTCAAACCATCATCAGCCTGAAGCACCTCTTCAATCCCAATGGATTGCCAGTCAATTGAAGAAATCACGCCGGTACGTGTAAGCTCCTCATCATCTACGATCAGTAATTTCATAATGAATCTCCGTTATCTCTTATCCGGGAAAATCCCGGAGTTTACAATTAATAGATTACAAAATATCAAACACATCATAACACAATAATATCAAAAATACGATACCAAAGATTTTACCCTGTTTCAAAATATTTTCCCATTTCCAAACAAAGTGACCAATGATAGAATAAAGGCAGATTAAGAAAGGGAGGAGAACAAGCCGTGTCTGAATATGTTCTTGAATTAAAAGGCATTACGAAAATTTTCCCCGGCGTTAAAGCACTGAACAATGTACAGTTCCAGTTAAAGCCTGGTGAAGTTCACGCACTGATGGGCGAAAACGGTGCAGGTAAATCTACCTTCATTAAAGTAATTACCGGTGTACATAAAGCAGAAGAAGGCGAAATGTACCTGTTTGGCAAAAAAGTGGATTTTAAAGGTCCGAAGGATGCACAGGAAGCAGGAATTGCTGCTGTTTACCAGCACCCCACATCCTATCCACACTTAACAGTAGCTGAAAACATTTTCATGGGACATGAGATTAAGAAGAATCACATGATCCAGTGGAAAGCTATGAATGAGGAGGCAAACAAGCTTCTGAAACAGTTAAATGCAGATTTCGATTCCACCGCAGAAATGGGAACCTTAAGTGTGGCCCAGCAGCAGATGGTTGAGATCGCAAAGGCATTATCCACAAATGCAAAGATCGTGATCCTGGATGAGCCGACCGCTTCTCTTACAAAGAGAGAATCCGAAGAGCTTTACAGAATCGTAGATCAGTTAAAGGAAAAAGGAGTTTCCATTATCTTCATTTCCCATCGTTTTGAGGATATGTATCGTCTGGCAAGCAGAGTTACCGTATTCCGTGACTCTCAGTACATAGGTACCTATGATGTAGATGGAATCACTAATGCAGACCTGATCAAAGCCATGGTTGGCCGTGAGATCAAGGATCTGTTCCCGAAACCAGAGGTTAAAATCGGTGATGAAATGCTTCGTATTGAGCATTTATCCCGTACCGGATATTTCAAGGATGTTTCCTTCAATGTACACGCTGGCGAGATCGTAGGTCTTACAGGTCTGGTTGGTGCAGGCCGTACAGAGGTTGTAGAGAGCGTCTGTGGAATCACAACTCCAGATGAAGGAAAGGTTTATCTGGAAGGAAAAGAAGTACATATCAAACAGCCGTCTGACGCAATGAAGGAAGGAATTATCCTTCTTCCGGAGGATCGTCAGAAGGAAGGTCTGATTATGAGCTGGGGACTTGGAAGAAACGTAACACTTCCAACTATCAGCAAATATGCGAAGAACGGCTTCAATGACGAGAAGACAGAAAGAGACCTGTCCAAGAGACTTCTGGAAGAGGTTGATACTAAGGCAGTTGATATTTTCCAGCCTGCAAGCTCTCTGTCCGGTGGTAACCAGCAGAAGGTTGTAGTTGCCAAGGCGCTTAGCCAGGAGATGAAGGTTGTAATCATGGATGAGCCGACGAAAGGTGTTGACGTTGGTGCCAAAGCTGAGATTTATGCGATCATGGGTGACCTTGCAAAGAAAGGTTATGCAATTATCCTGATTTCTTCTGAAATGCCTGAGATCCTTGGAATGTCTGACAGAATCGTTGTAATGTGCAACGGACGTAAGACAGGAGAGCTTGGAAGAGGAGAGGCAACCCAGGAGATGATCCTTGAGCTGGCTATGGAGAAAGGTACAACAGGAAAGGGGGCAGCTAAATAATGGAAAAGAAATCTTTCATGAAAAAGCTGACAGGTTCCCGTGAAGCACTGCTTGCAGTGATCCTGGTTCTGCTTTTCGTAGTCATCACAATCATCAGCCCGTCATTCCTTACATTCAAGTCTCTGACGGATATGCTGAAAAACAATGCTGTAACAATGGTAATGTCACTTGGTATGCTGTGTGTTATGCTGGTAGGCGGAATTGATATTTCCATCATGTCTACTCTGGCATTGACTGGTATGTCAATTGGTATGCTTCTGAAATATGAACACATTTCCAGTACTTTCCTGGCATTTGTGATCGCACTGGCAATCGGAATCGCATGTGGTTTCCTGGTAGGTCTTGTGATCTCCAGAGCAGATGTTCCTCCGATCATCGCAACAATGGGCTTCATGTACATCTACCGTGCAATGGGATATCTGGTTTCCCACAATGGTGAGTGGGCAAGTGCAGCAGCCCTTGGTAAATTTAAAGATTTTGCAACAACAAAATTCCTGGGAATGAGCCTTGTAATCTGGGTGATCATCCTTTGCTATGTGATCTTCTTCGTATTCATGAAATGGACTACCATCGGAAGAAGAATCTACGCAGTAGGAAGTAACCCAAGTGCAGCTGAAGTTTCCGGTATCAATGTAAAGAACATTAAACTTCTTGTTTATACTATCATGGGTCTTCTTGCCGGTCTTGGCGGAGCCCTTCAGGTTTCCATTTACGCTTCTGCAATGCCTGATATGCAGCAGGGCGGTGAGATGGATGTTATCGCAGCCTGCGTTATCGGTGGTGTAAGCATGAGTGGTGGACGTGGTACAGTACTTGGCGCTCTTCTTGGATCCCTGATCCTTGCAACCATCGCAAAGGCACTTCCGCTGATCCCATTCTTCGATCAGCTGTGGCTGAATACCATCAAGGGTGTTATCATTCTTGTAGTAGTTGTTGTAAACATTGTTTTACAGCGTACAGCTGACAAAAATGCATTAAAGGGAAGGGAGATGTAATCATGGCTGGAAAATCTGGAAGAAGTATTAACAATGTGCCGAAAAGCCCTGTGAAACAGATGATCTTCAGCTGGGAAGGCATTCTGGTACTCCTGTTTATTGCAGTAAATATTTTCTGTGCAAACTTTTCTGAGTTCTATAATCTGAAGAGTCTGCTCCGTCAGATGCCTGTTTACCTGGCAGAAATCTTCTTGATGCTGCCGATGGCATACATTCTGGTACTTGGCGAGATTGATATTTCCGTTGGATCTATCGTGTGTCTCTCCGCAACAATGGCTTGTATCGTGGCAAACACAGGAGCCCCGTTTATCGTGGTAATCCTTGCCACACTTCTGGTTGGATCTCTTTGCGGTGCTGTAAACGCATTTGTTCTTACCAGATTTGAAGAACTGCCTCCAATGATCGTAACACTTGCAACCCAGATCATTTTCCGCGGTATTGCAGAGATCGTTCTTGGAAGCGGCGGAAGTATTTCCGTAACAAACACAGAAGGCTTTGCTGCACTTGGTGGAAAAGTAGGACGTGTTCCTTACATTCTTTTCCTGGTTCTGATCCTTGGAATCATCGCAGCGGTTATCCTTGGAAAATGTACCTTCGGACGCAGAGTATACGCAATCGGTACCAACCGTCTTGCTGCTTACTACTCAGGAATCCACGTACAGAAGATCCGTTTCGTGATCTACACTCTGATGGGAACCATCTCCGGACTGTGTGCACTGTTCCTGATGTCTTCCTCATTCGGTGCAAATACCACAACCGGTAACGGCTTTGAGATGGATGCCATTGCAATGGCAGTATTCGGAGGAATCTCCTCCACAGGTGGTAAAGGTAATATTGCCGGCGGTCTGATTTCCGCATTTATCATCGTTTGCCTTCGTGTTGGTCTTGGACAGAGAAATATCCATCCGCAGGTAATCCTGCTGATCATCGGTGTTCTTCTGATCGGTGCAGTTGCACTTCCAAACATCATTAAAGAGATTCAGAAAAAAGCAAAAACAGCAAAATAAAAAATCCTTAACGAACTCATATAATCTTATAAAGCTTGTAAACTGCTTCGCAGAGGGCGGGGCAGTTGCAAATAAAACTATATTATTCCATGGGAGGAAAAAAACATGAACAAAAAAATCGTAAGCGCAGTTCTTTGTGGAGCAATGATCCTGGGATCCGCAGTTCCGGCTATGGCTGGTTCCGCTGACGGAAAGAAAATCGCACTGGTTGGTAAATCCGCTGGTAATGCATTCTTCGAAATCGCTGCAAAATCCTTCGTAGAGACAGCTGAAGCAGAGGGAGCTACCGTTGATACTGTTTACCCAGAGGCAGCTACCGCAGATGCTCAGATCAAAGTTCTTGACAACCTGATTTCTCAGGACTATGACGCAATCTGTATCTCCGCAAACGACGTAAACGCTCTTCAGGCTAAATTACAGGAAGCTATGGATGAAGGAATCAAGATTTCCTGCTTCGACTCCGCTACAAACCCAGACAGCCGTCAGATCTTCATCAACCAGGCTGGTACTGTTGCTGTAGGACAGGCTCTTCTTGATGCTTGCCTTGATATCTCCGGTGGAGAGGGACAGTTCGCAATTCTTTCTGCTACATCCCAGGCTGCAAACCAGAACGCATGGATCGACGCTATGAAGAAGATCATGGAAGAGGATGACAAATACTCCAAGCTTGAGCTTGTAGAAGTTGCATATGGCGATGACGAGCCACAGAAATCCACAGACCAGACAGCAGCTCTTCTTGAGAAATACCCAGATCTGAAAGTTATCTGCGCACCTACAACAGTTGGTATCGCTGCAGCTGCTAAATACCTTCAGGACAATGGATCTGCTTGCAAGTTAACAGGTCTTGGACTTCCATCTGAGATGCTTGAGTACACAGGTGCTGATGATGAGCATTCCTGCCCATACTTCTATCTGTGGGATATGCAGGGCCTTGGAAAACTTTCCGCTCTGACAACAATCGCTCTGATCAACGACGAGATCACAGGTGCTGTTGATGAAACCTTCACAGCTGGTGACCTTGGTGACTACACAATCACAGCAGCTGATGACGGTGGTACAGAAGTAGTTCTTGGCGCTCCGCTTGAGTTCAACCCAGACAACATCGAAGAGATGGCTAAACTGTACTAATCAGAAACAGGTGGGCCATGCCCCGACATAAAATGATATAGTAATGAAAAAGTCCCGCCACGTGCGGGGCTTTTTTCATGTAAGCGGGGCTTTTTATTGGCAGGACATGTTGAGGAATTCTTCCATGGCTCTGGTAAAGTACTTCCCTTTTTTCCAGTAAAAACATACTTTTCTGCAGTTATGCTTTAACGGAAGCTTATAATAAATTACATCCTCATTATGGGGAATGTGTGAGAGCATAATATCTCCGATAAAAGAAATTCCAAGTCCGGACTGGCAGACGTTATAGGCTGTCATCTGCTGATCCATGTTTAAAACTATATTAGGAGTAAAATAGTTGGACTTACAGATCTGCCTGGCTCTTTTTCCGGTGTCATTTTCACCCTTCAGCATAATAAATGGCAGTCCCTGAAAATGATTCAATGGAACCGGTAAAATCTGCTCCTCCAAAAAAGTTCTGTTTTGTATCTGTTTTTCTGAAAGCTGAAACTCCCTCAGAGAATCATTTACAGGAAAAAGACGGGGAACGGCAAGAAGAAGATGCTCCTCCTGAAAAATGCGGCTGGCGAAGATTTCAGAATCCAGATCCGTATTATCAAGAATTAGGTCAACCGCACCCTTTTGCAAAAATTCGGTGAGTCTGGCGGTTGTTTCTTCCACCAGATTTATTTTTATATTGGGATATCGGGTAACAAAATCGGAGATCAGAGGAGGCAGGATCCAGGAAGAGAAGAGATTGCTTCCCCCAAGTGTGAGACTGCCGGTATCCAGATTCCCAAGGTCGTGAAGATAGTCGGAAAAACCTTTCTCAATACTGAGAATCTCTTCTACACATCGGATGTATTCTTTGCCATATTCTGTGACTTCCAAAGGCTTTGTGCTCCGGTCAAAAACAGGATACCCAATACGCTGCTCCACCCGCTTTACGTTGGCACTTAAAGACGGCTGGGAAATAAAAAGATTGGCGGCCGCCTTGGAAAAACTTTTTTCTTTATATACTTCATAAATATATTCCATTCCCTGAAACATGAAAAACTCCTTTCTAAAATCACCACTATTATAACTTTTAAATTATAATAATTATAAAAATATATGTATTTGATTATATTATAGCGGGTATATATAATGGGTGCAAGAAAGAAAAATATGAAATTAAGAAATGGAGATATATAAAATGAGTCAGCAGGAATACCGTACAGAGAAAGATTCAATTGGCACCAAACATGTACCGGAGGATGTGTATTATGGAGTGCAGTCATTAAGAGCAGCAGAGAACTTCCATATTACAGGTCTCGCCATGCATCCGGAGATCATCAACAGTCTTGCCTATATTAAAAAAGCAGCTGCAATTACCAACTGTGAAGCTGGACTTCTGGACAAAAAAAGAGCCCAGGCAATTGTACAGGCCTGTGATGAAATTCTGGATGGGAAATTACATGAGGACTTTATTGTAGATCCGATCCAGGGCGGTGCCGGAACCTCTTTAAACATGAATGCCAATGAGGTGATCGCAAACAGAGCCACAGAGATCTTGGGTGGAAAAAAAGGCGATTATGATGTGGTAAACCCCAATGACCATGTAAACTGTGGACAGTCAACCAATGATGTAATTCCCACAGCAGGAAAAATGACTTCTCTTCGTCTTCTGAAAAATCTGAAAAAAGAACTGATGAGATTACACAGTGTTCTGAATAAAAAAGCAGAAGAGTTTGACGGAGTTATCAAAATGGGAAGAACACAGCTTCAGGATGCAGTGCCCATCCGTCTTGGCCAGGAGTTTAAAGCCTACAGTGTTGCGGTCCTTCGTGATATCAACCGTATGGACAAGGCAATGGATGAGATGAGAACCCTGAATATGGGTGGAACTGCTGTTGGAACCGGTCTGAATGCAGATGAGTCTTATCTTCGCAGAATTGTGCCAAACCTCAGCGAGATTTCTGATATGGAGCTGGTACAGGCTTATGACCTGATTGATTCCACACAGAACCTGGATCCCTTTGTGGCTGTTTCAGGCGCTGTAAAAGCGTGTGCAGTAACCCTGTCAAAAATTGCCAATGACCTGCGTCTGATGTCCTCAGGACCGAGAGCGGGATTTGGGGAAATCAACCTTCCGGCAAAACAGAATGGTTCTTCTATTATGCCGGGAAAAGTTAACCCGGTTATTCCGGAAGTAGTCAATCAGGTTGCATTTAATGTAATTGGAAACGATGTGACGATTACAATGGCAGCAGAAGCCGGTCAGCTGGAGCTGAATGCATTTGAACCCATCATCTTCTATTGCCTGTTCCAGTCCATTGATACCCTTGGTTATGCCGTGCAGACATTTGTGGATAACTGTGTGTCCGGAATTACGGCAAACGAGACAAGATGCCGTTACTTTGTAGAAAACAGTGTGGGAATCATAACCGCTATCTGTCCTTATGTAGGCTATCAGGAAGCTGCTGAAATTGCGAAGGAAGCTATTAAGACAGGAGAATCTGTAAGAAAACTGATCATACAGAAAGGACTTCTTACAGAAGAGCAGATGAATGAGATCATGGATCCGGTACAAATGACAGAGCCGGGAATTTCAGGAAAAAACAGCATCAAAATGTAAGTGATTAAAAAAGAAATCCTCTGTATGGTTGCGTAAAGCAGTTAGCCCCAAAGCAGCCAGCAGAGGTTTTTTTTCTTTTATGGTAAAGTAAATTATGGTATGATAAAAAAGAATATTATATTTTTCCTTACAAATGATGTTTATTGAGAAAGGATTGAATATGAAAGCATTTGATTATTCTATGGTTAAAAACCCAGAGTATTTTAGAGATGGAAGAATAGATGCTCATTCTGACCATATCAGTTACAGAAACATGAAAGAGGCTATAGATGGAGAGACTTCTTATCGTCACAGCTTAAACGGTATCTGGAAGTTCCATTATGCCCGTAACTATGGAAACACCGTGAAAGGCTTTGAAAAAGAGGATTATTCCTGTAAAAACTGGGATGACATCCGTGTACCTGCACATATCCAGATGGAAGGCTACGATGCACCACAGTATGCCAATATACAGTATCCATGGGAAGGCCATGAAGATATACACCCAGGAGAGATTCCGGAACATTTTAATCCGGTTGCCAGCTATGTGAAATATTTCAAAGTTCCAGAGGTAATGATCGGAAAAAGACTTTTCATTTCTTTTCAGGGAGTGGAGAGCGGAATTGCCCTCTGGCTGAATGGCCAGTTTGTGGGATACAGCGAAGATTCTTTTACCCCGTCAGAATTTGAACTTACGGATTATGTGAAAGAGGGGGAAAACAAACTGGCAGCCCAGGTGTTTAAGTGGACAGCCAGCAGCTGGTGCGAGGACCAGGATTTTTATCGTTTTTCCGGAATTTACAGGGATGTTTATCTTTATACAGTGCCGGATGTGCATGTATATGATCTTCAGATCAGAGCTATCCCTAAGGAGAGCCTTGAAGAAGCATCCCTTGAGATCCGAACGGAAACATGGGGAAAAGGAAAAGTACAGTTCCTACTGTCAAAAGAGGGACAGATTGTGTTAGAGGATAAAAAGGAACTGGATGGAACAGATACATATTCCTGGACTGTGGAGAATCCGATTCTCTGGAGCGCAGAAGATCCACAGCTTTATGACCTGGTTCTTAAAGTTTTTGATGAAAACGACAAGTTGCAGGAAGTGATCCCGCAGAAAATCGGTTTCCGCCGTTTTGAAATGAAAGACGGAATTATGACTTTAAATGGAAAACGGATTGTATTTAAAGGGGTAAACCGTCATGAATTCAGTTCCATAACAGGAAGATGGGTATCTGAAGAAGAGCTGCGCAAGGATCTTACCATCATGAAGCAGAACAACATCAATGCTATCCGTACCTGCCATTATCCGGATGCTTCTCTGATCTACCGGCTTTGTGATGAGTTCGGAATTTATATGATTGATGAAACCAACCTGGAAAGCCACGGCTCCTGGGATATAGCAGAATTTACGAAGGACTATACCCATGTAGTTCCTCATGATAAGCCGGAATGGCTGGCTATGATGTTGGACCGCGCCAATTCTATGTATCAGAGAGATAAGAACCACCCGGCAATCCTGATCTGGTCCTGCGGAAATGAATCCTTTGGGGGCAAGGATATTTTTGAAATGTCCCAGCTTTTTAGAAATGCAGATCCTACCCGTCTGGTACATTATGAAGGTGTCTGCCATGACCGCACATATAATGATACCAGTGATATGGAAAGCCAGATGTATCCATCTGTGGAGGCAATTAAAGAGTTTCTTGCAAAAGATGATTCCAAGCCCTTTATCTGCTGTGAGTATACTCATGCTATGGGAAATTCCTGCGGTGCTATGCATAAATATACAGATCTGACAGACACGGAGCCGAAATACCAGGGTGGCTTTATCTGGGATTATATTGATCAGTCTATTTACAAAAAAGATCGTTACGGAAAAGAGTTCCAGGCATATGGCGGAGATTTTGGCGAGCGTCCTACGGATTATAATTTTAGTGGAAATGGCATTGCATACGGCGGAAATCGTGATGCTTCTCCGAAGATGCAGGAAGTGAAATTTAATTATCAGAATATTACTGCACAAGTAAGTGCTGATTCTGTGAATGTGATCAACAAGAACCTGTTTGTAAATACGGATACCTTTGAATGCAGAGTAACTCTTCAGAAGGACGGAAAAGTGATTCGTACAGCAGTCCTTAACACAGCAGTGGCTCCTTTGAGCCAGATGGAATATGCTCTTCCGTTTCAGAAAGAGGAAAAAGCCGGCGAGTACACAGTAACCGTTTCCTTCCATTTGAAAGAAGATAAAACATGGGCAAAAGCAGGTCATGAGGTAGCCTTTGGCCAGTATGTTTACCAGGTGGAAGCAGCTGTGAAGCCTTGCACGGAGCATCTGGAAGTAATCCATAGTACCCATAATATTGGCGTGCACGGAGCTGAATTTGAGGTGCTTTTCTCTGTATTGAACGGTGGTCTTGTTTCTTATAAATACGCGGGAAAAGAGATGATCGAGGCGATTCCAAAGCCTAATTTCTGGCGTGCACCAACAGACAATGACTGTGGAAATCTGATGGCAATGCGGTATGGACAGTGGAAGCTTGCCAGCATGTATGTAAACCATAAGGATTACCGCGGAGAGGCATATGGACCTGGAAATGTACCAAAGGTAGAGGAAAAAGAGCATTCCGTAAAGGTATCCTATACCTATTTCCTTCCAACAATTCCGGCGGCTGCGTGTACACTTGCTTATGAAGTTTTCGGAGATGGAAGGGTTCGTACCACACTTTCCTATGATCCTGTGAAAGAGCTTGGCGATATGCCGGAATTTGGCGTGATCTTCAAATTCAATGCAGATTATGATCACGTATCCTGGTATGGCCTTGGAGAAGCGGAGACCTATGCAGACCGTAAAAAAGGTGCGAAGCTTGGAATCTACGACAACATGGTAAAAGATAATGTGGCAAGATATATGGTTCCACAGGAATGCGGTGCCAAGGAAGAGGTCAGATGGGCGAAGATCACAGACCGGAAAGGCAGAGGTATGCTCTTTGAGATGGATAAGGAAAATGGCCCGATGATGTTTTCGGCCCTGCCATACACCCCTCATGAAATGGAAAATGCAATGCATCCATATGAACTGCCCCAGATTCATTATACAGTAGTGCGTGTGGCAAAAGGCCAGATGGGAATTGCAGGAGACGACAGCTGGGGAGCAAGAACCCAGGAAGAATATCTGCTGGATACAAGTAAGCCTATGGAGTTTTCATTTGTATTTAAGGGAATCTGAGATGCATCAGACCAGTCAGTATGGCGGTTAGAAAGGAGGTGCCTTGTGCATAAGGAACTATTGGAACAGCTTCGTGAAATTACAGAAGAAGAGAGAAGGATCCTCAATGGGGAAGCAGAAGTGGACAAGGATCTTTACACATCAGGAAGCGATTTTACCATTGACAGCAATAAGATGCTGGAAGAGGGAAAGCTGATCGCAATCCGTACCCATACCCGGTTTGTTCATTTTCCCCTTCACCGCCATAATTATGTGGAAGTGCTCTATGTATGTGAGGGCTCTCTTACCAATATTATAGATGGCAAACAGGTCATTGTGCGAAAGGGCGAACTTCTTTTTCTCAATCAGTTTACCCATCATGAGATTCTTGCAGCTGGTAGGAATGACATTGCCATAAATTTTATGGTATTGCCGGAATTTTTCGATGTGGCGTATTCAATGGCCGGAAATAACAATGTTCTGGCAGATTTTCTGGTGAATGTATTGCGCCGGGATAACCAGCAGGGAGAATATCTCCATTTTAAGGTATCTGAGGTGCTGCAGATCCAGAATCTTCTGGAAAATATCATTTATTCCCTTGTAACTGGAAGGGGCAGCCAGAATAAAATCAATCAGACCACAATGGGGCTTATTTTTCTTTATCTTATGGATTCTGTCCAGTATGTGGAAATGCGCCTTCCCAACCAGTATGAGAATATGATATCTATGACGACGCTGGACTATATTGAGCAGAAATACCGCACGGCCACTTTGACTGAGCTATGTGACATGCTTCACCTTCCTATGCATGTATTAAGCAAAATGATAAAAAAATCAACAGGCTTTAATTTCAAGGAACTGCTTCAACGGAAGCGTCTTAGTAAGGCAGTGGAACTGATGTGTGATACCGATCTTCCTATCAGTGATATCATTGCTGCAGTGGGATATGAGAACAACAGTTATTTTCACCGTGTATTCAAGGAAAGATACCAGGTAACGCCAAGGGCTTTTCGTGTGGCGAATAAGAAAAATGATAAAGTAAGACTATAGAAGAATGCGTAATAACATTCTTACAAAAAATTTATCATTTGTTCAAAAATATTTTTTGAATTGTTTATAAAAGGTTGACATTCAATTAGAAAAAAAATAAAATAACGGTAACGTTTAAGATTTTTCTTACTATAGAGGGGAAAAGTCTCAGGCAAATAAAAATATCAAGGAGGAAGTAAAATGAAAAAAATGTGTAAAAAATTTGTCAGCCTTCTTCTTGCAGCGGCGATGGTGCTCACGATGATTGCCTTCGCATCTGTTGTTTATGCCGCTGACGAGGACAGCGTTGAAGCTGATCCGAACTTCAAGGTGGGAGTTATTCTTGTAGGTGATGAGACAGAAGGATATTCTGCAGCTCATATCGCTGGTGTTAAGGAAGCAGCTAAAGAGTTGGGCCTTGAGGATAGCCAGATCATCTGGAAGTATAAGGTTCCGGAAGATTCCAGCTGCTACGATGCAGCAATCGACCTTGTAGGCCAGGGATGTTCTATGGTAATCGGAAACAGCTATGGTCATCAGACATATCTGGTACAAGCTGCTCAGGAATATCCGGATGTAACATTTGTTTCCATGACAGGTGATTTTGCAGCAATCAGTGGATGCGAGAATTTCAAGAACGCATTTACCAACATCTATGAATCCCGTTATGTATCCGGTGTTGTAGCTGGTCTGAAGCTGAAAGAGATTCTTGAGGATGGTACTCTTACCACAGAGACACAGCCAGACAGCTTTGATGCAGACGGCAATGTAAAGGTTGGTTATGTTGGAGCATTCAGCTATGCTGAGGTTGTTTCCGGTTATACCGCATTCTACCTTGGCATTAAGAGCGTTGTTCCGAACGTTGTAATGGAAGTTAAGTACACAAACTCCTGGTTTGATATTGACAAAGAGGGTGCAGCAGCTGAGGCACTTATTGCAAACGGCTGTGTGATCATCGGACAGCATGCAGACTCCACAGGTGCTCCTGCAGCTACACAGAAGCTTCACGATGATGGCAAGATCTGCTACTCTGTAGGCTACAATATTGATATGCTTGAGACTGCTCCTACAGCAGCACTTACCTCTGCAACCAATAACTGGGCAGTATATTACAAACATGCAATTGCAACTGTAATGGGTGGCGGAGATCTTGAGCAGGACTGGTCCGCAGGATATAATGATGATGCAGTAGGAATCACAGCACTTGGTGAGTCCTGTGCAGAAGGCACTGCAGATTATGTTGCTGACGTTGAAAGCAAGCTGAAAGATGGTTCTCTTCAGGTATTTGATACTTCTACATTTACGGTAGGCGGTGAGAAAGTTACTTCTGCACCGGTTGATCTTTCCTTCATGGATTACACAACTGATCCTGCAACTGTTGTATATCAGGGTGAGACTGTTGAAGCAATCGAGGATGGACATTTTGCAGAGTCCACATTCAGAAGTGCGCCATACTTTACACTTCGTATTGATGGAATCACAGAAGATGCAGACGCTGTTGAATAAATAATCTGAGAAACCACGAATTACATGAAATCCAAAAGGGGAGCTCTAAAAAGCTTCCCTTTTGTTAGCTTTGTTCACAGCAGTAATAAGGGTGTGTCTAAATAGGATACAGTGTTTAAGAAAATAAAGGGAAGGGAGGCACAACACTTTGGAATATGCCATTCAGTTAAAAAATGTTACCAAAACATTTGGAAAAGTTGTTGCCAACAAAAATGTAAACCTTGATGTAAAAAAAGGTGAGATCCTCTCCCTCCTGGGAGAAAACGGAAGTGGAAAAACCACTTTAATGAATATGATCTCCGGTATTTACTTTCCAGATTCCGGTGAGATTCTGGTAGAAGGAAAGCGTGTGGAGATCCGTTCACCAAAAGATGCCTATGATCTGGGAATCGGTATGATTCACCAGCACTTTAAACTGATTGACGTTTTTAGTGCCACTGAGAATATTGCACTTGGTCTTGATAAAAAGCAGAAATTTGATCTGAAAGAGGTTCGTAAAAAAGCGCAGGCTATCTGTGACAGATATCACTTTGAACTGGACCTGGATCAGAAGGTTTATGAGATGAGCGTATCTCAGAAACAGACACTGGAAATTGTAAAGGTTCTTTACAGAGGAGCAAATATTCTGATCCTGGATGAGCCGACCGCGGTACTGACACCTCAGGAGACAGCCCGTCTGTTTGAAGTGATCCGCAATATGAAAGCAGATAACAAATCCGTTATCATTATTACCCATAAGCTTCACGAAGTTCTGGAAATTTCTGACCGTGTTGCCATTCTGAGAAAGGGAGAGTACATAGGTACCGTAGATACCTGTGAGGCAACTGAGAATTCTCTCACAGAGATGATGGTAGGCAAGAAGGTGGAACTGAATATTGCACGTTCTGCTCCCATAAATCCGGTGAAGAGGCTTTCTGTTTCCCATCTGACCGTCTATAACCGGGAGGACGTTAAGGTATTGGATGATGTCAGCTTTGACGTTTATGGCGGTGAGATCCTGGGAATTGCGGGAATTTCCGGAAATGGACAGAAAGAGCTTCTGGAAGCTATTGCTGGTCTTCAGATCACAGGCCAGGGCAGCAGCATTGAATTTTATGAAAGAGGAAAAGAAGACCAGCCCCTTCAGCTGGTTGGAAAAACGCCGAAGAAAATCCGTGATGCAGGTGTCCACCTTGCATTTGTACCGGAAGATCGTCTTGGAATGGGACTTGTAGGTTCTATGGGTATGACCGGAAATATGCTTCTGAAAAGCTATGGAAAAGGTGCATCCCCGCTTACAGATATGCGTACTCCCAAGAAAATGGCAGAGAAGGTAAAGGAAGAGCTTGAGGTTGTAACACCAAGCCTGAATACTCCGGTATCCCGTCTTTCCGGAGGAAATGTACAGAAGGTTCTGGTAGGCCGTGAGATTGCAGAAGCACCTACGGTACTGATGACTGCTTATGCAGTGCGTGGTCTTGATATCAATACCTCTTATACCATCTACAATCTTCTGGACGAAGAGAAGAAAGAAGGGGTTGCCGTAGTTTATGTAGGTGAGGATCTGGACGTTCTTATCGATTTGTGTGACCGTATTCTGGTACTTTGCGGTGGGAAAGAGAATGGTATTCTGGATGCCAGAACAACTACGAAAGAAGAAGTTGGACTTCTTATGACAAATCTTCGGAAGGAGGGAAAATAAATGAGTGACACAAAAACAAAAGAACCCTTGATCCGAATCATTAAGCGTGACAGAAGCAGCTTCGGCTATAAAGTATGGGTTCGTGCGGCTGCCATTATTCTGGCGCTTGTAGTAGATGCGATTTTTATTTACAGTGTAACCGGTCTGAATCCATTATCTGTATACGGTGTTATGTTAAACGGTACCTTTATGACGAGCATCCGTTTCTCCTGGGCAATGCGAGATCTGGTAACCCTTCTTTGCATTGGTATTGCCCTTGCTCCTGCATTTAAAATGCGTTTCTGGAACATTGGCGCAGAGGGACAGGTGCTGATGGGGGGACTTGCTACAGCCATGGTTATGGTAAAATGTGGTGCCAGCCTTCCTACTCCGGTACTTTTTCTGGTAATGTTTCTTACCAGCGTGATCGCAGGAGGTCTCTGGGGCTTTATTCCGGCAGTATTCAAGGCATACTGGAATACAAATGAGACCCTTTTTACCCTGATGATGAACTATGTGGCAACCAGCATTGTTGCATGCATGACCAATATCCTTCGAGGAAAGGCTTCCAGTCTTGGTAAACTGAACATGTCTACACAGGTTGGATGGTTCCCGCAGTTTCTGGGACAGAGATATAATATTAACATTCTCATTGTAATGATTCTCATGTTTGTAATGTTCTTCTATTTGAAATATTCCAAGCAGGGATATGAGATCACTGTAGTAGGTGAGTCTGAGAACACAGCAAGATATGCCGGAATTAATGTTAAATGGGTAACGATCCGTACCATGATCATCTCCGGAGCTATCTGCGGTCTGGTAGGTTTCCTGATCGTTGCAGGAAGAGACCAGACGATTTCCACCACATCCGCAGGCGGAAATGGATTTACGGCCATCATTGTTGCATGGCTTGCAAAATTCAATACTTTTTACATGGCACTGATTTCCTTCCTGCTGATTTTTCTGTCAAAGGGTGCGGCTGAAATTGCTTCTGCATACAGTCTGAATGATTATGCGGCAAGTATTATTGAAGGTGTGATTCTGTTCTTTATCCTTGGAAGTGAATTCTTTATTAATTATAAGATGATTTTCCGTGGTTCCAAAAAGGAGGTGCACTAAATGAGTAATCTGATTGCGTGGATCATCAGGGCAATTCCATTTGGAACGATCATCATGTTCGGTTCCATGGGTGAGATCACGACTGAGAAGTCGGGAAACCTGAATCTTGGTGTTCCAGGAATTATGTATCTTGGCGGCTTTGCCGGCTTTGCAAGTTCCTATTTCTATGAGAAAAATTCAGCAGATCCAAAGGGCTGGATATGCGTGATCCTGGCGCTTGTGGCAGCAATTGCAGCCTCTATGCTTGGGGGACTGATTTTCAGTTTCCTTACCATTACCCTTCGTGCAAACCAGAATGTAACCGGTCTTGCACTTACCACATTTGGTATGGGTGTTGCCAATTTCTTTGGCGTATTTATTCTGAATGGAGCAAGCTATACTGCAGCACCGCTGGCATATGCTTCTTTTTCCAAGAAGATTCCGTTCCTGTCCAGTAAGCTGGGAATTGTAAGTAAAACTGTTTTTGCCTATGGTTTTCTGGTGTATGCGGCAATCATCATTGCTGTGGTGCTGCATTACGTGCTGAACAAAACAAGAGTCGGTCTGAATCTTCGGGCTGTAGGTGAAAATCCGGGAACTGCAGACGCAGCCGGAATCAATGTAACCAAATATAAATATCTGGCAACCTGCATTGGTGCCGGTCTTTCCGGAATCGGCGGATTGTATTACGTTCTGGATTATAACCAGGGCATTTGGGCAACAACGGGACAGATAGAAGCTCTTGGCTGGCTGGCTGTTGCACTGGTAATTTTTACCACATGGAAACCTCTGAACTGTATCTGGGGTGCGTATCTTTTTGGTATGCTCTACTGGCTGTATCAGTTTCTTCCAAGTATTCTTGGAATCAAGGTCGCAAGCTACGTTACAGATTTGATCCAGATGGTTCCTTATGTAGTTACCATTATCGTTCTGGTTGTGGTAAGCTTCCGAAAGAAAAAAGAAAATCAGCCTCCGGAGAGTCTGGGACTTTCCTATTTCCGAGAAGAGAGATAATTGGCTGGTCAAGCTACAAGCAAGTCCCCATCCACTGCTTATTGCTTTGCGCAACCTGGCAGTGGGTGGGGACTTGCTTTATTCGGTTAAAAACACGATGCTATTTGTGAAAAAACAGTGTACTGGGATAAAGAATATTTACATATTATTGCGAAAATGTTATATTATTTTTAACTTGCAAACGCAAAAGAAAGGATAACATCAATATGAAGAAAAGATATGTTCTTGCTGCTCTGGCAGCTATGACTGTACTTGCCGGTTGTGGTGATAATTCATCTAAACAGGATACAACTGATAATACTGCTGCTGAGAGTACTGCGGATGATCTGACTGTAGCAGATCCGGATGCAGACGGTGAAGAACTGGATCCTGAGTTTTCCCAGGACGTAGAAGAGAATGAAGTAATCGATGCAGATGCGGCAGAAGAAGAGACGGCACTGGATCCGATCACACCATCTGAATATCTTGTCCAGAACGCTTCTGATTATGTGAAGCTTGGAGATTATGAGGGAGTAGAGGTAACGAAATATACTTACGAAATTACAGATGATATGGTTCAGGATGAAATCCAGGGAGAACTGGAGGATGCCAGTGAGGAAGAGTCTACCAATGCACCATCCGAATCGGGAAATACAGTATATATGAATCTTACCGCCACAGTGGAGGGAGAGGAAGCCACTGATCCGGAAGAAACCTTTATCACTTTGGGACAGGAAGAATACGGTGCAGAATTTGATGAGAAGCTTACCGGCGTTTCCACAGGGGATACGCTTGATTTTACCATCACATATGGAGATGATACCTGGCAGGAGGATTGGCAGGGTAAAACGGTTGACTTCTCAGTAGAAGTAACTGATGTTACCAAATCGGAAACCCCTGAATATAATGAGGAATATGTAAAGAATTATACCGGATATGATACAAAAGAAGAATATGAGGCCTCTGTAAAAGAGTATCTGGAGCAGTCCTACGAGGAACAGAGCGCTTATGATGAGGCTGAAGAGCTGATCAGTGCATGCCTGGAGCGTACAGAGTTTACAGGAGAATATCCGGAAGATTTGTTTGATTCCTGTAAGGAGGAAGCTTTATCCGGTTATTCCATGTTTATGGATGAGGACGGTGATATAAACGATGTTCTTGAAATGTTTGGCGTTACCGAAAGTGACATTGAAGAAGAGGCGAAGAGTCTTGTAAACCGACGTCTTTTTATCAGTGCTTACGCACAGGCCAATCATGTAGAAGTAACAGAAGAGGAATACGTGGATTATGTAAATGAGTATGCAGATTATTATGGCGAAAGCGCAGCTGATTTCGAGAAATTATATACCCGTGAGACAATTGTGAATGCTCTCTACGAGAGTAAGGTAACCGATCTGCTTCTGGAAAAAGCGAAGGTAACGGAAGCGGCATACACTGGAGATGCTTCAGAAGACGAAGAGATGTATGAAGAAGGGGATGCCCTGGATGATATGGAAATTGTAGAAGAGGGAGAAGAAGGTACAGAAGAATAAAAGTACCGGAAGAAAATAACGGTTTTTTAAAATTTATCTTTTATTTTTGTGCTAGCTATGGTATAGTAATTGGTACGCGACAATGGACGGACAGCATTCTAAGTGAAGGACTTAGAAGGTTTGCCCGCCCATTTGTTATAAAAAGCCAGAGCAAAAAGGTAATGTAAAGGAGGAACAAGATGAAATTTTCAGAAATGCCGTACAGTCGTGTGGATTTTCCGGCTGTGATTGCCCAGGGGAAAGAGATCATCAGCCGTGCTTCCCAGGCGAAGAGTGGAGAAGAGCAGTTTGAGATCCATCAGGAATTTTACAAGCTGTTAGATCATGTTAACACTCTTTACACAATTGCACATATCCGCAGAGATGGGAATGTGGCAGATGCGTTTTATGAGGGAGAGAATGCTTATTATGATGAGATGCTTCCAGAGCTGACTGCTTTGGGAAATGAATATCAGAAGGTGCTTTTTGCTACTCCATATCGTGCATATATGGAAGAGAAGATCGGGCCGGTTGCATTTAAGTCCATGGAACTGGAGATGAAATGCTTTAATGATAGTCTGATTCCCCTTATGCAGGAAGAGAATACACTGTCTACCCGTTACAGAAAGCTGATCGCTTCTGCTAAGATTATGTGGGAGGGAGAGGAACTGAATCTTTCCCTTATGAGCAAATATATGCGTTCATCAGATCGTGATACCCGTAAGAAAGCATGGGCTGCCTATGCCGGCTTCTTTGAGGAGAATCAGGAGGAGCTTGATGAAATCTATGATCTTCTGGTGAAGAACCGTACCAAACAGGCACAGATGCTTGGCTTCGAGAACTTTATTGATATGGGATACTGCCGTATGAATCGTAATTCCTATACCAAAGAAGACATTCAGAAGCTTCGTGACCAGATTAAGAAAGTATTTGTACCCCTTGCTTCGAAGATGCATAAGAATCGTCAGGCCCGTCTTGGCGTGGAGCAGCTTCATTATTATGATATTGGTGTGTATTTCCCACAGGGAGATCCGGCTCCAACCGGCACCCCGGAGGAGATTCTTGAAAGCGGACGTAAGATGTATACAGAGATGTCTGCTGAGACAAAAGATTTCTTCAATATGATGATGGAGAACGAACTTTTTGATGTATTCGGACGTAAGAATAAGGCCACAGGCGGTTATATGACTGAGCTTCCGGATTACGGTGTACCGTTCATTTTTGCAAACTTTAATGGCACAAGTGGTGATGTGGATGTTATTACGCATGAGTGTGGACATGCTTTCCAGAGCTATGTGGCAGGCAAGGATCCTATTACAGATCATTCCCGTTATCTGACTATGGAGACAGCAGAAATCCATTCCATGTCTATGGAATTTTTCGCAGAACCATGGATAGAGCTTTTCTTTGGAGAAAGAGGAGACGATTACCGCAAGATGCATCTGGAGGATGCAATTGACTTTATTCCTTATGGAACTATGGTTGATGAATTCCAGCATATTGTATATGGCAATCCTGAGATGACACCGAAGGAACGCAGGGATGCATGGAAGCAGCTCGAGAAGGAGTATCGTCCGTTCCTGGATGTTACCGGCTGCAGATTCCTGGAAGATGGAAGATACTGGCAGAGACAGCATCATATTTATGAATCTCCATTCTATTATATTGATTATGTGCTTGCACAGCTTTGTGCATTCCAGTTCAAGGCACGTATGGAGAAAGATCATGCCGGCACATGGGCTGATTATATGAAACTCTGCGAGCTTTCAGCAAGTGATTTCTATCCATCTATGTTGAAACAGGTTGGACTTATTGTTCCATTTGAAGAAGGTTGTATCCAGAAGATTGTAGATGATCTGGATAAGAAGCTGGATTAATCTTGGAATCTGGAAATCTGCAGATGCGCGAATGGTACAAAATGCAGGAAAAGTGAGGCAGATAAGTGAAAAAATACGGGAATGATTATCGACAGAGTGGGAAAGAATTTGAATATACCGGGAAATGGCATGGTACGAAACTATCCGAGAAAGAGCTGGGAAAATATGGACTTTATTACACGGTACTTATGACGGGGGCTCTTCTGCTCTATATTGCCAGCCTTACGCTGAATCATGCAGGAAACCGGATCTTCTGGATTTTGCTCCCGCATGTTGTGATGATCTTCCCCATTTCCTATGGAATTATGGGAGGAATATCCCTTGTTCTTTTTTGCAAAAAAAAGAATAAGGGAGAGAAATCCCAGGTAAGGATTCCCAAGGAACATATTGGTCATATGACACGGGCTGAATACGAAAAGGGAATCAGAAGACCGGTAAGATGCAGTATGGCGGTTACCGGATTTTCACTTTTTACGTTCTTTGCAAATCTTATTTTTATAGTCCGGGGAAACGGAAATCAGCTCCTTAGAGGAGACATTTTATTTGAGATCGCTGTAGCTGCGATTTTAGTACTGGGAAGTGTTACTACTGCGCAAAGCTGGCAGATTAAAGCAAAATTTACAATTTTTGAATAAAAATCTTTCAGTTTTTAACAAAAATGGACAAAATTTCAGGCATAATTTGCTAGTTAACTATTGCACATGTTATAAAACATGGTAAAATAGAAAGGCATAAGGCAACATTTTTTGTTGCCGGCGTTGCCAAAACTTATAAAAAGGAGGATAAGATATGAGCAAGAAGAAGTTAATGGCCCTGTTATTAACAGGTGTCATGGCAGCATCAACAG
>CAKRRG010000043.1 GCA_934394545.1 uncultured Blautia sp.
ATCGGTGACAAGAGCGTGATCCTGGAGAATTACCTGAATACCATTAACCTTGGTGCAGGTGCATACGGTGTACAGGCCGCTGCCCGTCAGTATTTTAATAAAGATGTGTGGGATCTGAACCTTTCCGAGTGCGCTACACTTGCAGGTATCACTCAGGCTCCTACGAAGTATAACCCCATTGAGAATCCTAAGGAGAATGCCAAGAGACGGAAAGAGGTTCTTGACCATATGCTGACACAGGGCTATATCACCCAGGAGCAGTACGATGAAGCCCTGAATGACGATGTTTACACCAGAATCAAGGACGCCCAGGCTTACAATACCCAGTCTTCCAGCAAGACCTACTCCTATTTCGAGGATGAGCTTACCCAGCAGGTTATCAATGACCTGATGAATATTAAGGGCTACACGAAGACACAGGCGCAGAACCTTCTATACAGTGGCGGTCTGAAGATCATGACCACTCAGGATCCGGATATCCAGAAGATCGTGGATGAAGAATACTCTGATCCATCCAACTATCCGGATTATGTACAGTATGCTCTTGATTATGCGCTTACTGTGAAGCAGCCCGATGGACAGGAAGTAAACTACAGTAAGGAAATGATGAAGCTTTATTTCCAGAACGAGGATCCTTCCTTTGATCTTCTGTTTGATACCCAGGACGAGGGACAGACATATATAGATCGTTATAAAGCCAGCATTCTTGCAGACGGAAGCACCGTTGTTGCAGAGCGTGTCAGCTTTGCACCGCAGCCTCAGTCCGCAATGACTATTATTGACCAGCATACCGGATATGTGAAGGCTATCATCGGCGGACGTGGAACCAAGACTGCCAGCCTGACTCTGAACCGCGCTACAGACAGTACCCGTCAGCCTGGTTCTACTTTCAAGCTCGTATCTACCTATGCACCAGCTCTTAATGAGAAGGGTATGACACTGGCTACCACCTATGAAGACCAGCCTATTACCTATGACAATGGTGCACCGGTTAATAATGCAAGCGGCAGCTACAATGGCACTACTACCATCCGTACTGCCATCCGTAATTCTATAAATACAGTTGCAGTTCAGTGTTTCCAGGATGTAACTCCTGAGCTTGGCCTGAAATACCTGGACAACTTTGGATTTACTACACTGGCACATGGCACAGAGACAGACACAGATGCCAATGGAAACGTTTATACAGATGCCAATCTGCCTACCGCACTTGGTGGTCTGACATACGGTGTTAAAAATGTAGAGCTTTGCGCTGCCTATGCGGCAATTGCAAATGGCGGTAATTATATCAAGCCTGTTTACTACACCAAGATTCTTGACCACAATGGAAATGTGCTGATCGAGAATAATTCTGTTGGACGTTCTGTTATTAAAGAAACAACCGCTTATCTTCTTACAAGCGCTCTTGAGGATGTTGTACAGAATGGTACCGGTACCGCCTGCCAGCTTGATAATATGGCTGTTGCCGGTAAGACAGGTACTACGGATGCATATAATGACCTTTGGTTCGTAGGCTACACCCCCTATTACACCTGTGCAGTATGGTCTGGCTACGATGGCAATCAGAAGATTCCGGAGGGCACAGCACGTAACTTCCATAAGACCTTATGGCGTAAGGTTATGAGCCGAATCCACCAGAATATGGAATACAAGGACTTTGATGTACCAGAGGGCATTGAGCAGATCAGCATCTGTGCTGAGACAGGCCTTCTTCCAAGAGTGGGATGCCCGGTTACAGAGGAATATTTCGATATAGGAACTATGCCGACAGAATACTGTGACCAGCATTTCTATGAATATGATGAGGAAGAAGAGGAAATGGAAATCTACGACGAAGCTACTCCGACTCCAGATCCGGAGAACCCGGACGGCACCCAGAACGGCGACGGCAGCGGTGACGGCAATGGTGGTGACAACGGTGGTGGTGATGGCGGTGGTGATGGCGGAGACATCCAGTATCCTGATGACACCGGTGGCGATGGCGGCGGTGATGCCGGCGGCGATACCGGCGATGATATTTACTACTATTAAGCTTTCACAGTGTAAAGCGTTCAAAGAAAGAACCAATAAAAATACCCTGCGCAGTATCTGCTGTATTTCAGTCAGATACTGCACAGGGTATTTATGTATCAGATGATTTCTATGGGAATCAATCCTTGATCACCATACGTGCTGCACCATAGATACCTGCATCATTGCCAAGGCTTGCAAGAATGATCGGAGTACTCTTGCAGGACGGGAATGCATATTTCTGATAATACTTCTGGATACAGTCTGTAAGAGCCTTACCAGCCTTAGATACACCACCGCCGATTACGATTGCCTCCGGATCTGTAACACATGCGAACATAGCAAGTGTACTTCCCAGAATATCTCCAACCTTCTCCATCGTCTTAATGGCCAGGGCATCTCCCTCTTTATAAAAGTCCAGAACATTCTTCGCAGAAAGCTTCGGCACATGACGCATCTTGCTGTCCTCGTCGCTCTCCTCCAGAATATCATTTGCAACACGGACAATTCCTGTGGCAGATGCATACTGCTCCAGACATCCATGATTGCCGCAATTGCAAGGACGAACCTCATTATGATTTACACATGCATGTCCGATCTCACCGCCTGCACCGTGATAGCCTGCGATAATCTTACTGTCAATAATGATTCCACCGCCTACACCGGTACCAAGAGTAACCATGATCACATTCTTAGAGCCTTCTGCTGCACCCTTCCAGGACTCTCCAAGAGCCGCAATATTGGCATCATTCGCTGCCTTAGCCGGAAGTCCGGTAAGTGCGCTTAATTCGCTTGCTACCGCCTTAAAGCCCCAGTGAAGGTTTACTGCCATATGGACCTCACCCTTCTCATTAACCGGTCCCGGAATCCCAATTCCCACACCATCTACGTTATCCTTGGTAATTCCTCTCTCGTCTAACTTGATCTTGATTGCCTCTGCAACATCCGGAAGGATGGAAGAGCCGTTATTCTCCAGTCTGGTAGGAATCTCCCACTGCTCAACCAAAGTTCCATTCGTAAGGAACAGACCACATTTTACGGAGGTACCTCCTACATCAATACCAAAACAATACATTCCCATTATAAACACCTGTCCTTTCTTAGATTATTCGTCTCTCTTCTTGGCAATATTTGCCTGTACACGCTTATACAACTCCTCAGCCGCATTGTAACCCATCTTCTTCTGTCTGTGGTTAACAGCTGCAGACTCAACGATAACTGCCAGATTACGGCCGGGACGGATTGGAAGGGAATGGCACACGATCTTATTTCCAAGATACTCCGTGTACTCCTCATGAAGTCCCAGACGGTCATATTCCTTGTCACGATCCCACTCCTCAAGCTTGATAACAAGATCAACAGACTGGGTATCCTTAACACTCTCAACACCAAACAATGTCTTCACATCAATAATACCAATACCACGAAGCTCAATAAAATGACGGGTGATATCCGGTGCTGAACCAACCAATGTAACATCGCTTACCTTGCGAAGCTCTACAACATCATCACTTACCAGACGATGTCCACGCTTAATAAGCTCAAGTGCTGCCTCACTCTTACCAATGCCGCTCTCTCCGGTGATGAGAACACCCTCACCATAAACATCCACAAGCACACCATGAATGGAAATGCAAGGAGCAAGCTGGACACCAAGCCAACGGATGATCTCAGCCATCAGACTGGAAGTGGTTCTCTCTGTTACAAATGTGGGTACATTATATTTATACGCAAGATCGATCATATCCTGTGAAGGTCTTGTCATAGTACTAAAGATAACACAGGGAATCTTGCTGGAGATAAAGCGCTCATACTTGAATGCCCGCTCCTCATCACTTAACTGCATCAGATACGTATACTCTACATATCCGATGATCTGAACGCGCTCGTTCGCAAAATGCTCCAGGTATCCTGTAAGCTGCAAAGCAGGACGGTTTATTTCTGCTGTCTTCACACAAATCTCTGTAAGGTCAATATCCGGCGTCAGGTTAGTCAGATTCAGTTCCTGCGCCAGCTTAGTAAGCTGTACACCCTTCATGCTTTTATCTCCTTTTTCTTTGATAAATGACTGCGGGCAAAGCCCACATCTAATTTATTATACACAATTTTTTCTGTAACTTCAATGTTGAATCTTGTGAAAAAAACGATATACAGCTTCTGCACTCTGCATATTCATAGACGAGGTTTCGCTTAATTCCTCTACCGTTGCATTTCGGATATTCTCGATGGAACGGAACCGTCTCATCAAAGCCTTTCTCCTGGTTTCTCCGATTCCCGGAATCTCATCCAGAACAGAATGCACCTGTTCCTTACTTCGCAAAGAACGATGGTATTCAATTGCAAACCGGTGCGCCTCGTCCTGGATCCTGGTAACCAGATGGAATCCTTCACTTCCGGTATCAATAGGTATCTCCACATTATTAAAATATACCCCTCTGGTACGGTGATTGTCATCCTTTACCATACCACACACCGGAATGTGGATTCCCAGCTCTCCAAGCACCTTCAGAGCAATATTCACCTGTCCCCGGCCGCCATCCATCAGAATCAGATCCGGAAGCACTGAGAAGCTGTCGTACTCTCCCTTTGCTTCATGGGTAAAGCGCCTTGTAAGCACCTCCTCCATGCTGGCATAATCGTTTGGTCCCTGGACCCATTTAATCTTGAATTTACGATAATCGCTACGCTTGGGTTTTCCCTTTTCATAAACCACCATAGAGCCTACAGACTCAAAGCCGCTGATATTGGAAATGTCATAGGCCTCCATACGCACAATATTCTTAAGTCCCAGCCAGTCCTCGATTTCCTTCACAGCACCAATGGTACGGCCTTCCTCACGCTTGATCCGCTCTCTGTCCTTCGAAAGAACCATCCAGGCATTTTCCCTGGCCAGCTCCACCAGCTTCTCCTTCGTGCCCTTTTTCGGCACACGGATATGAACACGCTGCTTACGTCTGGCAGACAGCCAGTCCTCGATAATCTGGGCATCCTCGATTTCGGTCTGGAGCATGATCTCTGCCGGAATGAACGGTGTGCCTGCATAAAACTGTTTCAAAAAGCTTGACAATACCTGTTCCCTGGTATCTCCTCTTGCCACCCGCAGGAAAAAATGATCCCGTCCGATCAGCTTGCCGCCACGCATAAAAAACACCTGCACAACCGCATCCTGCTCCCGCAGATCCTCGCTCTCATCCATTGCCACTGCAATAATATCCCGATCCTCCTCGCCATAAGCAGTAATCTTCTGGCGCTCTCCGATCCGTTTGATGCTGTTTATTAAATCACGATATCCGGCAGCATCCTCAAACCGCATCTCCTCAGAGGCTGCCAGCATTTTCTTAGTCAGCCGGTCAATGGTCTCCTGAAAATCCCCATTGAGAAAATGAAGCACCCTGGCAATATTTTCCTTGTATTCCGCCTCACTTATATTTCCCTGGCAGGGAGCGGTACACTGCTTCATATGATAGTACAGACAAGGGCGGTCCTTCCCGCAATCCCGGGGAAGGGTACGGTTACAGGAACGGATCATATAAACTTTCCGAACCAGCTCAATCACATCCTTCACTGCTGTAGAGCTGGTATAAGGGCCGAAATATTTCGCCTTATCCTTCTTCATGGTGCGGGTAAAAAGGATTCTGGGATAAGGCTCATTCACCGTGACTTTAATAAACGGATACGTCTTGCCATCCTTTAGCATGGTATTGTATTTCGGGCGATGCTCCTTAATCAAATTACACTCCAATACCAGGGCTTCCAATTCAGAATCCGTAACAATATACTCGAATCTTGTAATATGGGTAACCATCTGCTCGATTTTGGCCCCTTTATTACGGCTGCTCTGAAAGTACTGGCGGACACGATTCTTCAGGCTCACTGCCTTTCCAACGTAAATGATCTCGTCCTTTTCCCCATGCATAATATAGACGCCTGGCTTACCGGGCAGTTTTTTCAGTTCTTCCTCGATCAGGAACATAAAAAACTCTCCTTTTGAAAAGAACCGGGAAAGCACGTCTCCCGGTTCTGATTTTAGTCTATTCTTTATATATTGGCTGGCTCTGCATTTTCGTTCTCGGCTTTATTCTCAGCCTCTGCTTTATTCTCAGTCTCAGCTTCAGCCAGAGCCTTCAGCCCATCTGCATCCAGCTCGTCGGAAACCTCCAGGCCCTTCTCAACAGCCCGGAAAATGATCATAAATTCCTTACCGGTAATCGTCTCCTTACGGATCAGATAAGCGGCAATCTTATCCAATGCCTCTCTGTGACTGCTGATCAGCTTCTTAGCTTCCTCATAGGAAACACGGAGCAATTCCATAACCTCGTGGTCAACCTCTGTAGCTGTATCATCTCCACAATTGAGGACCGCACGGCCATTCAGATACTGGTTCTCCTGCGTCGCAAGCCCCATAAGGCCGAACTTCTTAGACATACCATACTGCGTGATCATGGCACGGGCAACCTTGGTCGCCTGCTCGATATCATTAGAAGCACCTGTGGTCACACTGTCAAAAACGATCTCCTCAGCGGCACGGCCTCCAAGATATCCCACCAGCATAGCCTCCAGTTCCTTCTGTGTATTCAGATATTTCTCCTCTTCCGGAACCTGCATCACATAACCAAGTGCACCCATAGTACGAGGCACGATGGTAATCTTCTGTACCGGCTCGGAATCCTTCTGAAGGGCACTTACCAGTGCGTGTCCTACCTCATGATAGGATACGATACGGCGCTCCTGGGCACTAAGAATACGATCCTTCTTCTCCTTACCCACCAGGACTACCTCCACAGACTCAAGCAGATCCTTCTGTGAAACTGCATGGCGGCCATTCTTAACAGCCAGGATGGCAGCCTCGTTCACCATATTGGCAAGATCAGAACCCACTGCACCTGAAGTCGCAAGCGCAATGGCCTCGAAATCCACAGTATCGTCAAGTCTTACATTCTTCGCATGAACCTTCAGGATATCAACACGCCCCTTCAGATCCGGACGGTCAACGATCACACGGCGGTCAAAGCGTCCCGGACGAAGGAGAGCCGGATCCAATACTTCCGGACGGTTGGTCGCAGCCAGGATCAGAAGACCCTTAGAGGTATCGAAACCATCCATCTCCGCAAGCAGCTGGTTCAAGGTCTGCTCACGCTCGTCATTTCCACCGCCGTAATGGGAATCACGGCTCTTACCGATTGCATCGATTTCATCAATAAATACAATACACGGTGCATTCTTCTTCGCTTCCTCAAAAAGATCGCGGACACGGGAAGCACCCACTCCTACAAACATCTCCACAAATTCTGATCCGGAAAGGGAGAAGAAAGGCACATGGGCTTCCCCTGCTACTGCCTTGGCAAGAAGGGTCTTACCTGTACCAGGAGGGCCTACAAGCAATGCCCCCTTAGGCAGCTTGGCACCGATTTCTACATATTTACCAGGATTGTGAAGAAACTCCACAACCTCCTGCAAAGACTCCTTCGCCTCATCCTGACCAGCAACATCCTTAAAGGTAATTCCGGTCTCCTTCTGCACGTAAGCCTTGGCACGGCTCTTTCCAACGCCCATTACTCCACCGCCGCCCTTATTCATACGGCGCATAAAGAACATGAGAAGCACAAACAGCAGAACAGATGGCAGAAGGACACTAAGCATCATTGCCATAAATTCCCCTAAAGCATCCGGCGGCTCAGATTTAAAAATAATGCCGGTTCCCTCCAGACGCTTGGTAAGGGCAGTCTCATCCTCCGTCAGATTGGTGTAATAGCTGATCTCCTGATAAGGATTCACCTGCTTCTTCGGCACAATAGTCAGATTATCAGACTGAAGTGTAACCGATTTCACTTCATCCTTATTCACCATATCAATAAACTTATCATATGTGATCTCACTGGAAGTATCCTGCAGCATATTGGTAAACAGGCTGAAACAAACCAGAGTAACCAAAAGACATATCAGAAAAGCCAGAATGGACTGATGATTCTTCTTATTGCGGTTCGGATCCTGATTTCTCCTGGGATCCCCTTTATCAGGGCGTCGCCCGCCTTGATTGTTATCCAGATTATTATCCATTTCGTTCCTCCTTATTATCCTTTTTATTATAAAGATAATTGGAAGATAAATCAACCAGGATATTGCGAAAACCCTCTGAAATTTTTGAGAAAAAAAGCCAAAAAATTTCACATTTCAAAACAAATAGATACTTTTTTTACCGAAAGAACTGTAGTATACTATAGGAATCAGAGAAAAGAGAGGAAAGACAGAATGAGGAAAATTGGATTCGATAATGACAAATATCTTAAGATGCAATCTGAACATATTCGTGAACGTATCAGTAAATTTGACAACAAGCTTTATCTGGAATTTGGGGGCAAGCTTTTTGACGACTATCACGCTTCCCGTGTTCTCCCGGGCTTTGAACCGGACAGTAAGCTTCGTATGCTGATGCAGCTTGCCGACCAAGCTGAGATCGTAATCGTTATCGGAGCTCCTGATATTGAGAAGAATAAGGTCCGCGGTGACCTTGGTATCACTTATGACGAAGATGTACTTCGTCTCATGAATGAGTTTTCAAGCAGAGGGCTTTATGTAGGAAGCGTCTGCATCACACGCTATTCCGGACAGGAGAGCGCAGATGCATTTAAGAAGCGTCTTGAGAAGCTGGGAATCAAGGTTTATGTCCTTTATAATATTCCAGGTTACCCAAGCAACACTTCTCTGATCGTAAGTGACGAGGGCTATGGTAAGAATGATTATATCGAAACTACCCGCCCGCTGGTTGTCATCACAGCTCCGGGACCGGGAAGCGGTAAAATGGCCGCCTGCCTTTCCCAGCTTTATCATGAATATAAGAGAGGCGTCAGCGCAGGCTATGCCAAGTTCGAGACCTTCCCGATCTGGAATATTCCGCTGAAGCATCCTGTGAACCTTGCCTATGAAGCTGCTACCGCAGACCTGAATGACGTTAATATGATCGACCCCTTCCATCTGGAAGCATATGGAGAAACAACGGTAAATTATAACCGAGATGTAGAAGTTTTCCCTGTTGTACAGGCTATGTTTGAGAAGATCATGGGCGAATGCCCGTACAAGTCCCCTACTGACATGGGCGTTAACATGGCTGGTAACTGCATTGTAGATGATGAAGTCTGCCAGGAAGCTTCCCGTCAGGAGATCATCCGCAGATATTATAAGAGCATGGATGCCCTTCTTGCAGGCACCGGCACAGAAAATGAGGTGTACAAGCTGGAACTTCTTCTGAAGCAGGCACATGCCTCCCTTGAGGATCGTAAGGTTGTTCCGGCCGCCCTGGAAAGAGAGAAGGCTACCGGTGCTCCTGCTGCCGCCATGGAACTTGAGGACGGAAGAATCGTTACCGGTAAGACCTCAGATCTTCTTGGAGCTTCCTCTGCCCTTCTGCTGAATGCATTGAAAGAGCTTGCCGGAATCGATCATAAGAAGCATGTGATTTCTCCTAATGCCATTCATCCCATTCAGGAGCTGAAGACAAACTATCTTGGAAGCAGGAATCCACGTCTTCATATGGACGAAACTATGATTGCTCTTTCCATCAGTGCTGCTTCCAACCCGGATGCGCACCTTGCCCTGGAGCAGATTCCCAAGCTGAAAGGATGTCAGGCACATACTTCTGTTATGCTTTCTTCTGTGGATCTTCTTTCCTTCCGTAAGCTGGGCGTTGAGCTCACCTGCGAGCCGAAATTCGAGCAGGGAAATAAAGTACAATAAAAAACTCCGGCTAATGACAGCTTGTATTGGAGCTGATCATTAGCCGGAATTTTTCTATTTTACAGAGTGGTTATCCCATTAGAATTCCGGCAGCACGAAGATTTGCCAGGAGGGTATTGAACTGGGTCACAACATCTTCTGTTCCGGTGGCATCTGCTACTGCAGCTGCTGGTGCAGGTGTGGGACCTGTAGGGCCTGCCGGGCCTTCTGGACCTGTGGGGCCGACTGGGCCTTCCGGGCCTGTGGGGCCAACTGCGCCTTCCGGGCCTGTGGGGCCAATCGGGCCATCTGCGCCTACCAGACCGGCGGGGCCAGTTGCTCCTGTGGGACCGGTTGCTCCTGTGAGGCCGGTCGCTCCTGCCGGGCCGGTCGCTCCTGCCGGGCCGGTTGCTCCTGTGGGGCCAGCTACTCCTGTGGGGCCGATTGCTCCTGCCGGGCCGGTTGCTCCTGTGGGGCCAGGGAAGCCCTGGGAACCGGGTTCGCCCTGAGGTCCCATAGGTCCTGCCGGACCCACCGGTCCCTGGCAACCTCTTGGTCCTATTGGACCTGTCACACCAGGACAGCCTCTCGGTCCCATTGGACCCATAGGACCTGTAGCGCCACGAGGACCTGCCGGTCCCTGTCCCGGACAGGAACAATCGCATCCACAGCGATTATGATTGCCAAAACAGGATGTACCGGAAACGTCTTTCCTATCACCTAAATCTTCCTGTTCAGAAGAATTTTTCTGATTATGGCGGTCAAAAAACATACCATTTCTCCTCTCAACACCAGAAATATTCATTACCAATATATGAACTACCGCCACTATAGGTGAATAGCCTCCTCTTTATCCCAATCCCAGAACCTCCCTGAAATACGTTTCATTTTCAATAACCGCCGGATGCTTCGGCTTCAACGCCCTGGCCTTTTTATGAAATTCAAAAGCTTCTTTATGCATTCCCATTCTATCCAGACAAACACACAGCTGTATAAAGGGAATAAAATTGTGGCAATCCCCAAAATAAAAGCCAACGTTTTCTTTCTTTTGCGGTGCAAGAAGCGCCTGCTGATACCAGTATGCCGCTGTTTCCGTTTTCTGCTTTTCCATAAATAGCTTTCCTATTTCGCAGCAGATTTCCGCTCTTGGATCTGCCAGTGCAAAGCTGCATAAAAGTGCCTTCAGCGCATCCTCTTGCTCATTCAGTGCCTGATAACAATAAGAAAGAACCAGGCAGCTGTCCAGTTTATTTTCGATCCAGCCATCTGGTTCTTCCCAAAATTTTTTCAAAATAAAAATCGCATATTCATATTGTTTCTGATAAAAAAGCTCCCTGCCGTAATAATACAAATGCCGTGAAGTCAGCACTTCTCCATCTGCAAGCATTTTTTCATATATATGCAGGTTTCGAAAGGACTCTGCCGTTTTTACCTTGCGATGCTGGATCTGCACATCTGAATACAGGATTTTCCCCGCCGGAAGAATGGATTCATGAACCCGTCCCTGCCATCTGAAGTTCCGGGAGGTTTTCATAATACGCTCTCTGAAATAAGAAAAAACAGTGTGATTCCATTGATCAAAGCCCACTGCATAATCCATCATTACCACATCTGTATCCCTGCTCAGGTTCTCCTTTAACCTAAGCAGCTTCCCCTGATTCTCCGGCGTGATCACATCGTCTGCATCCAGCCACATCCAATAATCCGTATCTGCTTTTTCCGTAATAAAATTCCGGGCAGCAGAAAAATCATCCTTCCAGGGAAAATCATAAATTTCCGAAGTAAATGCCGCCGCAATTTCCTTTGTTTTATCCGAAGAACCGGTATCGCAGATATAAATTCTGTCCACGATCCGGCTCATCGGCTCCAGAATCCTGGCCAGCGCAGCTTCCTCATCCTTTACGATCATACACAAACCCAGGGATATCATAGCAAACAACCTTTTTTCAACAAGATATGCTTCCCCGAAATTTTTTATTCCTTAATTATAAGGCACCACTACTGCCTTACATCTTTTCTTATAAAAGGAAATACCGTAAAACATCAGGTTATACCGGCCATCGTTTTCCAGATATTGAAAATATCTTCGATCCTGAATCTGTTGAATTGCTTTTTCACAGGCCTTATCTAATCCTGATGCATCCTTGGAATATTTAAGTTCCATGACTATACCCATATCCGGATTCTCCGGTTCAATAATAATATCTGCAAAACCCTCTCCGGCTTCTACATTTGACCGAACTATCCAGTCTGTATTTCCTGTTAGCAGCCCAACCAAAAGCGTATGGTAGGAACTCTCTTTTTCTGACTCTGGAGCTTTTGTGTCAAAAACACTAATTGAATTGCTAAGGATCCGGTTCAAATACCGTTCTACATCCTCTGGATTTCCTTCTTCAATTGATTTCCAGAAGGCTGTCAGCTGTTCCGTATTATTATGAACCTTATTTTCAAACCATTCTTGTATTTGATGCTTATACACTTCTCTGACTTCTTTGTTTGGTATGACTAATTTATATGCCCCCTGCTCTGTCATTCCAACCTGTGTCAAATATCCTGTTGTAAACAAAACGCTCCAGATATTGTCAATATTGTTATCAATTTCATCATAAGTCAATTCCAAATGAAGGAATTTTTCTATAGCTTCTCCTGCGATCAAGCGTTCAATTTCGTCCCTTGTTGTTTTATTTGCTTTTGCAATGAAGCGTTTCACAAGGGAATTCCCACTACTGTTAATCCAATAACATTTTGGTTCTGCATTCCCATCTTCGCAAAGCAATTCTACATGATTAATGATATCCCAAGGGCAATAAATATCCGCATCTCCGAAATGATAGCCATCATACCATTCTTTCATCTCTGGCAAATGCGACTCCAGATGGTATGATTTCAGCAGATTTTCAACTTCTTTCTCTGTAAATCCAAACTGCTCATCAAAACGAACATCCGTAATAGAGAGAATTTTGAAATTATTAAGTCCTGTAAAAATACTTTCTTTGGAAACACGCAGGCATCCGGTCAGGATAGCAAACTGTAAAAAATCGTTTGTCTTAAGTGTTTCTCCCAGCAATCCCCGAATCAAGAATACCATTTCTCCATAGTATCCCTCTTGAAATGCTTTGTCCAAAGGCACGTCATACTCATCAATAAGTACAATTGTCTTCTGTTCATAGTGCTTGTACAAAAGCTCTGCCAGATTTTTAAGCGAAAATCTAAGCTTCACCGAAGCTGCAGAAGACAATCCCTTATTTAACGAAATCAGTCCACGATACATCTCTTTATCGTCCGCATCAAGCTTATCACTTTCCAGAAGAAATTTAAATCGTCTTGCCTCAGCTGCAATCAATTCTGCAAGACTAAGCCGTGCTTCCCCAAACGAGCTTCCCTCCACACCCTTCAATGTGAGAAAAATAACCGGGAATTTTCCCATATACTGGTCACAAAGATTTCTCTTCGTGGAAATGTAGAGCCCATCAAATAAGGATTCATCTGTTCCCACTTCAAAAAAATAACGAAGCATACTCATATTAAGCGTTTTCCCGAACCGCCGCGGTCTCGTAAAAAGGTTCACCTTTCCCCAGTTTTGAAGAAGCTGTTCAATCAATTTTGTTTTATCAATATAATAAAATCCCAGCTGACGGATTTCCTGAAAATTCTCAATGCCAACCGGAAGCATTAAGGATGTTGCCATACTTTTTTCTCCTTTTCCAAGCGATACCTTACATCTTTTCTTTCACTTTTTCCGGAATATCAATCAACCCAAATCGGTAAAAAATCCCATAAATATAAGTTACGCCCCGAATGTCTCCAAGCGCTTTCGGGCGATTCACTACAGCTCCTATCTCTTCTATATTGCCAAATATCAGCAGCACAGAACTCCAAGCCAGACTCTTGCTATTCTCTCTACGGTCAATCCAAAGCTCCTTCGTATATTTCCCATTTCTCCCCTTTCTCACTTCATAAGTGAACGAAAGTCCGGAATAGGTTTTGAATTCTACATTTTGATAGGCCAGGATTGCCTCCCACAGATGCTCCGCTGTCGGCTCTTCTCGCAGCCTCTTTATTACCTGTGATCTTTGCTGTATTTCTGTCTCCACACGGATTCCCCCAGATTTATCTAATTGGTAGTTTCTTCCCGAATCTGCCGTAAAATATGCATTGCTTCAAATGCAAGCAGTTTATTCTTCTCTATTTCCAACATCAATTTTCTATATGCTTCTATGCTAAACTGCGGTTCCGGTCGATACTGCAAATTCAGAACTTCCAGCAAATATTTTTCTGCAAAGCGATCCGCTGCATTCTCGACTTCGGAACGGTTTTCCCCATCATACTCTGCATGTTTTTCCACTTGATCGCAATCACCATTCATGATATGCCCACATTCATGTAATATGCTCAAAGAAAACACCGCTCTTTGTAACCCTTTGCAAATTTCTGTCTCACCATAAAATGAAATAAGCTCTTTGGGGATACCGCTGATATCAGAAGTTTTCCCACGAATTTTCCATATCAGTCCTTCCAGGTAAGCAACATGATATCCTTGTAGCTTAGTTCCATAAACATATGCATTGCATGCATTCGAAAAACCAATATTCACATGAACATCCGGCATTGCCTGCTTAAAAGTATAATAAATCTTCTGCAAGTTAACAAGACCTTCATTTATCATTTTTAAGCTCTCTGACAGCTCTTCTTCTCCTTCTATTTCTTCCGGTACAAAAGAATAGAGCTCAACTTTTTCTCCAGAAGGAAGCTCAATTACTCCGGCATTTGCAAAATTTGGCCTTACTTCCATAATGTCCTGCAAGGAAAATAGGCTCAATAATTTTTCTGAGAAATCACAACAACACTCCTCTGCATTTTCGTCTGTGCGATTCTGTTTAAATTCATCTAATATCCTTTTTCCTTTTGTTACCAATTTTTCATCAAGGGCGCCTCTCTCTTTTGGCTGTATCTGCAAAATCAAATTTTTCAATTTCTTTTCATAAGCAACATCAAATCTTATGGTAGAAATTATTTCCAACAAATTACAGATTTCAACTTCCTTATACCAGAAAAATCCCGGATTCTCTCTTTGCTTATGTAAAAACTCTTCTAGTCCCATTACACAAGCCTGGAACTTTTTTAATTTTACCTGATCACTGACATAAAACATCTTTTCTTCCAGAAAACATTCTGTATCAACCGTGGAAACAAATGCATTTATCTTACTTAACAGTTCTTGCATTTGTTGACACTTTCTGCCGTTCCCTTCTTGAAGCAGTTTCCTTTCGCAATCTTTTTTCAGATAGATTCCTGAATAGCGCAATTTTTCTCTCAATCCCCTGTATAGATTTGCCAAAAGAATCCGTTCATACTCTGACTGTTCTGTCTGCGGCTGTACGGTAACCCAAAATTCATTATGTGTATATGGATGCCTGTATGCATAGTTTTTATCACCATCTGAACTCAACAGAAAAACCACCGGCATGTCCATCTGATTTAATATTTCTTCTGCCACCTTCAATGCTTTTGACGATACATTCAATTTCTTCGGATCAATAATTACTTGTGAGTCTCTTTTATCATCATTCATAAAATTCCTCTGGTCCGAAGCTCGTCTTTCAATGCTTCTACTTCCTCTGTTCTCAATTCGTCAATCCGGCAAATTTTCCGTCCAATCCCATTCAAAGAAGTTCCGAAAACAATACATTTATCCGTTTCCAGACAAAGCCAGAAACGGTCATGACAATCTGTCAACCTTCCTTCGGCAACCAAGGCAACATTCTGCGCACGAAGAGCATTTTCTACCTCTGTATACAATGTCTGATTTTGAATATTTCCAGCACAATAAATTATTTTTGAAGCTTCAAGCTCCTTCAACAGCTCTTTCAGATCTTTTTTATAATTTTCATCGCAATTTGCCGGAAATAAATACGGATCCGTTATATACACGATATGGCCTTTTGCATTTAATTTTTTTAATTCCCGTGACGCAACCGCTTTTAAAGTTTCGCTTGTCCCACAAATCAGTGTATTTTCTGCATTAAATGCCACTTCAAATTTTTCAATTCTTTTATCATTCTTCTTCATAATACTCCCCCCAAAAGTTTGTTCTGACGATATCAATCTGTACTTCCATATTTTTTTATCATAATTGATTCCAACAAGAAGAATAATGCAGTCTGCGCATTCTGGTTCCACTTTAATTCTACAAGCAATGCCGGATAATCATTTCTTCCACTTTTCATCCAGAGCTTCTGGTCTCATTCCATGAGTTTAAGAACCCAAATTTACAAATCTTTCGTTGCTATACGCCGAAAAAAGAGCTGGCCTCTCAACACGACATGGATGTCTTCTAGCGACAGATTCTGTAAAAAATCCCACTCAGCTGTGTGGCTGGGTGGGATGCCTGGTTAAACGACAACTCGCGCTGCTGGAGAATCCTTCAAAGTATCTTCGATGTACTTATTCATGGACATTTGATGGGCTGTTGTATAAATGAATAGCTTTTTATGAAGGTCAGGGGAAAGGCGGATATTGAAGCTGCCTTTGAATGCAACTTCGGGTTCCTTTCCTTCTGCCTTGCAGGTTTCCAGATAATCATCGATGGCACCGTGAAAATCGTCCAGAAGTTCCTTGGCACTTTCGCCTTCGTAAGAAATCAAGGAACGAATCCCCATGACCTTACCATAAAAAATGCCATCTTCTTCGGAAAACTCAACGCTTCCGACATAGCCTTTGTATTGAATAGTGTTATTCATATGAGACCCTCCTGTTCCAAAATCTCTATCAGCTGTTTGATTTGATAAGCTTTTAATTCTTTTTGTGGATGTGGCTTATGGAGCAATATGCTTCCATGTTCATCGCTTACGAACATGACACGGGAACCACTTGTTTTTCCCTTGTTCGAGCGAATGTAATCCAAATATTTGAGTAACGTTTCAGCGTCATCGAAGGTGAAGTCCTTGGGCTTTGACTTGAGACGCTGAATGAGTTTTTCCTTTTGTCCCATAGCATATCCCTCCGTTACTAATAGCATACACGATAATCCAAGAAATTGCAACTAAAAATAGTTGCGAAACAGAAAAGGTCTGAAATTTATGTTATGTGAACTTCCAGAAATTTTCCGCCTAAAACTCGCACCACAGCCACAGCTGTGGTGCATATACAGCATCCTTCTTTTTCCGACATGTGATCTTTCCCTGCACAAACGGTATTTTTACTAAAAAATCCAGCTACTCTCCCTTTTCTTTTATCCGATTTTTACTATAAATTCTGCAAAGTCCTTACAAACTGAATGTCCCTTTTCTGTCTCACAAAAAATACACAAATCCGTATCGTTAACCGCCTCAATAGCATCCTGGAAATGCTTAATATTGATTTCAATTTTCTTTTCCAGAAGTTTCAGTTCCTCTTCTGTTGTAAATTTAGAAACAAACTTTTTGTAAATGTCTTTCACATTACCATTCATATCAACGAGTCGAGTCTTATTTACAACAAGAAGATCCTTCCATGCAAAATAATTTGGTGTTCCCTCTGGACATCCAAAAGTAAACTCTGCAATTCCCCTTCCATCCTTCAATAGCCCGAATGATTCTTGATCATAATTAACATTTAACAGTATAAATTTTAACTCCTTATAAGTTGCTTCCAATAATCCATACTGTTCATCTGTCAAAGGCATGGCAACCTTTATATCAAATCCATTCGCAGAAAAATATTTCTCAAAATCAGCAACAAACATATTTACTGTCTCTTTCATTTTGGCATTCCAAAGCGGATAACTTGTATCCATTACAGTAAAAAATTCTTCAAATTTTGCAATCACTTTCTCTTGCAAATTCCCAATAATTTCCTTTTTTTCGTTTTCAGCATTTGCCTGTTTCTTTAATTCCTCTAAGTTCATTGTGTAATTCCTCCTCATTTTAAATCATTTTCTTCATCATTATCATTAAAATAGTAATTCAGACCAAACAGTTCATTGATCGCACGTCTTATGTTTTGATCACTGACACCATAATACCTTAACTGCATGGCATACACAATATACTGCATATATATCAAATCCAATAATGAATATCCAATAAAATCCTTATCTAAATCTCCATGTGCGAAATGATTTCTCTGACTCGCTAATCTCTGTCCCATCTCTGAATATTTTAATTCAAACTTATTTAGGCGATATAAATTTGATCCATACTTTCCGATAATATCATCATAATCTTTCCCGACTTGCAGAATTTCATTTTGGAGAGAATCTGACTTGAGCAATTTCTTTAAAAATTGATATTTCTTTTTCAGTCTGCCAGTACTATTCGCTATCAAGTCCTGAATAGCACATTCTGCTATCTCTTCTATTTCTCTGTTCTTTTTACTTCTTGGCACTCCCTCTGGATAAAGTCTCCTAAATTCCCATTCAAAAGCACCGGTAATCATTATAAAACGAGAAGCATCAATGGATTGTCCCGTTTTTTCAGGAATATGTCTGTTATACATCAAATTATTCGCAATATCTGTTAGAATCTTGCCTTCGCACCCTGCAATATATTTTTGCTGTATAACTCTTCCTTTCCTTATACTATCAAGTTCCGTATTCTCTGTATTTTCCTGTATGACATACAGAGTTGCAAAAGACTCATGCAGTCCATTTCCTACTGGGCAAGACAACTCCACCTCTGGAAAATAAACATTCTTTCTATAACACAGATACTGGATAAACTGCTTCGCTATCATCCATAATTTATAAATGAATAAGAAGTCATCTGTGGCTTCAAATTCAAAAAACATTACCGAGCTTAGTGTCAAAGGTGGCTCACCTATCTTATGACTGCTGCTCCTCGTCACACTAAACTGGACAGCAACCTCTTTATCTTCAATTTGAAATACATTCTTTTCTGTTGTAGTAGAGTCAAAATCTTTCGCAATAACCGACATGATTCCTTTCGATAATCCAGGTTCTTCAAAATCGAAGCTAAAGGATTCATTTACAGGATGAATTGCATCCAGTTCATAACTACGAAAACACATCCTGTCTATCTGATCTCGTTGCAATCTGTAATTTATATATGCTGCTATTTTAATGTGAAGCACAGCATTGATGCTTGAAACACGTGCCCCTAGTCTAGTAACAAACACCATCTGCTGTCTGGTTTCATTACATGTTCCTATTAAAAATGGATCTTTCATTCTATATAAAGGATATGTTCTGAAAATTCCGCCTACAAAATTATCTCCGTACAATTCTCTCTCAAGCAAATATTCCTGACCTTGCTGTGGGACTAACTTAAGGACTCCATCATAATATATGAACGTAAAATAAATGTCTTTATACATCAAATTGCCAGTATAAATTTCTCTATTCATCATCGCTACCTCCCCATTCAAAACTTTCTTTTAATATATCTCCTTTCCCCGTGGTAATTTCCTACTTGCCTGCACAAAATCTTCTAAGGTACACTTGTCTTTTAATAAATTATTTAAATACTTTTTCGATAATTCATCACCTTTACTGCTGTTAAATGGATGAAATTTGGCACATAACACAAGATTATATGGTGTCAAATATCGAAGTCTCAGCTTGAAATTTTCTGCGTTTGAACCAGATTGTACAACTTTTCCATTGATTATTGCAGCTCCATCATCATATTCCGTCCGAGTAATCGGTACATCCCCACACATACCAAATTCTTCATAATAGTATCCTGCATAGTCAAACTGCGGATTATTATATAAATCATCTGGCATCTCATAAACTCCCGATGGAACATCCGGTTTTGTCTGAATATAAAGAAATTCTCTATAATACTCTCCTGGATTTACATATACCGCAACTTTGTCAATCTCATATTCGTCACAATTAATCAAGCATTTTGTATCTGATAATCTCTCAAAGGACTCTATATCCATACAACTGCTTCCCCGAAAGTACCAAATTGGATCTGTCATTTCTCGTGATTTCAATGGACTTCTCAGCAGTATCTCTAATCTATCCACGCAGATCTTTGGATCATCAAATATCTTTAGACCTCGAATTCCCGGAAATGCTTGTCTAAGGCGAAAATCAAACAATGCTGTGCTATTAGAACACTCATCAAATCCAGATGGAATTGCTTCTTCACATTCGCTATCTGCTTTTTCTTCATCTATCACTTTTTTTACCGCTGCATTACCACCAACAATCTCTGGAATCGGAATAAACTTTTTTTCATTTACCTCACTGAAAATATACTGAGAAGTATCCGACATTCTATACAGCAAAGTACATTTTTCCAATGGATATGTAATTTGTATTATTTCTCTTCCCTTAAAAAATGCAGGGCAGATTTCTTCTATTTTTTCTTTTGTCGGTGTCTCAAATGTGGCTAGAATATATTTTTTCGGATGATCTCTCATATCATTGACAATCATTTCATATTCTGTTCCAACACCGCTCTGATAAGAATCTGCTTTTCGCTTGTATTCTGGACTTAATATAACAATAATCTTCTCTGCCTTCTGAAAGCTCTCATCCATCATTCGTACAAAATCTATGGACGCTGTATGCTGAATTTTCATCACATCACATTCTATTTCATATCCAATAGATCTAAGATTATTTACAAGCTGCAACACCTGTGGATCTGGCTTACTATCTACCCATGAATAACTTATAAAATACATCGAAATCCCCCTTGTATTCACCCATAATAGCTAACATAATATAGGTTTATTTTACTCCTGCTTCGTGTAATATACAATCTGATTGTATATGAATAGTCCAAATCTCTGAAACATTGAATACAAATAGCTCGCTCCAAAGCAATGTCTTCTTGTTCTTGCCATCTTTTTCTCTTCTTTACTCCGCCTTTTTTAATTCTTTACTCAACTCGGATGCATAGTATTTTATGTGATTCGCAGCCAGACCAAACGCATTTAATATCGTTTTCTGATTAGCTGTTACTGCATGATCCATTTCCCTTTCCACTACACTGCAGCGCTCTTCCGGCAGTACAAATGCCTGTGTTTTTTCATCATAATGGAGATTAAAATACCTCTCAAACCCTGGCCCGAATTCTTTTACTTTATTCTGATATTTCTTAAGGTACAATGTCATCTGGTTGAGCCTGTTTTCAATCCCAGCACGCTCTGCACTTTCTTTGGAAATGCTGTGGTACAGATGAAAATACCGTTCTTTTTTATCACCCGCATAAAGCCTGTGCTTCACGGTCTTTCCATATACTCCATACTCATAGATGTTATTCACGCGCTTACTTTCAAAAGTTCCCTTGTGTTCCAGAACCAGTTCATTCACCAGTGAAGCCATTCCCTTCACCATGATCACGAAACTGTACCCGCATTTATCCATATATTGTATATTTTCACTGCTGAAATAACCCCTGTCCAAAATAAAGCCAATCTTCTTATAGCCATATCCAAAAGCTTTGTCCAACATGAACTGAAGCTGTGAGATATCGTTCAGACTTCCGGGATATTTCTCGTAAAATAATGGTTCCTGGTTATGTGTATCATATGCAACCGCATAGTTAAATACAGGCTGTCCCACATCTACTTTTGAATGTCCGAATTCCACCATTTCAATATCTCCAGCCTGGCAGTTTTTGTTCGTGGAATCGTAGGAAATATATATTTTTTCGCGATGGTTTCTGGTCTCATTCCAGGAATTTAAGAACCCAATACTCTGGTCATCCGTTACGGAATTCAGGAAATCTGAGACAGTAGAATCGCTGTATTGTTTCATTCCATTTGTAAAAAGAGGATGGTTGTATGTATAATCCGGATAGTACTGTGCAGCATTGTTTTCTGCAATGATCGAGTATACCGCCAGATCAAGAAAAAGTCCCAGATCACGCTGTTCAAAATACCCGCCAAGTATCTCCTTCAGATTATATTCTTCTATAATTTTACGCAACACAAAGTATGCTCCTACACGCAGACAACTGCTCCTGGATGTCCCGAACCCGCTTTCTGTCTATGGTATAGATTGAAAGCTGAAACATTGCCCCACCGGCAAGAATGCCAATACGAAACATAAATGATGCATAACCGGAAGCGGCCAGATCCCCGATCGAAGTGCCTGTCCATAAAAACCACATTCCGCAGTTCGCGATCACGACCGCTATATCCGGCTTCGGCAAAGAGACAAGCTTTCCAAAACTAATCAACAATAACAGCCCGATTGCTGCATCTGACACCAGCCACCACCAGGTACATCTGCTGAAAATACAAAAAACAGGAATCAGCAGACAAAAGAACAAAATCACTTTTCGGAAAAAACGCAGCCTTTCCGGAATCTCACCCTTCCACCGGATAAAAATCCCCCAGGCGATCATTCTGCATAAATAGGCCGTCAAAAATATACAATCATAAGAAATCCGGCTGTTGCCCGGTATGATGCTGTATATCGTATCCACGGATGCTTCCTGGAAAAACAGCAGAAAAACCATTGCCTGATAAACATGATACTGTTTTACATAATTGTTTTTCCACATCAACACCGGTGCAACACTTAAGCCATTAAAAAATCCACCCGATACCTCTACCGTCAATTCACAGGTAGAGGAACGCAGTGGCAGTAAAGAATCCTCCGAAAAATCAGCCCCTTCCAGATCGATTTCTCCATTTATAACGGATTTTTCCCCTGTGTCTTTCCAGACTGCTCCCATTACCAGCAGCAGGCTGACAACAACCAGCAGACTCAGAAACGTCTTCTGTATCAGACATTTTTCTCTTCATTTGAAATCTGTTCTGCCTCGTATAAAATATTAAAGCGGATTTCTTCATCTGTCTGATTTTTGGCCTGCATCATATACTGATGAAACTGCTCCACATGACTTTCCTCCTTCGGCAGATACGGATAATCCCAGGTTCTCAGATACTCCTCCGGCTCTGAAAATTCTGCTGCATCTCCGGTTAAAGTCAAGCCTTTATTCTTTCCCAATTCCTGTTCCATCTCTTTCCCATTTACATAATACACGTCAAGAACAACTCCCAGAACCCTTTCCCATTGCTCTGAGACAGCTGCCGCCTCTTTCCTGCTCTAGGTGTCATCATGAACCGCAAATGGTATATGCAGTTTTTCACCATCGTGAATCCCAAGCTCTTCCAATGCTTTCTTCAAATATTTCCTGGCCCGTTCCTGATCTCCATGCAAAGAAATTCTGTTTTCCGGATTTCTTTTTATATATCTTTGACAGCTTCCTTCTCCGACTGGCGGAACACATCGCACCTTAGGCTCGATCAGATTATTTCCCAGGCTTTCCACGTACTGTTCCCTGTCCAGACAATCATTCAGGGCAAGCCTCAGATTCCTGTTACTTAAAACACTGTCCGAGCTTAGATCCATATAGATATCATCACTGGTTCCCGTAATTGCCCTTCTCTGAACTTCCTTCTCATTCTGTTCGATCACATCGGTTGCCATCGGAACTAAGTCAACCTTTCCCTCTTTTAATGCCTCTCTTGCTATTTTGCTGTCTTTATAATAGACGGACTCGATTGCATCCAGTGCTATACCATAAACGGAATCTGGATTTTCTTCTCTTGCATGAAAAAACGCTCTTTCAAAATCATATGCCGTTACAGGAACCCCATCGCTATAATATGCATCCTCCCGTATATGAAACGTATAGATAAGACCATCTGTAGAAATCTCATAGCTGTCTGCCATTCCATATTGCAGCTTATACTGATAAATACGCATCAGGCCTTCCAACACATGATACGTAATGGTATATTCTGTATTTTTTCAACTTTTGTGTGGGAATCATATGTGCAAAATCTATGGGATAATAATTGACATAACGCAATGTCTTCTTCCCTGTCTCTTCTGCACTGACTCTGCCATGCAACGAAAAACAAAATATGGATAACGCACATAAAAGAATTTTTTTATTATATTTTTCATAAGTAAGCACACCTTGCTCGCATTGTTTACTTGTAGAGATCTTCCAGCGTTATCAGCTGAACTTCACCACGCTCCTGTGCTTGAAGAAGTCCATCCGTGAATCCGCCTTTCGAGAAGATATAATAATGATAGTTGTTGCCTTTTCCAAATACCGATGCGTAATCCCGAATCAAATCGAGTTCATCCACACCAATTTTTTCATTTCTATACTTGCACGAACCGATGATATA
>CAKRRG010000044.1 GCA_934394545.1 uncultured Blautia sp.
GAGGTGGATGCAACTCATTCTCCATCCTTCCATCAGATTGAGGGACTTGTAATTGATAAAAATATCACATTCGCAGATTTGAAGGGAACCCTTGAAGTATTTGCAAAAGAGCTTTTTGGTCCTGATACCAAAACCAAGTTCAGACCACATCATTTCCCATTTACAGAGCCCAGTGCAGAGGTGGATGTTTCCTGCTTCAAATGCGGCGGAAAGGGCTGCCGTTTCTGTAAAGGATCAGGTTGGATTGAAATTCTTGGATGTGGAACCGTTCATCCGAATGTTCTTCGTATGTGTGGTATTGATCCGGAAGAGTACACAGGCTTTGCATTCGGTGTAGGTCTTGAACGTATTGCTCTTTTGAAATACGAGATAGATGATATGCGTCTGCTTTATGAGAACGATATCCGTTTCCTGAAGCAGTTCTGATAGGGGTTTCTAGAATAAATAATTAGAGTGAGAAGAGGATTAAATAAATGAATACTTCATTATCTTGGATGAAAATGTATGTGCCGGATCTTGATGTAACCGCACAGGAATATACAGATGCAATGACTCTGTCAGGTACAAAGGTAGAAGGATTTACCAAGCTTGATGCTGACCTTGATAAAATCGTGATCGGACAGATTGAGAAGATTGAGAAACACCCGGATGCTGACAAGCTGATCATCTGTCAGGTGAATGTGGGTTCTGAAGTGACACAGATCGTTACCGGTGCTCCTAATGTAAAAGAGGGAGATAAGGTTCCGGTTGTTCTGGACGGCGGACGTGTAGCAGGAGGCCATGATGGAAAAGTAACCCCTGGCGGAGTTAAAATAAAAGCCGGTAAGCTTCGTGGCGTACCGTCTAATGGTATGCTTTGTTCTATTGAAGAACTTGGAAGCAGCCGTGAAATGTATCCGGAGGCTCCGGAATACGGAATCTATATTTTTCCGGAGGATGCAGTGGTAGGAGAGAGCGCTGTTAAAGCACTTGGTCTTGATGACGTTGTGTTTGAATATGAGATTACGTCTAACCGTGTAGATTGCTACGGTGTTCTTGGAATTGCAAGAGAAGCAGCAGCTACCTTTAACAAGCAGTTCTGTCCTCCTGAAGTGAAAGAAACCGGAAATGATGAGAAGGCTTCTGATTATGTAAAGGTAACGGTAGAGGAACCGGAGCTTTGCTCTCGCTATTGTGCAAGAGTTGTAAAAAATATTAAAATCGGCCCATCCCCGAAATGGATGCAGCGTTGTCTTGCTTCCAATGGAATCCGTCCTATTAACAATCTGGTAGATATTACCAATTACGTAATGGAAGAGTTTGGACAGCCAATGCATGCTTATGATCTTGATACGATCGCAAATCATGAGATCGTTGTGCGCCGTGCAGAAAAAGATGAGAAATTCGTTACCTTAGATGGTCAGGAACGTACCATGGATGAGAATGTACTGATGATCTGTGACGGTGAGAAACCGGTAGGAATAGCAGGTATCATGGGCGGTGAGAATTCCATGATCACAGACAATGTACACACAGTCCTTTTTGAGGCAGCATGTTTTGACGGAACAAACATCAGACTTTCCTCCAAGAGAATCGGACTTCGTACGGATGCTTCCGGTAAATTTGAGAAAGGTCTTGATCCGAACAATGCCAAGGCTGCAATCGACAGAGCCTGCCAGTTAATGGAAGAGCTTGGAGCAGGTGAGGTTGTTGGTGGTATGGTTGACATTTGTAATAAGGTTAGTCAGCCGTCTCGTGTAAAATTTGAGCCGGATCGTATCAATGGCCTTCTTGGAACTAATCTTTCCAAAGAAGAGATGCTTGGTTATCTTGCAAAAATCGAGCTTGCTTATGATGAGAAGACTGGTGAGATCGTAGCACCTACCTTCCGTCAGGATATTCATTGCATGGCAGATGTAGCGGAGGAAGTTGCTCGTTTCTACGGATATGATAAGATTCCTACTACATTACCGTCTGGTGAGGCAACTACAGGAAAAATGCCATTTAAGCTTCGCATTGAGAATATTGCAAGAGATATTGCGGAGTATTGTGGCTTTTCAGAAGGTATGACTTATTCCTTTGAGAGTCCGAAGGTGTTTGACAAGCTGAGAATCCCAGAGGATAGCAAGCTGCGTCAGGTGATTACCATCAGCAATCCTCTTGGCGAGGATTACAGCATTATGCGTACGAGCACTTTGAACGGAATGCTTTCCTCTCTGGCAACGAACTATAACCGAAGAAATAAAGATGTCCGTCTGTATGAGATTGGTAATATTTATCTTCCGAAAGCTCTTCCTCTTACTGAACTTCCAGATGAAAAAACCATGTTTACACTTGGAATGTACGGAAATGGTGATTTCTTTGACATGAAGGGTGTTTGCGAGGAATTTTTCGAAAAAATCGGTATGAAGAAGAAAATGCAATATGATCCTGCAAGTGAAATGACATTCCTTCATCCTGGAAGACAGGCAAATATGGTATACGAGGGAACGGTGGTAGGTTACCTTGGAGAAGTTCATCCACTGGTTGCTGACAATTATGGAATAGGGGATCGTGCATATATCGCTATGATTGATATTAAGAGTGTTCTGGGCTTTGCTAATTTCAATCATAAATTTACCGGAATTGCGAAATATCCGGCAGTGACACGTGATATCAGTATGCTGGTTCCGAAGCAGATCCTTGCCGGTCAGATTGAGGATATCCTTGTACAGAGAGGCGGAAAGATCCTGGAAAGCTATCAGCTTTTTGATATTTACGAAGGAAGCCAGATCAAGGGTGGATACAAATCTATGGCATATGCTCTTGTATTCCGTGACCACGATAAGACACTTGAGGAAAGTGAGATTTCTGCAGCTATGAAGAAAATCTTAAATGGTCTGGAAGGCCTTGGAATCGAGTTGAGAAGCTGATGCTGATATATATTGTAAGACATGGCCTGACACCCTGGAATCACCTTCACAAGGCTCAAGGGTCAGCCGATATCCCTCTTGCCCAGGAGGGAATCGATCTTGCCAGAAGAACGGGAGAAGCTTTAATGAACGTGAAATTTGATATTTGTTTCACTAGTCCCCTGATTCGTGCAAGACAGACTGCCAGACTGGTTCTTGGCGGCAGAGATGTTCCTACCATACCGGACAAAAGAATTCAGGAAATTAATTTTGGGATTCTGGAAGGACACATTATGCGGAACGGGAATACCATGGAGTCAAATTGTAAAGAGTTTGATCTGTTTTTCAGGGATCCTTTAAAGTTTCCCCGTCCTGAAAAGGGAGAGGATATTCAGGACGTTCTTGACCGTACCAGAGAGTTCTGGCTGGAGAAAACAACAGATCCGGCGTTGACAGATAAGACGCTCCTGGTGTCTTCCCATGGCTGTGCGGTGCGTGCCCTGCTTCAGAATCTGTATCAGGATCCGGAGCATTTCTGGCATGGCTGTGTACCTCCTAACTGCAGTATTAACCTGGTGGAAGTAAAGGATGGAAAGGCATGCTTCCTGGAGGAAGATAAGGTTTACGCCTGATATTTTGAACTATGATATAATACCCCTGACTATGTGAAAAAGGCTCGAGAGTTCCCTTTTTCCATAAGCGGGGGTCTGTTTTTTCTTGTTATTATGTGACCACTGTGATATTATGTAACTATTCAGTATAAAAATGTACCACTGTAATAAAAAACACAAAAAACACGCTCTAAAAGGGGAGGCAGACAATGAAGAAAAAAATCACACATTCTGTATTGTTTGTTGCGGTTCTTGCAGGCACCACTGCGTTGACCTTGTTTGCAGGCAAGGGGAATGTATCATCCACAATCTACAATTTTGTATTTCTGGCAGTGATTGCAGTCCTGTATCTGATCGCAATGTTTGGCGGAATGTTCCGCATGAACAATCTTGGGACAGCGTTCCACAGGGCCGTAGATGAGCTTAACAGCATGTTTAAGACTCCTGGGAAGACAGATCCTAAGAATCTTACATATTTAGGTGAGCTGTTCGATGATAAATATCTGGATAAAAAGATGGACAGCTTTACTGACAGTATTAACAATAGTAAAGAGGGTCTTGGGGATATCGAGGAATTTATTAATGAGGATGAACTGGATATCCATATTCACAAGAAGCTTCTTGAGATGGTGCCGGATATTTTTACCAGTCTTGGTATTCTGGGAACCTTTCTTGGACTTGTGTGGGGCCTTCGGGATTTTCAGCCCACAGACTACAGTGCTATGACTTCTTCTGTGGCAGCTTTGGTAGAAGGTATTAAAGTAGCATTCCTTACATCTATTTATGGTATTTCATTTTCTATTATTTATACCTTTGGAATGAAGGGCGAGTATTCTTCTATGACAGAGGAGCTGCAGGGCTTTTTGGAGAAATTTCATTCTTATGTAATGCCTACAGCTGAGAATGAGTCCAGAAACCTGCTTCTTGCAAGCCAGAAGCTGCAGACCAGCGCCATGAAACAGATGGCAGAGCAGTTTTCTGTGCAGATGGCAGATAGCTTTGAGAAAGTTATTACACCAACATTCCGGAAGATGAACGATTCTCTGGATATGTTGGTTTCTTCGGTGACCAGATGCCAGGAGGATGCGATTCGTGAGATTTCAGATGAGTTTTTGAAACAGATGAACAATTCCTTCCATTTGCAGTTCAGTGACTTTAATGCAGCACTGGATCAGTTGAAAAAGGCACAGAAGGAAAATACCGCTTATACTTCTGCTATGTATCAGACTATGAGCCAGAAGCTTTCTGAGACTTACGACAAGCAGGATAAGGCAATTACAGATATGGTAAGAGAGATGGGTGGCATGCAGACCCGGTACATGTCTACGGCCAACCGCATTCTTTCTGAGAACCAGGAGATTCAGAAGATGCAGCAGCAGGATTATCAGCATATTGTGGATTATCTGAAGGACGCAGAGAAATCTGCGGCGAAATTCTGGGTTGCCTGCAACCAGGCTATGCAGAAATATGTTGAGACAGCCGCGGCATCTATAGAAAAGGTAGGAGCTACTGGTCAGGCTGGCACAGATCTTCTTCAGGCGAACAGAAAAATGACGGAAGAGTTTACCGCTCAGATGGAAGATTTTGCCCAGTATCAGAGACTTTCCTATCAGACTATGGAGCAGGTACGCAAGCTTCTCGGGGAAGTGACAGCTGCCAATACCAGAGATGTGGCACTGATCGCGAACGGAAGAAATGATTCCGTAGAAAAGCTTGGTAATCTGATCGCACAGCAGAATGAAGGCCAGCAGGCACTTCTGGCGGAAATCAACAGGAATATGAAAGAGCTTTCCAAGGCAGCACAGAAGGGAAAATTCGGCTTATTCAGATAAGAGGAGATAGACATGCGCAAAAAAAGAAAATCAGGAGATGAGGGCTTTAACGTATGGCGTTCATATTCCGATGTTATGGCTGGTGTTCTGCTTCTTTTCATACTGATCATGTCGTTGACACTTTTTCAGGCTCAGAAGAGCTACGACGAGAGTATTCAGGAGAGAGATGAGAAGCTGGCTTTGCAGGCAGAGTATACAGCAGATCTTCTTGCGAAGCAGAATACCATTGATGAACAGGAAGGCGCTATTAAGACTAAGGATGAGAAGCTGACTGCACTGGCACAGACTCTGGCAGAGCAGGAGGCGAAGCTGAAGGAGCAGCAGGCACTTCTTGCCCAGCAGCAGACTGACCTGGATGAGAAGACCACACTTCTTACCCAGCAGCAGACTAAGATTGATAATATTATCGGCGTTAAGGCTGAGGTTGTTGAAGCTCTTCAGAAGGAGTTCCAGAACAATAATATTAACGTGAATCTGGATGCTCAGACAGGTGCTTTGACATTGGATGCAAGTGTTCTTTTTGATGTAGATGAGTCAGAACTTACAGACGCTGGTAAGGAAGCTCTTCGCAACGTGCTTCCGATTTACTGTAAAGTACTCATGGAAGACTCTTATAAGAATTATCTTGCAGAGATCATTATTGACGGTTATACAGATACGGATGGAGATTATGCATACAATCTGGAACTTTCCCAGCAGCGTTCTCTTGCGGTAGCACAGTATCTTCTTGATATTCAGGGTGAGTTCCTTACTGATGAACAGAGCCTGGATCTTCAGGATTATCTTACAGTAAATGGACATTCTATGGCGAATCCGATCCTGGATGCGAATGGAAATGTTGATAAAGACGCGTCGCGTCGTGTTGAAGTGAAGTTCCGACTGAAGGATGATGAGATGATCAGTGAATTGAGTAAGATTATGTCCGGCAGTGATGAGGATACAACCAGATAAAAGGAGAGAGTAGAATGTCGACAAAAATCGGACGAAATGATCCATGCTGGTGTGGCAGCGGAAAAAAATACAAAAAATGCCATGAGGTTTTTGATGCAAAGGTGGAAGTCTTGCGTCAGAAGGGGTATCCGGTGCTAGAGAATAAGCTGATCAAAACTCCGGAACAGATTGAGAAAATTAAAGAAAGCTGTAAGATCAATATTGCAGTGCTTGATTATGTGGCCGAGCATATTAAAGCCGGTATTTCCACGGAAGAAATTGATCGCTGGGTACATGAGGAAACTGTTCGTCATGGCGGAATTCCCGCACCTTTGGATTATGAGGGCTTTCCAAAGAGTGTCTGCACCTCTGTTAATGAGGTGGTTTGCCATGGAATTCCTTCTGAGAAAGAAATCTTAAAGGATGGCGATATTGTAAATGTAGATGTTTCCACGATCTATAATGGATATTTTTCGGATTCCTCCCGCATGTTCTGTATTGGAAATGTAAGTCCGGAGAAAGAGAAGCTGGTCCGTGTCACGAAGGAATGTGTGGAAATTGGCATTTCTAAGGTAAAACCTTGGGAGCCTATTGGAAACATGGGACATGCAGTTCATATGCATGCTCTTGAGAATGGCTATTCTGTTGTAAGAGAAATTGGCGGACACGGTGTTGGACTGGAATTCCATGAAGATCCATGGGTCAGTTACACATCGGAAGAGAACAGTGGCGTAATTATGGAACCAGGAATGATGTTTACCATTGAGCCCATGGTAAATATGGGAAGTGACCAGGTTTATACAGACGAGGAAGATGACTGGACAGTTCGTACTGAGGACGGGCTGCCATCAGCTCAGTGGGAGGTAACTGTACTGGTAACAGAAAATGGCTGTGAAGTTATTTGCTGGTAAACAGGTGCCAAATTTCAAAAATAATAGTTGCAATTAAAAAACAACTATAGTATAATCATTAATGTTGTGAAAAAAGATGGTCCGCTGTTACCGTGATGGGTATTAAGAACATCCAGAGAATAAGGAGAGAATAGAATGAACGAAATTATTAAAAACATCGAAGCAGAACAGCTGAAAAAAGAAGTACCACAGTTTAAGGTTGGTGATACCGTAAGAGTACACGCTCTGATCAAAGAGGGTAACCGTGAGCGTATCCAGATCTTCGAGGGAACTGTATTAAAGAAACAGGGCGGAAGCACCAGAGCTACTTTCACAGTAAGAAAAGCTTCCAATGGCGTTGGCGTTGAGAAGACATGGCCGCTTCATTCCCCACATGTAAAAGAAGTAGAGGTTATCCGTCATGGTAAAGTTCGCCGTGCGAAACTGAACTACTTAAGAGATCGTGTTGGTAAAGCTGCTAAGGTTAAAGAGCTTGTTAAATAAGTTCAACCAGATCGGTAAATGAAATTTGCTGCACAGATGGCCGTCGAGACTGTCTGGGCAGCATTTTTTTCTTTTTCTTTCCATAAATATGTGGTAAGATAAAATGGTATTTCAGTGTGATGTGAATGGAGTAAATATGAGCGACAGAAGAAATAAAAGGGAAAAAGAACAGCTTTTTAACATGCCGGAGATTGCGAAAATGGAGAAAAAAGCTTTTTCTGGTGCAAAGGAGAGGCTGGAGGAAAGTAAATTCAAGAAGGCGTTTGTTTGGGGGTTTGAGATTGTAGTTACATTGATTTTTGCTGTCCTGACTTCCATGATGCTGTTTCAGTCTGTAACGATGCAAGAAAGCTCTATGGAGCCTACTCTGGCGGTTGGCAGTCGCTATTTTGTAAATAAGCTTGCTTATAAGGCATCTTCACCACAACGAGGTGATATTATTGTATTTCGTACAAATGGCAGTGACGATGCAGCTCTTCATATTCGCCGTGTGATCGGGCTTCCTGGAGAAACCATTCAGATTGTGAATGGCAGGATTCTGATCAATGGAGAAACCTATAAAGAGGGACGGGATTTTCCGACGATCAATAATCCGGGAATGGCAGCGAAAGCAGTCACCCTGGAGGCCGGAGAATATTTTGTTCTGGGTGATAATCGGAATAACAGTGAAGACAGTCGTTATGGTGCTATTGGACGAGTGAACAAAAAATATATAGTTGGTAAGTTGTGGTTTCAGATTTCACCTAAAAAGGAAATCGGCCCTTTGGAAAATTAAAATACTAGAAAATGAGGTAAATATGAACGTACAGTGGTATCCTGGTCATATGACCAAAGCAAAAAGACAGATGCAAGAAGATATTAAGCTGATCGATTTGATCATTGAACTTGTAGACTCCCGTGTTCCCCTTGCAAGCAGGAATCCGGACATTGATGATCTTGGGAAAAACAAGGCCAGACTGATCCTTTTAAATAAATCAGACCTTGGCGATGAACGCCAGAATGAAGCATGGAAGGCATATTTTCAGAAGAAGGGATTTTATGTGGTTAAGGTAGATTCTCGCAGTGGCTCTGGTATGAAGGCCATTCAGACAGCCATTCAGGAGGCCTGTAAAGAGAAGACGGAGCGCGACAGAAGAAGAGGAATCAAAAATCGTCCCATTCGTGCCATGGTAGTAGGAATCCCGAACGTGGGTAAGTCTACCTTTATTAATACTTTCGCAGGGAGAGCCTGTGCCAAGACTGGAAACAAGCCAGGCGTCACAAAGGGAAAACAGTGGATCCGATTGAATAAGAATGTAGAACTTCTGGATACACCTGGAATCCTATGGCCGAAATTTGAAGACGAAACAGTAGGAATGCGTCTTGCGTATATTGGCTCTATTAAAGATGACATTTTGAACATGGAGGAACTGGCTCTTGCTCTGATTGATTTCCTGCGTGAAAAATATGCTGGTGCTCTTAAGGAACGTTACCAGATTGAGGAGGAGGGAACAGCTGTGCAGGTGTTAGAGGCTGTTGCACGTTCCAGGGGATGTCTGAAAAAAGGAGAAGAACTGGATTATGCCAAGGCGTCTTTGATTCTGTTTGATGATTTCCGCTCTGGTAAGATTGGAAGGATCACCTTAGAGTGGGCACCGGAAGAGGAAAAATAACATGGAAAAAATCAATGAGATCAAGTGCATGGTTCATGCTGCTCAGCCAGAAGAATATGCTTCTATTTTTGAAACATACAAAGATGATACAAGAAGTGGCGTGATAAAGCTTATGGAACAGCTTCGCAAGAAGGAAGCTGCTTATCAGAAGGAGCTTGTACGTACTGAAAAAATGAAAGAATTCGAGCGCAAATATGAAGAAATGGGATTTGTGTGTGGAATAGATGAAGTGGGAAGAGGCCCTCTTGCTGGTCCCGTGGTGGCAGGTGCTGTTATTTTACCGAAAGATTCCAAGATATTATACTTGAACGATTCGAAGCAGTTAAGCGCTGCAAAAAGAGAGGAATTGTATGATGTGATCATGGAGAATGCAGTAGCTGTGGGAATTGGAATGGCCACTCCTCAGAGAATTGATGAAATCAATATTCTTCAAGCCACTTACGAAGCTATGAGAGAAGCTATCAGCAAGCTGGATCCGGCACCTCAGATCCTTCTTAATGATGCGGTGACAATTCCTCAGGTCAGCATTCCTCAGGTCCCCATTATAAAGGGCGATGCAAAGAGTGTTTCTATTGCAGCTGCCAGTATTGTGGCGAAGGTGACAAGAGACAGAATGATGGTAGAGTACGACAAGGTGATGCCGGAATATGGTTTTGCATCTAATAAAGGATATGGTTCATTGGCACACATAGAAGCATTGAAAAAGTTTGGTCCAAGTCCTATTCACAGAGCTACTTTTATAAAGAATTTCATAACGGTTTAAGAAAGACGGAAATGTATTGGAGCTTAAGGATGAAAGAGAATAAGCGAAGAGTAGGTGCTTTTTATGAACAGATGGCAGCTGACTATCTGATTTCCCAAGGCGTAATGATTCTGGACCGGAATTACCGGAACCGGTTTGGGGAAATTGACCTGATCGGGATGACGGCAGATAACTGGCTGATCTTTGTAGAGGTTAAATTCAGAAGTACAAAGCTTTCCGGAAGTTCGCTGGCTGCAGTTGACAGACACAAGCAAAGAATTATTTCCAGGGTAGCGGTAGAGTATCTGAAGAACCGATATAGAAGCATGGATGTGAGATGCCGGTTTGATGTGGTGGGAATCGAAGGAACTTCGATCATCTGGATTAAGGATGCTTTTGACTATTGCGGCTAAATATCTGGCGGAGAAATGCTCTGGAGCTGCGAATAACAAAACTGTGTACTTTTAAGAAGGAGAAAAAATGGCTATCAAATGGCATAATGAAAACGAACCGCATATGAGAATGAATGAAAAAAACGGAGTGAAATATCTTACATACCCTGCTTTTGAACAGCTGCCGGATATTGTACACAGTTTCAGTACAAGAATAGGCGGTGTTAGTGAGGGGATTTTTTCTACCATGAACTTTAGCTTCGGAAGAGGCGATGATGACAATGCGATCAGAGAGAATTATGAAAGAATGGGGAAGGCTGTGGGATTCTCTATAGAAGACGTTGTGGCATCTAATCAAACTCACACAACGAACGTTCGTCTTGTGGGAGAAGAGGACAGAGGAAATGGAGTGGTACATCCCAATGCTTTTCGGGATGTGGATGGAATGATCACAAATACTCCGGGACTGGTACTTGCCACTTTTTATGCAGATTGTGTCCCCTTATATTTCATAGATCCCATTCATAATGCAATTGGATTATCTCACTCCGGCTGGAAGGGAACTGTGGGAAAGATTGGAAGGGTAACAATAGAGAAAATGAAAGAGCAGTTTGGCTCTGATCCCAGCCAGATCCTTACGGCCATTGGACCGTCTATTTGCCAGGAGTGCTATGAGGTAAGCGAGGATGTGATTTTGGAATTTCAGAATAGCTTTGCGGAAAAATACTGGAATCGTCTTTTTTACCAGAAAGAAAATGGAAAATATCAGCTGAATCTGTGGGAAGCAAATCGGATCATATTTCTGGAATCCGGAATAAAGGAAGCACATATCTCTATGTCCGGAATCTGTACCTGCTGCAATCCGGAACTGCTTTTTTCTCATAGAGCCACTTTGGGCAAAAGAGGAAATCTTGCAGCATTTCTTGGAATACGCCGGAAAGCGGAAGCTTAATGCGGATCAAAAATAGAAAGCCCCTGCGCCTTAAAGGTATGACGCAGGGGTTTTTGATGTCTTTGGAGAGTCAAGAGGATTTTTGACCTTTTGACCCTGGTATCATCATATTATTCTTGATTTACACGCTTCATCAGATCCATGATCTTCTCGTTGCTGGAACGAACCTTCTCAACAGAAACGTCATGATTGATGATATCCATGATGCTTGCAAGATACTTGCTCATGTTGGCTTCTACATAGTAAGGCCTGGAAAGAAGCTCCGGAATACGGTAATTCAGGTTGGTCGTGATAACCTTATCAATCCATCCTTTTTCGTAGTAAGCGTCAAATTTATCCATGCCTTCTGTGAACAGACCATAGGTCGTGCAGATAAATACACGGTTCGCATGGCGCTCTTTGATCTGTTTGGCAACATCAAGCATACTTTCTCCGGAAGAAATCATATCGTCAATAATGACAACATCCTTACCCTCTACGGAAGCACCAAGAAACTCATGTGCGACGATGGGGTTCTTGCCATTTATTACAGTAGAGTAGTCACGTCTCTTGTAGAACATACCCATGTCAACGCCGAGAATATTGGAAAAGTACACGGCTCTGGACATGGCGCCTTCATCCGGGCTGATAATCATAAGGTGATCATTGTCAACCTGGAAATTGTCTACATTTTTCACAAGTGCCTTCAGAAACTGGTAAGTAGGGAAGAAGTTGTCAAAACCATTCAGCGGAATGGAATTCTGTACACGGGGATCGTGAGCGTCAAAGGTGATGATATTGGAAACACCCATGTCACTTAATTCACGAAGAGCAAGTGCGCAGTCAAGAGACTCTCTCTTCTTACGTCTGTGCTGACGGCCTTCATAAAGGAATGGCATGATTACGTTGATTCGGTGTGCCTTACCTGTAGCTGCGGAGATGATTCTTTTCAGATCCTGAAAATGGTTGTCGGGAGACATATGGTTCTCGTGTCCGCAAACGGTATATGTGGAACTGTAGTTGGTTACATCTACCATGATATAAAGATCGGTTCCCCGGACGGATTCCTTGATAATTCCCTTACCTTCACCGGTGCCGAAGCGGGGGCATTCACAATCCACAATAAAAGAGCTCTCGCTGTAGCCCTGTGGAACATTATCAAGCCCCTTCTTCTCTACAAGTTCCTTACGGAATTTTACCAGGTTTCTGTCTACCTCCTCTGCAAGTTCGCGGCAGCCTTCCAATGCAGCGATACGAATAGGTGCGACAGGCATAGATTTCTCAAGTAATTCTATGTTCGGCATGATATTCCTCCTAAGTAGTATGCTAATTGTTAATTGGGTGATCGGCAGGCCATAGGATAGACATCCTTTGACTGTACAGACCTCTCCTTTATATTTATAACATTTGCCCTAAATGCCGTCAAGGAATTTATTGATTTTTACTTGAAAAAATCCTCAGAAGAAGCAGTGAAAGGAATTTTTTTGTTGTGTTTTTGAAGAAAACTTGTTATAGTAAAAATAATGGCTAAATTATGCTGTGCCAGAAATATGCGATCGGAAGTATCATAATGTAAGCGGCTGATGGTTCGGCAGATCGCACTTGGAATTATAATGGAGAAAAATGTGAAGAAACAAAATAAACATGTAGTTGCAGTTGTACAGGAAGGAAGTATTGCACAGGAACTGGAGCTTGCACCGGGCGATATCCTGCTTACCGTAAATGGTCAGCCTGTAGAAGATATATTTGATTACCGTTATCTGATGAATGAAGAATATGTGGTTCTGGAGATAGAGAAGAAGAATGGAGAAATCTGGGAACTGGAAGTAGAGAAGGAATATGAAGAAGATCTTGGTATTGTTTTTGAGAAGGATCTTATGGATGATTACCGTTCCTGCTCCAATCACTGCATTTTCTGTTTTATTGATCAGATGCCGCCAGGTATGAGAGAGACTCTTTATTTTAAAGATGATGATTCCAGATTGTCTTTCATTCAGGGAAATTATGTAACACTGACCAATATGAGTGAGCATGATATTGAGAGAATTATCCGTTATCATCTGGAGCCTATTAATATTTCCATTCAGACGATGAATCCGGAATTAAGATGTAAAATGCTTCATAACCGCTTTGCCGGGGATGCGCTGAAGAAGCTTCAGAGACTTTATGATGCAGGAATTGCTATGAATGGACAGATTGTTTTGTGCAAAGGCGTGAATGACGGCAAAGAACTGGATGACAGCATCCGGAAAATGTCAGCTTATGCACCGGTGCTGCAGAGCGTTTCGGTGGTTCCTGTTGGCCTTACGAAGTTTCGTGAAGGCTTGTATCCCATGGAACAATTTCAGAAGGAGGATGCATTAGAAGTTCTGGATATCATTCATTCCTGGCAGAAGAAGATGATGGATGAGCATGGAATCCATTTTATCCATGCCTCTGATGAGTGGTACATTCTGGCTGGCAGGGATCTGCCGGAAGAGGATTCCTATGACGGTTATCTTCAGCTGGAAAATGGTGTTGGTATGTTACGGCTGCTTGGAACTGAGGTGCGGGAAGCACTTGAAGACAGAACAGGAGATGAACGCAGGATAAAAGCGGTCAGCGCCACAGGTGCACTGGCAGCACCTTTTATTACAAGCTATATGGAGATGATTCGCGAGAAGTTTCCGAACGTAGAAGTAGAAGTGGCTTGCATAAGAAATGAATTCTTTGGTGAGACCATTACCGTGTCCGGACTGATTACCGGGCAGGATCTTTTGAAACAGCTTCAGGGAGTGGAACTGGGAGAGAAGCTTCTGCTTCCGTGCAACATGCTAAAAAATGAAGAAGATGTTTTTCTGGATGATATTTCCGTGGAGGAGCTTTCCAGGAAACTGAATGTAGAAATCGTGATCGTGGATGAGAGCGGAGCGGATCTGGTATCAGCAGTTCTTGATCCACCTGATCATAAGAAACAGAAAAGGAGACAAATGTATGAGCAAACCGGTAGTAGCAATTGTGGGCAGGCCTAATGTGGGCAAATCCACATTGTTTAATGTACTGGCAGGAGATAAAATTTCAATTGTAAAGGATACGCCAGGTGTAACAAGAGACAGAATTTATGCAGATGCGTCATGGCTGAATAATGAGTTTACGCTGATTGATACAGGCGGTATTGAGCCGGACAGTGGAGATATTATCCTCTCTCAGATGAGAGAACAGGCACAGATCGCTATTGATACTGCAGATGTTATCATATTTATTACAGACGTACATCAGGGACTTGTAGATTCAGATTCCAAGGTAGCCGACATGCTGCGCCGCAGCGGTAAACCAGTGGTTCTGGCGGTTAATAAGGTGGATAGCGTTCAGAAGTATATGATGGATGTTTATGAATTTTACAATCTGGGAATCGGGGAACCATTTGCAATTTCCGCAGCTAACCGCCAGGGACTTGGAGATATGCTGGACGAAGTGGTGAAACATTTTCCTGAGGATGCAGGTGAAGATGAAGATTCTGATATTCCGAAGATTGCGATCGTTGGAAAACCTAATGTAGGGAAATCTTCGCTGGTAAACAAGCTTCTGGGAGAAGACCGTGTTATTGTGTCTGATATTGCAGGTACTACCAGAGACGCTGTGGATACGAAGGTGACCTGGAATGAAAAAGATTATATTTTTATTGATACCGCAGGCCTTCGCCGTAAGGCAAAGGTAAAGGAAGAAATCGAACGCTTTAGTGTCATTCGTACAGTGACAGCAGTAGAACGTGCAGATGTGGTTGTTGTAATGATCGATGCTTCAGAAGGTGTTACGGAGCAGGATGCGAAGATTGCCGGAATTGCCCATGAAAAAGGCAAGGGCGTTATCATTGCAGTGAATAAATGGGATGCGATCGAGAAGAATGATAAGACAATTTATAAGCATACCAACCGTATCCGTGAAGTCCTTTCCTTTATGCCATATGCGGAAATTGTATTCATTTCTGCAAAAACAGGACTTCGAATTTCCAGGATGTTTGAAACACTGGATGCAGTTATTGAGAATCAGACCATGCGTATCCAGACAGGTGTGCTGAATGAAATCCTGACAGAAGCAGTTGCCATGCAGCAGCCGCCGTCAGACAGAGGACGCCGCCTTAAGATTTTCTACATGACCCAGGTTGCTGTAAAGCCACCTACATTTGTAATTTTTGTGAACGATAAGGAACTGATGCATTTCTCCTACACAAGATATCTGGAGAATAAGATCCGAGACGCTTTTGATTTTGGAGGTACACCACTGAAGTTTATTGTGAGAGAGCGTGGAGAGAAGGAATAAATATGGAACGTATTATTTGTCTTGCTATCGGATATGTATTTGGAATGTTTCAGACCTCCTACATTATTGGAAAGGTACATCACATGGATATCCGGCAGTATGGAAGCGGCAATGCAGGAACGACAAATGCCCTTCGTACGCTTGGTAAAAAGGCAGGAGCGATAACCCTTATTGGAGATATGCTGAAATGTGTGATTTCCATTCTGGTAGTAAATGCAGCTTTTAAGAACAATTACGGGGATATTCTTCCGCTGCTCGGCATGTACACAGCAGCAGGTTGTGTACTTGGACACAATTTTCCTTTTTATCTTGGGTTTCGTGGAGGTAAGGGAATTGCTGCTTCTGCTGGAATGCTGCTTGCAATGGATTGGAGAGTTTTTCTTATCTGTGCTGTGATTTTTGCAGGTATTGTTGTGGCTACACGTTACGTATCCCTTGGATCTATGGCAGCTTATGCTGGGGCACTTATATGCTTTGTTGTATTTGGAGCCATGGGAAGCTATGGCATGGATTATTTTCATACTTTTGAGATGGATATAATTATGGGGCTTATGACAGTGCTTGCGATTTACAGACACAGGGCGAACATTGTCCGCTTGCTAAAGGGAACAGAGAATAAGCTTGGAGCAGGTAAAACTGCGTCCAAATAAAGAAGAGGTGACGAAATGGCAAAAATCAGCGTAATGGGAACCGGAAGCTGGGGAACAGCACTTGCAATACTGCTTCACAACAATGGCCATCAGGTTTTGCTGTGGTCTGCACATTCACAAAAGGCTGCTGCTCTGAACGAGACAAGGGAGGACTCAAAGAAGCTTCCAGGGATCAAGATTCCAGAGGGGATTCTTATCACTGACGATGAAAAAGAGGCGCTTGCGTCACCGGATGTGGTTGTGTTTGCTTCTCCGTCTGCTTATATGCGTGAGATCAGCAGGAGACTTTCCAGATTGGTTCGTCAAGGCCAGATTATTGTAAATGTGGCAAAGGGCGTGGAAGAGAAGACGCTTATGCCTGTGTGTGATATTATCAAGGAGGAAATTCCCCAGGCAGATGTATGTGTCCTTTCAGGTCCCAGTCATGCGGAAGAGGTTAGCCGCGGGCTTCCTACTACTTGCGTAGTCAGTGCTAAGAAAAAGGAGACTGCGGAGTATCTTCAGGGGATTTTTATGAGCCCTGTATTTCGTGTATATACCACACCGGATATGCTGGGTGTGGAACTTGGAGGCGCTCTTAAGAATGTAATTGCACTTGCGGCTGGAACAGCCGACGGGCTTGGATATGGAGATAATACGAAGGCAGCTTTGATTACACGAGGAATTGCAGAAATGGCAAGACTTGGTGCACGGATGGGGGCAAAGCTTGAGACTTTTGCCGGTCTTTCCGGGATTGGAGACCTGATCGTTACCTGCGCCAGTGTACACAGCCGAAACAGACGTGCCGGCTACCTGATGGGAAAGGGCTATACGATGCAACAGGCTATGGATGAGGTGCAGATGGTTGTTGAGGGGGTTTATTCTGCAAAGGCAGCTAAGGAATTGGCAGAGAAATATGATGTGGAAATGCCAATCGTTATGGAAGTTAATAAGCTTTTGTTTGAGAATAAGCCAGCCTCAGAAGCTGTAAAGGATCTTATGCAAAGGGAAAAACAAGGGGAAATCTCCTGGGAGTGATCCGTGTGTGATAAATAGCGATGAAATTGCGCTGAATAAATAAGAATATAGTAAGTGAGAACAGCCAGAATGCTTCTTCAATAAAGGAGAAAGCTTCCGGCTGTTGTTCTATACGTGTTAATAGGTGTCAAAAAATTACATCCTTCAGATCGTCTGGCACATGTGAAGTATGCAGATCCTCATTTAGGGTATCCATAATTGCCATATCTTCATCTTCAATAGTAAAATCAAAAATCTGAGCATTAGATGCGATACGGTCTGGGTTAACAGACTTGGGAATTACGGAGATTCCCTTCTGAATAGCCCAACGCAATCCTACCTGCGCCGGGGTGTGTGCGTATTTCGTGCCAAGTACGCACATTACATCATTATCAAGGTAAGCGCCTCGTGCCAGTGGGGCATAAGCTTGTACCTGAATTCCCTGTGACTGACAGTATTCAATTAATTCCTTAGGATAGCAGAGAGGATGGCATTCGATCTGATTGACAGCAGGGATAATACCTGAAATCTTTCTCAGTTCCTCCAGGTGATGAATCTGGAAATTGCTGACTCCGATGGAGAGAACACGTCCGGTCTCAAGAAGCTTGGCCATTTCCAGCCAGGTTCCGGTATAACAGCCAGGCACCGGCCAGTGAATAAGATAGAGATCCAGATAATCCAGCTTCAATCTCTCCAGACTTCTGTAAAAGGCACCATCCACATCTCCAAGACGCTGCGCATTATTCCAGATCTTACTTGTGATAAAAAGCTCCTTGCGGGGGATGCCGCATCTGGCTATTGCTTTCCCTATACTTTCTTCATTCTTATATGCGGAAGCTGTGTCAATCAGACGATAGCCTGCATTTATAGCTGCTGTGATAGCAGTCTCCGCTTCATTATCTGCTGTCTTATATACGCCAAGCCCTAAAAGGGGCATTTCTCTGTCGGTATTCAGGAATACGGTTTCTTTCAAAGCTAATTCCTCCTCACAAAAAATAAACTTTAATTATTATACCATATAATCACAGAATATTCACCTGTTTTTTACGTAAAAGACTGCTTGTTAATCTTTAGACAAAACACGGGAAAGTTTGATAAAATTGCACGGAAATTAAAACATATATTCCTATGGTAAAGCGGTGAAATTTGGTAAAAATTTATAATTATTTCCTTGCGTAATAATTGAAAAGGATGTATAATAAAATCAAAAATTGATAAATTTATGTCATAACTCTGTGGTTTTTAGGGTAGAAGAAGGGAATTGTGTTATGCATGAAGAAAGAGATATGCGGAATCTCATTATTTCAATGATAAAGGATAGAGAATCTCATTATACGAATTCTTGCATGCTTCTCACGCTGCCGGCGTGAGCTTTTTTCGTGTCTGAAACAGAACAAGGTTGTGATTTATCTGCCGTATTTACGGTGGAAAGGAGTGACAATATGCATTTGATCAAAGATGAAAACGGGAATCTGGTTCAGCACGGACATGAGCATACCCATGCGCATACTCATGCTGATGGTGTAAACCATACCCATGCGCACACTCATGACGGAGCTGATAATCATGAACATACACATACTGAGGGACAGAGCTGCGGCACAGAGTGTGGAGGATGTCAGGGTGGAGACTGTAAAAACGAGACAATAGCTCTTCTTACCTATATGCTTCAGCACAATGAACATCATGCAGCGGAGCTTGACCAGATGGCAGATAATCTGGCGAAGATGGGAATGGACGCTGCTGCGAAGACCATTAAGGAGAGTGTTTCCGATTTCCAGAAAGGAAACATGCGCCTTGGCCTTGCTCTGACTCTTGTAAAAGAGGAAATGAAATAAGGAGGCATTATTATGTGTTTAGCAACGGTATATAAGGACAATGACGATTCTGTGATCTTTAAGAATGTAAGCCGTATTAATGTGGAAGGGAATAAACTTATTCTCCGTGACATTATGGGAGATGAAAGAATTGTAGAGGGAACCATTCTTATGGTAGACCTGGCTAACAGTATCGTTAAGGTGAAATGTGACTAAAGAAAGCTTAGGACTTTCATGAAATCTTGAGGCGAAAGCCTTTGGGATAAATTACTTATACGTGGAGGTATGTAATTATGAAGTTGTCAGAAGCGATGAGGGAAAAGATGCTCTTGTCTTTCGAACTTTTCCCGCCGAAGACAGAGAAAGGCATGGCGAACCTTCCCGGAACGATTGAGCATCTTATGAAGTACAAGCCAGAGTACATCTCCTGTACCTATGGTGCCGGAGGCGGAAATGTTGGTGCGAACAGAGAAGTGTGTCAGATGATCAGGAAGGCGGGAACGATTCCGGTTACTCATTTCACAGTGATCAAGAACACAAAGGATGGAATTAAAGAGCAGTTGGAACAGTATCTTGCAGAGGGCGTAGACCATATGCTTGCACTTCGTGGAGATATTCCTCTTGGTGAGACAACAACCTGTGGCGATTTTAACTATGCGACTGATCTTGTGAAGTTTGTCCGCGATGAATTTGGTGATAAATTCGAGATCGCAGTTGCAGGCTCTCCGGAGGGGCATATTTCATGCCGCAGCCTTGATGCGGATATTGCAGTTCTCAGACAGAAGCAGGACAATGGTGCAGATTACATCATGACGCAGCTTTGCTGGGATATGGAGCAGTTCAAATACTGGCTGGATGCAATCCGTGAGGCAGGCGTCACCATGCCTGTAGATGTCGGCGTAATGCCGATCCTTGATATGTCTGCTACGATCAATATGGCACTTTCCCGTAACGGCTGCGTAATGGATCGCGAGCTTTGCAGGCTTATATCCAGAAACTGGCTGTTCCCGAATCCGTTTACAGCTAAGGATGCTGACGGTAAACCATTTGATCTGTTCTATGATGATAAGATCAAGAGATTCAAAGAAGAGGGAATCGAGTACACGATCAAGCAGATCGATGAGTATCGTGCTCTTGGAGTAGATGGAATCCATCTGTATGCACTGAATAAATGGAAAGACGTATCCGAGATCATTGACAGATCCGGACTTCGAACTTTAATCTGATCGGTTTTAGACTTAAATTTTTGCAGGAGGCAATTGATTTATTATGGCACATGTAATTGCTGTCGCAGGTAAAGGCGGCGTTGGTAAAACCACATTATGCGGAATGCTGATCCAGTATCTCTGTGAAAAGGGCAAAGGTCCTATCCTTGCAGTAGATGCGGATGCAAACTCGAATCTGAATGAGGTTCTTGGCGTAGAAGTAGAGACTACACTTGGTGATGTCCGGGAAGAAATTGCCCGAGCAGAGCTTTCAAGTGAAAACCCTATTCCTGCGGGAATGTCCAAGGCTGATTATGCTGAGAGACGTTTTGAGGATGCTCTTGTAGAGGATGATGATTTTGATCTTCTGGTTATGGGCAGAACTCAGGGAAAGGGTTGCTACTGCTTTGTAAACGGACTTCTTCAGACACAGCTTGCGAAATACCAGAATAATTATCCTTACATTGTTGTTGATAACGAGGCTGGTATGGAACATATCAGCAGAGGTGTTCTTCCATCCATGCAGACAGCAATTCTGGTCAGTGACTGCTCCAGAAGAGGCGTACAGGCTGTTGGCCGTATTGCTGAGCTTATTAAGGAATGTGATATGCATCCTAATAAGGTAGGGCTTATTATCAACCGTGCTCCTGGCGGTAAGCTGAACGATGGTATTAAAGAAGAAATTAAAAATCAGGGACTTGATCTACTTGGGGTTGTACCACAGGATGAAACAGTTTACGAATATGACTGCGAAGGCAGACCAACTGTAGACCTTCCGGACGACAATCCGGTGAAGATCGCTCTTCATGAAATTGTAGACAAGCTTGATTTATAAATGAAATCCCCATTGTATGCATAATATGCAGCATGAAGATATAAACTGCAAAATAAAAACCGCAGTAGGCGGAAATCCTGCTGCGATATTTTTAGCAGAGAATTATCCCATGGGAGGGGATGGGTTCCGATTATCGGAAAAACAAAAAACTATTTAAAGTAACACATACTTAGAGGAGGTCAACAATGAGTGAATTCAAATTAACTACAGTGGAAGAATTCGAAGCTGCCACAGCCCGTCTTCTTGAGACTGGTGAAAAGGTAGGCGCTGATTCCTGGCAGATGCGTGTTAAGAATCAGACTCCACACTGTAAATTCGGTGAGCAGGGTGTTTGCTGCCGAATCTGTTCTATGGGGCCGTGCCGTATTACTCCAAAGGCACCGAGAGGTATCTGCGGATGTGATGTACATGGTATCGTAGGAAGAAATTTCCTTCGTTTTACAGCAGGCGGCGCAGCTACACATTCTGATCATGGCCGTGAGATCTGTATCACACTTGGACATGCAAAAGAGGGTGGCGATTACCAGGTAAAAGATCCTGAGAAACTGATCCGTATTGCAAAAGAGTGGGGCGTCGAGACAGAAGGCAAAGATATCTATGATCTGGCTCATGAAATGTCTGATCTTGCTCAGGAAGAGTACGGAAAGATCAGAGGCTTTTCCAGATGGCTCAAGAGAGCACCTCAGCATACACAGGATCTGTGGCATGCAGCTGGAATCGAGCCAAGAGCAATCGACCGTGAGGTTTCCTGTGCACTTCATATGACTCATATGGGTAACACAAGCAAACCAGAGGCTCTGATCCGTCAGGCACTTCGTAACGGTCTTTCCGATGGATGGGGCGGTTCCATGTGCGGAACTGAGTTCTCTGATGTCCTTTTCGGAACTCCGAAGCCAATCGATACCGAGGCTAACCTTGGTGTTATGAATGCAGAGAATGTAAACATCGTTGTTCATGGACATGACCCGAGTCTTTCTGAGATGATCTGTGAGTATGCAGACAGCAAAGAGATGATCGACTATGCGAAATCCATGGGTGCTAAGGGAATCACTGTTTCCGGAGTATGTTGTACATCTAATGAGGTTGCAATGCGTCGTGGTATTCCGATGGCTGGTAACTTCTTACAGCAGGAGAACGTTGTACTGACAGGTGCCTGTGAGGCAATCGTAGTTGACGTTCAGTGTATTTTCCCGGCACTTGGACCTCTTTCCAAATGCTTCCATACAAAATTCATCACAACTTCTCCAATCTGCCAGATGCCAGATTCCGATTTCATTGAATTTGATGCAGGTACAGCAGGAGAGAAAGCAAAACAGATCGTAAAACTTGCATGTGAGAACTTCAAGAACAGAAAACCGGAGCTTGTACATATCCCGGATCTGAAACATAAAGCTACTGTTGGTTACTCTGTAGAAGCAATCGTTAAGACACTTGACGGCGTAACAAACTCTCAGGTAGACGAGACCGGTACCACCAAACCTCTCCTTGAGTGTATTACATCTGGTGTTATCCGTGGTGCTGTTGCTATGGTTGGATGTAACAACCCGAAGGTAAGACCTGACACAGCTCACATCGAACTTATGAAGAAACTGATCGCAAACGATATCGTGATCATCGCTTCCGGATGTTCCGCACAGGCAGCTGCTCGTGCAGGACTTATGGACAAAGCTGCAAAAGACCTTTGCGGTGCTGGTCTGAAACGTGTTTGCGAGCTTGCAGATATCCCGCCAGTATTACATATGGGATCCTGTGTTGATATCAGCCGTATGCTGATTCTTGCTTCTGAGCTTGCTAAGGATTCCGGACTGAATATTTCCCAGCTGCCAGTAGTTGGATGTGCTCCTGAGTGGATGTCTGAGAAGGCTGTTTCCATTGGAAACTATGTAGTAGCAACAGGTCTTGATACCTATCTTGGTGTAGACCCATATGTTTCCGGTTCTACAGAGGTTGCAGGTCTTCTTACAGAGGGTGTACGTGACTGGGTAGAAGCAGCATATACAGTTGAAAAAGATATTGATAAATTAGGTGATCTTATGATTGCGAGAATCGAAGAGAAACGTGACGCTCTCGGAATCTGATCCAAAGAAAGGCGCGATTAACTTATGAAAATAGCAGTAACCGGTAAAGGCGGAGTAGGAAAGACAACTTTTGCGGCAACACT
>CAKRRG010000045.1 GCA_934394545.1 uncultured Blautia sp.
AATTTCCAGCAGGCATATCTGGACAAGGATTATGAAGAGGATGAGGAAGTTAAGATCATCCGTACCAAGAAATTTGACATTAAGCCTATGTATCCAGAGGATGCATGTGTTCAGATGGAACTTCTCGGACATAATTTCTTCGTATTCTGCAATGCAGAGACAGATCAGGTGAACGTAGTTTACAAGCGTAAAGGTAATACCTACGGACTGATCGAGCCGGAGGATTAATAGAACTGCTTCCCGATTTGTTTATATTAAAACTAAATAAGTGAATAAGAATGTCCCGGAGGCTTATGCTTCCGGGATTTCCTTATGTATTTATGCATCTATGTATTTTATGATGTTGGGGTCAAAAGGATTTTTGACCCCCTTTGATACCAGATTGCTACGCGCTTTGCACTCCCGCAATCTTCAAAAACAGAGTAATTCTGCAGCGGAAACCAGCTGAACCGGAAGAGTTGCATCTTTATAAACGCTATAGGCCAGAAACCCGGCTCCATTTTCCAATGGGATGGTATGGGTGTGCATATCCGGATGCAGGGTGAGAATCTCCCGGAAATTTCCGGTGATCCCTTCTCCGGTAAGTTTGACGGCGCTTTCCTTCATAGCCCAGATCCGGCAGAAATCCTGGGGGGACTTTAAGAAAATAAGCTCCTCCTGAGTGCAGACTCTTCGGATAAGAGACTCCCGGGGTGCTGTGAGCTTCTGGATATCCAGCCCGATTTCCCTGTCATGCAAGGCACAGCTCACGAAATTTCCGCTGTGGCTGAGATTAAAAAACGGCATATTTTCCCCCTGGAAAAATGGTTTCCCGGAAGAGGTTTTCTGGAAATCCGGGATTTCCCGGAAACCATATTCCTGTTTAAGTCCATAACACAGAAGTAGCCAGGCCAGGGCAGAACGCTTCTGGTCCTCCGGCTGCTTAAAATGCAGTACATATTCCCGGCGCGCTGTGGGCAATAAAGAAATCATCCGGTGAAGCAATTCGTTTGAAACTGAGTTCAGTTCCTGAAAAAGATAGATCATTATAAAAATTCTCCTGAAACATAAAGTGAGTTGAGTACGGATTTTGGGCATAAATCCATTTTACTTTAATATATCACATTGGAGACATATTTTGTTCATCAAATATTTATTGTTTTCCATGGCAAAAAGTGATAAAATAAATAGGTATGTTAAACAAAATGTATAATTTTATGAGATATGTAATTCGTTATATTACACAATATGACATCTAAAAAGATAGACAGGAGTTAAGTGCTAAATGAATATGTTTTCAAAAGTTTTCGGAACCCGCAGTGCGCGAGAGGTTAAGCGTATTATGCCACTCGTTAAGAAAATCGAGGATCTGCGTCCTGAAATGCAGAAATTAACCGACGAAGAACTTCGTGGTAAGACAAGAGAATTTAAGAAACGCCTTGAAGAGGGAGCTACTCTGGATGACCTTTTACCAGAGGCATTTGCTACCGTGCGTGAGGCTGCCAAGCGTGTGCTTGGAATGGAGCATTTCGAAGTACAGCTGATCGGTGGAATCGTACTTCATCAGGGGCGTATCGCCGAGATGAAGACTGGTGAAGGTAAGACACTTGTAGCTACTTTACCATCTTACCTGAATGCACTGGAGGGCAAGGGAGTTCACGTTGTAACAGTTAACGATTATCTGGCGAAGCGTGATGCTGAGGAGATGGGACAGGTTCACAGATTCCTTGGCCTTACCGTTGGTGTTGTTCTGAATGACATGAAGCCGGAAGAGCGCCGTGCGGCATATGGCTGTGATATTACTTATGTTACCAATAATGAGCTTGGTTTCGACTACCTTCGTGATAACATGGTTATTTACAAGGAGCAGCTGGTACAGCGTGACCTTCACTACTGTATTATCGATGAGGTGGATTCCATTTTAATTGATGAGGCTCGTACGCCTCTGATCATTTCCGGACAGAGTGGTAAGTCCACGAAGCTGTATGAGGTTTGCGATATCCTTGCACAGCAGTTGGAGCGTGGAGAAGCCAGCCATGAGATGACCAAGATGGCAGCCATCATGGGAGAGGAAGTTATCGAGACCGGTGACTTTGTAGTAAATGAGAAGGATAAGCTTGTTAACCTTACGGAGCAGGGTGTGAAGAAGGTTGAGAAATTCTTTAGTATTGAGAATCTTGCAGATCCGGAGAATCTTGAAATCCAGCACAATATTATCCTTGCACTGCGTGCACATAATCTGATGCATCGCGATCAGGATTACGTTGTAAAAGATGACGAGGTTATGATCGTTGACGAATTTACCGGACGTATTATGCCGGGACGTCGTTATTCAGATGGTCTTCATCAGGCAATTGAGGCCAAGGAGCACGTTAAGGTTAAACGTGAGAGTAAGACACTTGCAACCATCACATTCCAGAACTTCTTTAATAAATACGATAAGAAGGGTGGTATGACCGGTACTGCTCTTACGGAGGAGAAGGAGTTCCGTGATATCTATGCAATGGACGTTGTTGAGATTCCGACCAATAAACCGGTTCAGCGTAAGGATTTAGACGATGCCGTATATATGACTAAGAAAGAGAAATTCAATGCAGTTGTCCAGTCTGTAAAGGAAGCACATGAGAAGCAGCAGCCTGTACTGGTTGGTACTATCACTATCGAGACTTCTGAGCTTATCAGCCGTATGCTGAAGAGAGAGGGAATCCCGCATAATGTATTGAATGCCAAGTTCCATGAGCTGGAGGCTGAGATCGTAGCACAGGCAGGTCAGGCTGGTGCGGTTACCATCGCAACCAATATGGCTGGTCGTGGTACGGATATTAAGCTTGACGATGTGTCAAGAGCAGCCGGTGGCCTGAAGATCATCGGTACAGAGCGTCATGAGTCCAGACGTATTGATAATCAGCTGCGTGGACGTTCCGGACGTCAGGGAGATCCGGGAGAATCCCGTTTCTACATTTCCCTTGAGGACGATCTGATGCGTCTGTTCGGATCTGAGCGTCTGATGAAGGTGTTCACCTCCCTTGGTGTGGCTGAGAATGAGCAGATCGAGCATAAGATGCTTTCTAATGCTATTGAGAAGGCACAGGAGAAGATTGAGTTTAACAACTTTGGTATTCGTAAGAATCTTCTTGATTATGACCAGGTTAATAATGAGCAGCGTGAGATTATTTACAAGGAACGTCGTCAGGTACTGGATGGTGAGAACATGCGTGATGCCATCTACAAGATGATCACGGATATTGTAGATAATGCTGTAGATATGTGCTTCTCTGAGGATGTGGATTCTGAAGAATGGGATCTGAATGAGTTTAACAGTGTTCTCCGTCAGATCATTCCGATTGAGCCTCTTACTGCTGAGAAGGTTAAGGGCAAGAAAAAGAATGAGATGAAGCATCTGATCAAGGAGGAGGCTGTGAAGCTTTACGAGGCGAAGGAGTCCGAATTCCCGGAGCCGGAGCAGCTGCGTGAGCTTGAGCGTGTTATCCTTCTGAAGAGCATTGACAGTAAGTGGATGGATCACATTGATGACATGGAGATCCTTCGTCAGGGCATCGGTCTGACTGCTTATGGTCAGAGAGATCCGGTTGTTGAGTACAAGATGGCCGCATTTGATATGTTTAACAGCATGATCACTTCCATTCAGGAGGATACTGTGAGAATGCTGTATCATGTTCATGTAGAGCAGAAGATTGAGCGTGAGCAGGTGGCTAAGGTTACCGGAACGAATAAAGATGATTCCAGCGTCCGTAAGCCGGTTCAGAGAAAAGAAATCAAGGTATATCCAAATGATCCGTGTCCTTGCGGAAGCGGCAAGAAGTATAAACAGTGCTGCGGCAGAAAGACTGCTAATGTTTAAATCAGAGTGACTATAGAGAGCGAATTTCCAGAGGCGGGAGGTCTTGGAAATTCGCTCTTTTGCTATTTGGTGTGTTGAAAGTTGTTCAAGGCGGACGCATTCGGACAATGGGTATTACTCACTCACCGGCGCAACGCTACGATGAACTAATCGCTAACTGCGACTAAGGAGTTCCGGAGAGCCGTCACTCCTAAGTCTTCGTAAGCGCTGGATTTCATCTACGCTAAGGACGCGCCTGAAATGGTTCGCTGGAGTAATACCCATTGTGAAATCGCATCCGGAATAACGACCAACACACTAAATAGCAATCATAGTGTCTGGCTCGGCGCAGTACCAAATTGTTTTTTATAGGCCCGGGAGAAGGTGGTATAGTCGGAGAAGCCGCTTAACTGGGCGGCCTTCAGGATGGGGGTACCTTCGGAAATTTTTGTGCGGGCGAGAAGAAGGCGCTTGCTAATGATGTAGTTGTGGATGGTATAACCGGTTTCCTCCTTGAATTTCCGCATCATGTGATACTTGCTCAGGTAGTATTTTCGCGCAAGGGTTTCAATGGAAAGATCTTCAGTAAGATTGTGGTTAATATAACGGAGAAGCTCTTCTATCTGGGAATCACTGCTGTAGGAGCGAGTGTCGTAGATGTACTGCTTTTCCAGAAAAATGCGGTTTACATAAACCATGAACTGGGTAAAAAGAGCTGAGCCAAGAAGCTCGCTTCCAAATTTTTCGTCTTTCAGGGCAGCTTCCAGTTCGTAGAGAAGCTGCTTTAATTTTTCCTGAGTGTCAGAGTCCAGACGGATCAGATTGTAACTCCGGTCAATCGCCTTCTGAAAACAGCGGAGCAGTTCTGTGGATTTGATGTCGTCGCGGATCCATAGTACAAAACGTTCGTATGGAACTGAAAAATCAATTTCCGGTTTGTGGATGGCGTGACGGTTCACGAGGAGAATGTCCCAGGATTTCAGATAGTAGGACTTTCCTTCAATGTGATAGGCAGCCTTTCCGGAAAGGAAGATGATCACTTTGTGAAAATCATGATAATGGTAGGAAAAATCCCGTTTGGTCTGGTCCTTGATGTGAAAAAGCCGGAAATCCTGCTCCAGATAGCCGGTTTTTTCAGTAGGCTCATTGAAAGAATTCATATGTTATGGCTCCTGTTTTAACTATAGTGTGTATGGAACCGCAAACTTTGCTTGCAGCTACGTTTGCGTAGCGTCATAATTCAATACTGCGCTTGAAATATGACTTTATTATAAATGAAATACCGCATTTTTTGCAATATATTTCGCAAGTTATTCTATGTACATGGGAAAAATAAACGCTATACTGGATATATAAGATGTGATTTGAGAAAAAAGATCATGGGTGTTTCGCCAGAAAGGAATTGAAAACAATGAGAGACAGCATTATCATGACAAAATATCAGGGCTTTGGAAATGATTATCTGGTACTGGATGCGAAGAAAAACCAGCTTCAGCTGCAGGGCAAAAAAGTTGCGCTTCTTTGCCAGCGGGGATTTGGACTTGGAGCGGATGGTGTGCTTTACGGACCAGTTGACATTAACGGAAAAATGGGAATGCGTATTTTTAATTCCGATGGAAGTGAAGCTGCAATCAGTGGAAACGGTGTCTGTATTTTTGCAAAATATCTTATGGACAATGAGTATGTTACAGAGAAAAAATTTGCCATTGAGACTTTATCAGGAACAATCGAAGTAGAGTGTCTGAATGCCAGAGCGACAGAGTTCCGCGTAAACATGGGCAAGGCCTCCTTCCTTTCCAGAGAGATTCCGGTAACTGGCGAGGTGCGTGAGGTGATCGATGAGCCATTTACATTTAACAAGAAAGAATACAAGGCAACTTGTCTCACTGTAGGAAATCCACACTGCATTATTTTCATGGATCAGGTATCCCCGGAAAAAGTAAGGGAGTTGGGGCCATATGTGGAAAATGCAGATGAGTTCCCGGAAAGAGTGAACCTGCAGATCTGCCGCCAGATTGACAAAGGAAATCTGGATATTGAGATCTGGGAGCGTGGCTCCGGTTACACAAAAGCTTCCGGAACAGGAAGCTGTGCGGCAGCCATTGCAGCCTACCGAAAAGGTCTGATGGAAAACAGAATCAATGTAAACCAGCCAGGTGGTATGATTCAGATCGACATTAAAGAAGACGGAACTATTTTTATGACAGGAACTGTTGGATATATTGCGGAGATGAGCGTGGCTGAGAGCTTTTTCTCATAGAAAGAAAATATGGTGTATGGCGCATCCAAACGGCCATGTCTGCGAAGCAAAACGGCTGTTCTAAAACGCATTTGTGACTGCCAGAGGGAAATGATACACAGTATAATTTTTGTGCATCGCGGAGGAAGGCGGCGCAGCAGATGAAAAATCAGACAAGTCAATAGGGCAGTTACTTAATATTCGATGTACGAGAATCCAGGTATAGAAGTAAGAAGACTTCCGTGCCTGGATTTTTTTTTGCTGCAAATAAGTGTGCTGTCTGTAAGCGGTGTCATTATAACTGAAGAGAGGAAAGTATTTTTTATATAAAATATGGAGCCAGAATCAACTTGTCGATATACGGAACAGCCCCTCTTGTTGATAAAAAAAGTGCAATGTCTAAACTAAAAAAAGATAGACATTTCTAACACAATTCTGTAGAATAAACAAAGGTTAGAAAATACTAATAAAAGTTAAATAAGGAGGAAGAGAATGGCTGACAAAAAGTTATTAAGAAAAATTGCTCCGATCATTATGAGTGCAGCTGTAGCGATGACCAGTTCACCGGTTGGAGTTATGGCAGAGGACTTTACTTCTGGAGAAGTAGCTGTTGAGGTATCTGAAGAGACTACATATGATTCTGAAGAGATTTCAGACGACTATGACGAAGCATCAGAGGCTGACGATTCAGCAGATTTTGGTACAGACATAGAGGATGGTTTTGAATCTGGAGAAGCAGCAGAAGAGGAGTCTGGATTCGAGGATGGTGAAACCGGAGAAACAGAAGATGCTTTTTTGGCAGACACTGAGGGCGAAACCAACAGTGAAGCAGGAGCTGTGAAAACAGTGGAGGATGGTCAGATCGTACTGATGAATATTCCTTACGAGGCTTTTTACAGATCTGAGTTGAAAAACAATGATGTAAAAGTAGATGCATTTACATCCGCGACGAAAGCAAAAACAAAGATGAGCGGCGTGATGAATGGAAATGCTGCTTATCATACAAGTGCGGAAGGAAATGAACTTGCAGGTGTTACTTTTCCGGTAAAAGTGAATAAAGCTTCTGATTTGGAAAATTTTAAACAGATTACAGACAGCACTACTATAGAGATTACTACGAACATGAAAGGCCAGGTAAGTACTAATACATATACTGGTGCAGCGGCTCTTATTGAACAGCCAAGCTATACTTATTATGTTCCGGCAGAAACTCCTGCATATTACAAGGAAATGAGCGTAGATGAGAACGGAAATATTTCTTTTGGCGCTGTTCAGGGAATGTCCGAACAGAATGTTAGTGTGAATGCTGAATTAAAGCTTAATTCCAAATATGGAGATTATCAGCTTGAGCTGGATGAGACGGCAGTAAAGGCAGTAGTAAATGCATCTAAAGGTGATAAGATTTATGGTGTAATCATCAATACAACAGACGGAACCACTTATGCACTCCGTCATCTTGAGAATATCTGGAAAGGAAAAGAACTTGCATGGAGCACCGGCTTTACAACAGAATCTCACGGTTGCACAATAAGCTCTGACCACTACAAATCCATGATGGGAAAAACTATTTCCAGCGTAACGTACTATACGGATAAGGGGGAAATTAATTTTGATATTCCAGATACTTATGTTCCGGTAAAAACAGGTGTCAGTGCAACCGTTGACAACATCAAGGTAACAGATGCAGAGGTTAAAGTTGAATTATCTGAAGCACTTCCATCTGATTATTCAAAGAAATATGCAGTTGATGATGTAGAGACAGTGGCAACAGAGACAGGAGTAAAGGTTGCAAACCTTGCACCTGGAACCCATACGCTCACAATCTCTGATGCAAATGGAATATATGCTTCCATCAGCGCTGCTTTTACAGCAACAACAGAAACTGTAATGGCTTCCTATGACGAGTATGATGGAAAACTGGTTGCTGCAGCAGACGTTACAGCAGAGCAGTTTGCGGCATATACCAAAACAGTTTCCAAAGTAAAGATTGGTGACAAAGAGTATGATGCAAGCGGAAGAGATGCTGTAAAGGTTGTTCAGGAGGATGGAACTCTTGATTACTCTAAAGCTGCTGTAAAGGATGGAGACACAGTGGTAGTAAGCGCTTCTGGATATCCGGATGTAACATTTGTTTACAACGAAAATGTATATGTATATGCAGGTCTTACCTGGGCTGAATACTGGTCCTCTGAGGATGTATATAATGCAGGCTCAACAGCTTCTTCAGATGAGAAAGACAGAAAAGGAGAAACGGATCTTGGCGCATTTGATGCTGTGTCAAGAGCAACTGCAAACCATGGCCTTCACAGAGGCAGCTTCCAGGCAATTGCCGTATTGAATGGAAAAACAGTTTCTTATTGGAGCAAGGACGGAAAAACCGTTTATTACACAGATGGAACATCGGAAGCTTTTAGCAGAAACAATGTAAAGGGATACACGGTAACCGGTCTGAAATATGTACCAATCCAGATTAAAAGGGCAGATCTTGCAGCCTTTGCAGAAGGTCATGCAATTGTAAAGAATGGTGGACAGCTGAACGGTGGATACGGAGAAGAGAACCTGAAGGCTTATGAAGCTGTGGCTAATGTAACCGCAAACACCAATGGACTGAAGAAAGTAACAAAGAATGAGGATGGAAGCTTCACAATTGGAGCAAGACAGAGCGGAACGGAGTCTGGTATTAAGGATGCGGAACTGAAAGAGGCAACCGGACTTACCGTAACGGTAAAGGATGCAAATGGTTCCTATGGTGAATTCCTGAGAGTGGACCTGACTGGAAACTATGGTGATCTTGGTGCACATATGCAGTCTGTAGAGTGGGCTTATTATGGAAATGATTCTACCTACACAAACAGACTTGCAAATTATGGAACCAAATTTGCAGCAGATAACTGGATGCATAAGTTAATGGGAATCCAGCTTGGACTTACAGAATCCGGAAGATGCCAGCTTCCGACAGGATATGACGGAACCGGTTACTGGATGCTTACGGTACATGCACTGGGATACAAGGATTTCGTTGTAAAGGTACAGGCCACAGCTCAGAATATTGTAAAAGCAGCAGGGGATGCAGATTCTGCACCACTGGAAAAAATCATTGCAGAAGCAAAAGCTTTAAAAGAGGCTGATTATACAAAAGAGAGCTGGGCAGCAGCAAAAGACAAGATTGCAAACGAACTTGCAGAATGCGAGGATATGCTTGCAAATATCAAGAATCAGACATCGAACGGAGTAACAGAGCAGATTGGTCATTTAAGAGAGGCACTTGATCTGCTGGTCAAAGCCCCTGCACCAACTGCAACACCTGTGCCGGCTCAGCCAACGGAAACTCCTGCACCAACCGTAACTCCGGAACAGCCAACGGAAACTCCTGCACCGGCCAAAGGAATTACAGCAACTGCAAAAGCTTCCACAATTTACACCAAAGGAAAAACCTCTACAACCATTACGGTTGTAAAAAATGATGTAACTGGAAAAGTTAAATTTACATCCAGCAACAAGAAAGTAGCTACTGTTTCTTCCAAAGGCGTTGTAAAAGCGAAAAAAGTGGGAAAGACAACCATTACTGTAAAGGTTGGAAATTACACCAAGAAAGTAGTGATCCAGGTTAAGAAACCTTCTCTGAAGCTTGCAAAATCTTCTGCAACAATCAAGAAAGGCAAAAACGTAAAAATCAAAGCAACTGCAACACCATCCGGAAAAGTAACATACAAGTCCAGCAACAAGAAAGTAGCTACTGTTACTGCAAAAGGTGTTGTAAAGGGCAAAAAGAAAGGTACTGCAACTATTACGGTTACAAGTAATGGAGTATCTAAGAAATTCAAAGTAAAAGTAAAATAAAACAAAGCAAAGGAACGGGGGCCGTTTTTAACAGCCCCTGCTTTTGCTTGTAAAAAGAAAATTATTTTGCTACATATTTTAACAGGAGACAGCATGAAAAAACGAGACAGTGATAAGAATCCTTTTGAAAAAAAGAATCTGGTGAAACTTGCTCCGGCAGCAGTGGTTATTGCGGCTGTGACTGCAGCAGGTGTTCAGGCTGGCAGCAGTGGAAAAGAAGTGACTGCTGAAACCAGAGAGGTTGTAAAATCCCAGGAGCTGGAATCGCTTCTGGAAACAGCCTATTCCTATGAGACAGCAGATGAAGAGACAGAAGAGGAGAGTCTGCTGAAAGCAGGTAAAAATGCATCATCTTCTTCAAAGAAAAAAACTTCCAAAATTTCAAGGAAAAAAAGTGGTATAAAAAAAGGAAGTGCAAAGACCCTTCCAGTAAAAACGGCTGCATCTTCAGGGGTAGGTCAGGGGTCAACCACTACACCAACTACAGAAGTTCCGGAAGGCGGCTATAAAGATGGAACTTACCAGGGCAGCGGTACTGGCTTTGGAGGAACGATTACCGTACAGGTAACTGTATCAGGTGGGAAAATCACAGCTGTTGATATATTGAGTGCCTCTGGAGAAACAGGCTCTTATTTTGCTTCCGCACAAGGCGTTGTAAGTAAGGTTTTATCAAGCCAGTCCCCTAATGTGGATGCAGTCAGCAGTGCAACTTATTCCTCAAACGGAATTATCCAGGCAGTACAGAATGCTCTTTCACAGGCTGGAAACAGTGAAGCTGCCACACCAACACCAACGCTAAAACCAGCAAAGAAACCGAAGAAGGATACTTCTGTCAGTTATAAAGATGGCGTATATGAAGGACAGGCAGAAGGCTTTGATGGAACCGTAACGGTAAAGGTTACAATAAAAAATGGAAAAATCAAAAAAATAAGCAACACAAATACAGATACACCTGAATTTTTTAATAAGGCATGGAAAACAATCAAGTCCAATGTGATTTCCAGACAGAGTACTTCTGGAATTGATACTGTAAGTGGCGCAACATTTTCTTCAAATGGAATTCTCGGAGCTTTATCCCAGGCTCTTTCAAAGGCTGATCAATCCGGAACTACAGGCTCAAAGGGAGAAGATATAACTCCAACGCCGACTACTGTACCTGATGAAACTGTAACACCGATTCCAACGGAGATTCCACAGCCCACCCAGACTCCGGATAATCCATCAGCTGATCAGCCGGTTGTAAACCTTTTGAAAGATGGCATCTATACAGGGGCTGCAATGGGATATTCCGGAATGGTTAACATAATACTGACAATTAAAGACGGAAAAATTACGGAAGTGACCAATACAAACTCAGATACCAGAAGCTTTTTCAATAAGGCTTGGAGATCCATACAGCCTAAAATACTGGAAAAGCAAAGTGCAGAAGGAATTGACACGGTAAGTGGTGCAACATTTTCTTCTATGGGAATTCTGGATGCGTCCAAAATGGCACTGGAGCAGGCAAAAAATACAGAGGTACAGCCTTCTGTAACGCCGGAGCCCACTGAGACGCCGGAACCCACAAATACGCCAAAGCCGACTTCTGTTCCGAAACCAACGACTGCACCGGAGCCTACTGAAACTCCAGAGCCAACTTCTGCACCGGAACCGACGGATACACCGGAGCCTTCTGTAGCGCCGGAACCGACAGCTACGCCAGAACCCACGCCTGTTCCTGCTGGTGCATATATAGATGGAACCTACACTGGCATTGGAGAAGGTAATGACGGACCAGACAGTGTACAGGTTACAGTAACAATATCCGGAGGACAGATTGTGGAAGCAACCTATTTTTCCTATGATGACGAAGAATATGCAGATACAGCCTGGGCAGGAATTCTTGGACAGGTTATGGGAAAGCAGTCAGCAGACAGTGTAGATACCGTATCGGGATGCACATATTCTTCCCAGGGAATTATTCAGGCATTTCGAAATGCATTAAATCAGGCAAAAGGAGCATAACCCATGAAATACCAGAGTTTTATTATGAGAGTTTTATGTCTGCTTCTGATCGTTGGCGCCGTCCTTGGCTACAACTCCATGCAGAAAAAAGACAGTGACACAGAAAAAGACCAGCAGATTGCCAGCCTGACTACAAGAGTAGAGGCTTTGGAAAAACAGCAGGAAGAGATTTTGAGCGCAATTGAGGAGGCTGCCAAAGCGCAGGAAGAGGCGAAGAAAAAAGCGGAAGAAGCCAAGGCACAGGAAGATGCGAAGAAGGATGCGGAGAAGGATGCGGAGACTACGGATGCCGCAGAGGAGGCAGACGAGGCTGCTGAAAGTGAAGAAGATCTTGTCTACAAAAACGGAACCTATACAGGAGACGGCCAGGGCTTTGGCGGCAACATCCAGGTTCAGGTTACACTTGAAAATGACACGATCACAGACATTCAGGTGGTAAGTGCACCAGGAGAAGACTCTGCATACCTTTCTCAGGGACAGGGCGTGATCAGCACCATTCTGGCTTCCCAGAGCACAGACGTTGACACTATTTCCGGCGCAACCTTCAGTTCCACTGGAATTATCAACGCTGTAAATGATGCACTTGGAAAGGCGGAAAATCAATGAAAAAGAGACAGAGAAAAATCCGGCTGATCCGTGCTGGAATCCAGCTTCTGTTTTTCATTTTTGCCCCTGCACTTTTTTCCACGGCATTTGCAGGCGTGAAGTCCATTTTTCAGGCAATCGCAGCACATCAGACAATCAGCTGGAATTCCTTTCTGGATGTGACTGCCGTGCTGCTTGTGGTAACCTGCCTGTTCGGACGGCATTTCTGCGGATATGCCTGCGCATTTGGTTCCCTTGGGGATGCCTTGTACGAGCTGACTGTGTTTATCCGCCAGAAGGCTTTTCATAAAAAAGGCCGTCACGGATATTCCGAAAAAGCCATCCGTGTTTTGCAAAAGGTGAAATATATCTGGCTTCTGGTGCTCCTTGTATCTATCCTTATCGGCTGGTACAGCAAGCTTCAGGGCATGAGTCCATGGGATGTATTTTCTATGCTTACCGCCGGCAGACTGCCTGGAACCACTTATAAGGTCGGCATCATTCTGCTGATCCTGATCATGATCGGAATGTGCACCCAGGAACGATTTTTCTGTCAGTTTCTTTGCCCAATGGGCGCAATTTTTGCTATAATGCCAATAGCACCCTCCGCATTGTTTAACCGTGACCGAAACACCTGTCCGGCGAAATGCGGCGCCTGCAAAAAACGCTGTCCTGCCCATCTGGACATTGACGGTGATACCCCTCTTTCAGGAGAATGTATCTGCTGTCACGCCTGCCAGGGAATCTGTCCGAAAAAGAATATCCGGATTGGGATTCCGAAGATAAAAGATGAGAGCGAAGCAGTAAACAAATAATTGCGTAGAAAGAATAGGATATGAAAATAAGAAGAAAAAAACAAGTATTTGAAATTTTCTGCGGCAGCCTGCTGCTTGCAGGTGTCCCGGGAACTGTACTGGGAAAAACAACTACAGTTGTTTATGCAGCTGATGTAGAAAAATATACCAACGCAGATTTCGCAATGGACACTGTAGTTTCCGAAACCCTGTACACCTCTGGCGAGGACATCAATACCCAGATTGGTGAAATGCTTCGGGAAATGGAAACCAGCCTTCTTTCCTGGACAGAAGAAAATTCCCAGATTTCCCAGCTGAACAATGCTGACGGTGAGCCGGTGGAAGTCTCTGACAATCTTGCAGCAGACCTTGAAAAAATCCGTCTGCTATCTGAAGATTCCAACGGAGCCTTCGACCCTACAATTGGGAAAATCATCCGCCTGTGGGACATCGATGGCGAGAACCCTCACGTACCAGACCAGTCCGAAATCAACGCTCTCCTCCCTGAGGTGGGCTATGAGAAAATCCGGCTGGACGGCAGCCTGGTAACCCTTCTTGACGGCTGTACCCTGGATCTTGGTGCCGTTGGAAAAGGTATGGGCTGTGACCTGATCATGGATTACCTGCAAACCCAGCCAGACGTCTTCGGTATGATCCTGAACCTTGGTGGCAGCAGTGTCATGACATACGGCGAAAAGCCCGATGGTTCCCCCTGGAAAGTAGCCCTTACCGATCCCCGTGACACCGAAGGTGACTACCTTGGCGCCATCACCCTGGACGCCAATCAGTTCCTTTCTACTTCAGGTGATTACGAAAAATACTTCATAGAAGATGGAAAACGCTATCACCACATTCTGGATCCAAAGACTGGCTACCCTGTCTGGAATGGTCTTACCTCTGTCACCATCGTCTGTGACCAGGGCTACCAGGCCGATGGCCTCTCCACCGCATGCTTCGTCCTTGGTATGGACGCGGCAAAACCCCTTCTGGAGAAATATGACGCAGAAGCTATATTTGTAGACGAAGATAAGAATGTGTATGTGACAAGTGGATTGATGGATAAATTTGAATTGATGAAAGAAGGATATACAGTGAACGAATTATAAGTTGTCCATGATAGATTCATAGAAAATGATAGCTTACGGAATAACAAGAAGAGCTCCAGAAGATAGTAAAGAAAAACTATCGCCTGGAGCTCTTTTTTAACCAGACCGGATGCGTACGGTGGTAATATATTACGGAATCCTCTTAAGCACTTCCTTCGTCAGCACTCCGATCAGCAGTCCTGTAATCACTCCGGAAACCATCAGCGCCGGAGCATAATAATATAGCAGTCCCACCGTGTGCGTTGCCGGAATCGCCACCAGTAACTGACCGATGTTATGGGAAACGCCGCCAGCCACACTCACACCCAGTTGTCCGAATCCAATCTTATTTTTCACAAAAACCATCACAATCAAACTAAGGGCTGCCCCTGCCAGACTATACATAATACTGGAGCCGTTTCCAAACATAAAACCGATAATAAAAATTCTCACAATAGAAACCAGCGCCGCTTCTTTCCATGTATACCGCTCCAGCACAAAAAGCACTGCCAGATTTGCAAGCCCCAGCTTCATTCCCGGAATTCCCGCAAAAAACGGAATCAACGACTCCACATACCCGAAAATAATGGCAATGGCCGCAAACAGCCCAAGATACGCTGTCTTTTTCTGATTCATTACTTACACCACTGCGTCAAATCCACTCTCGGAATCCTGTGAATCTGAATCGCCCTCTCCCTGAATTACAACTCTGTTTGGCAGGCACACAATATATCCACCTGCACTGCCCACTGCCGGCTGCTTTATGCAAAGATGATCCGGGCAGTCTGCCTCTGTCATCTTTACCTGACCATCCTTGATTTCACACACATTGGTATCCCCGATCTGAATCACCTGATCCTCATCCAGCGAATAAGTTCCATAAAGCTCCCCATCTACTGTGATCTGAATGAATCCATGAGCCCCATGAGGGATCACATACACAAAAATACAGAGCACTACCGAAATAACCAGTAGAGCACCAATAAATACAGCTTCCTTTTTCTTCAAAAAAATACCTCTTTTTATTTAATTTTATATTGCCTTACGATGTCCCACAAATGAACACTGTTTATGATATAAGAAATATAGAGATTTTTCAACCTATTCTAAAATCCATTTTTGAGAAAAAATCGCAACAGAGAGAATGACTGTTTTTTACAGAAGAAACCGTAACGGGTGGCGGTTCCGTTCCACTTCGCTTTTTATTGTAATTTCCCCCGGAATATGCTATTGTATAGTTTGGACGCAGGTCGCGAAGTGACTGTGTTCATGCGCAAGTAGCAAAGCGGACCTGGAATGTCCGCTTTACAGTCTGTGTGCCGTGCGGAACGCGGGAATGATTTTTTAAACACGTTCCAGGCCGGCGGCATTGTTGAAGAAATATAAGAAAGAAGGTGAAGCTATGGTTGAATTAGACCAGTTCAAGAGCATTCTTGCAACATACACAGAACCATTAGTGGAAGTGAGGGATTCACTTTGACCTGGCTAACAAGGAAAAGCGGGTTGAAGAATTAGAGCGCGAAATGGAAGCGCCTGATTTCTGGGACAATGCAGAAGTATCCCAGAAGAAAATGAAAGAATTAAAGAGCATGAAGGACGACATGGAGACCTATCAGAATCTGGTAACCCAGATGGAGGATATGGAAACTCTGATCGAGATGAGCTATGAGGAAAATGATCCGTCCATGATCGAAGAAATCCAGGAAATGCTGGATGAATTCCAGGCTCAGTTTGACAGCATCCGTGTGAAGACGCTTCTTTCAGGAGAGTATGACAGTGAGAATGCGATTATCAAGCTGAATGCAGGTGCAGGTGGAACGGAAGCCTGTGACTGGTGCGGAATGCTGTATCGTATGTATACACGTTGGGCTGACCGTAAGGGATTTTCTATTGAAGTACTGGATTATCTGGATGGAGATGAAGCTGGTGTGAAATCTGTTACCTTCCAGGTGAATGGAGAGAATGCGTATGGATTACTGAAGTCTGAGAAGGGGGTACACCGTCTGGTACGTATTTCCCCATTTAATGCTGCTGGAAAGCGTCAGACTTCCTTCGTATCCTGCGATGTTATGCCGGATATTGAGAAGGATCTGGATGTAGAGATCAATGACGAGGATATCCGTATTGATACCTACCGAAGCAGTGGTGCCGGTGGACAGCACATTAATAAGACCTCATCTGCTATCCGTATCACTCATTTTCCTACCGGAATTGTGGTACAGTGTCAGAATGAACGTTCTCAGCATATGAATAAAGATAAGGCCATGCAGATGCTGAAGGCGAAGCTGTATCTTCTGAAGCAGCAGGAAGCAGAAGCCAAGCTTTCCGGAATCCGAGGCGAGGTAACAGATATCGGCTGGGGTAACCAGATCCGTTCTTACGTTATGCAGCCATATACTATGGTCAAGGATCATCGTACGAACGAAGAAACCGGAAATGTGGATGCAGTTATGGATGGTGCGATTGATATTTTCATCAATGCATATCTGAAGTGGATCGCACTTGCGAAGAAACCGGCAGAACAATAAAGACTCTGCCGCAGCTGGAAGTGGAAGGAAACGGGACATGCCAAAGACAACAGATAAGAACAAGTACTTTGTAGTGAGAGAGCGGGCTGTACCTGAAGTATTGCTGAACGTGGTGGCTGCGAAGAAACTGCTGGAATCCAAGCGGGCAGCAACTGTTCAGGAAGCAGCAGATGCAGTAGGGATCAGCAGAAGCTCTTTCTATAAATATAAAGATGATATTTTTCCCTTCCATGAGGAAGCTAAAGGAAAGACCATCACATTTATTATACAGATGGATGATGAACCGGGGATTTTATCGAATGTTCTTCGGGCTATTGCAGAAAATCATGGCAATATTCTGACCATACATCAGAGTATTCCCATAAGTGGTATTGCAACTCTTACTTTAAGCGTGCAGATCCTTTCCGGGGAAGGTGATGCAGAGACTATGGTGGATGACATTGAACAGATGGAGGGAATCCATTATTTAAAAATTTTAGGCAGGGAGTAACGGACAGATGATAAATATTGCAGTCTTAGGATATGGCACAGTTGGAAGCGGCGTTGTAGACGTTATCCGTACCAACCATGAACTGATTAACAAAAGAGCCGGAGAAGAAATTTATGTGAAATATGTTCTGGATCTTCGAGAATTCCCAGGAGATCCGGTAGAGGAGATCCTTGTTCATGATTTTGAGCAGATCATAAATGATCCGGAAGTAGCAATCGTAGTTGAGGTTATGGGTGGAACCGGCGCTGCATACACCTTTACCAAAAGAGCACTTGAAGCCGGCAAGAGTGTGTGTACCTCCAATAAAGCCCTGGTTGCCAAATATGGTCCGGAGCTTATGAAAATTGCCAGAGAAAACAAAATCAATTTTCTTTTTGAGGCAAGCTGCGGCGGTGGAATTCCGATCATCCGCACCATCAATGAGTCTCTCACAGCAGATGCTATTGATGAGGTTACCGGGATTTTAAATGGAACCACCAACTATATGCTGGATAAGATGAATAAAGAGGGTGCTGATTTTGACGCGGTTCTGAAGGAAGCACAGCAAATGGGTTATGCAGAGGCTGATCCTACTGCGGATGTGGAAGGTCAAGACGCCTGCCGTAAGATTGCCATCCTTTCATCTCTTGCGTATGGAAAGTTCCTGGATTTTGAGAAAGTATATACAGAAGGGATCACAAAGATCACACCGGAAGATATGGAGTATGCAAGAGAGATGGGAAGATGTATTAAGCTTCTTGGCACAAGTAAAAGAGTGGGAGAAGATTCCTTCTATGCCATGGTTGCTCCATTCCTTGTAGGTCAGGATAATCCTCTTTATGGCGTGAACGGCGTGTTCAACAGTATTTTTGTTCATGGAAATATGCTTGGGGATGCTATGTTCTATGGAAGTGGTGCTGGTAAGCTTCCTACTGCAAGTGCTGTTGTGGCAGACGTTGTGGAGGCTTCCAAACATCTTCATGAGACCATTCCTACGAACTGGAGCAATGATGAGATGACTCTTATGGCTCAGGATTCTGTAGAAGGCCGTTTCTTTGTCCGCGTGAAGGACACTTCCCTGGATGAAGTGGATAAGGCATTCGGTGCAGTTGAGGCAGTGATCGAGCCAGATTCCCTTCCAGAAGAATTTGGCTTTATTACCGGACTTATGACACAGGGTGAGTACAAAGAGCGTGTGAAAGCTCTTGGTGAGAATGTTCTTGGCATGATCCGGGTAAAAGACTGACAGCGTGAAAGGAAAAAATATGCTGATAGTTAAGAAATTCGGTGGTACCTCTGTTGGCGATAAGGAGAAAATGTTCAATGTGGCCAACCGTTGTATCGAAGAATATAAAAAAGGAAATGACGTAGTGGTGGTTTTGTCTGCCATGGGAAAATATACAGATGAGCTGATCAGTATGGCTCATAATATGGACGATAAGCCTCCCAAGCGAGAGATGGATATGCTTCTTACAATTGGGGAGCAGATGTCCGTATCTCTGATGGCAATGGTGATGCATAAGCTGGGTATTCCGGCTGTTTCCCTGAATGCCTTTCAGGTGACCATGCATACGACAAGCAGTCATCAGAATGCCAGATTAAAAAGAGTGGACACAGAACGTATCCGCCGTGAACTGGATGCCCGCAGGATCGTAATTGTAACCGGATTTCAGGGCGTTGATAAGTATGATGATTATACAACTCTTGGAAGAGGCGGTTCCGATACCACTGCAGTAGCACTGGCAGCAGCACTTCATGCAGATGCCTGTGAGATTTATACAGATGTGGACGGCGTTTACACTGCCGATCCCCGTAAGGTTCCAAATGCCAGAAAGCTGAAAGAAATCACATACGATGAGATGCTGGATCTGGCAACATCAGGAGCGGGTGTACTTCACAACCGTTCTGTGGAAATGGCGAAGAAATACGGAGTACCCCTGGTGGTTCGCTCCAGCCTGAATAACAGTGAAGGAACGGTAGTTAAGGAGGTAGTTAGTGTGGAAAGAATGCTGATCAGTGGCGTGGCACTGGACACAGATGCTGTGCGGATCGCAGTACTGGGACTTCGGGATATTCCAGGTGTTGCGTTTAAGGTATTTGACACTCTTGCAAAGAAAAATATTAATGTAGATGTAATTTTGCAGTCTATTGGACGTGCAGGAACAAAGGACATCTCATTTACAGTGAATAAAGTGGACCTGGAGGATGCAGTTTCCATTCTGGAGGAGAACAAGGAACGTCTTGGCTTCAAGGAACTTCATTCTGAGAGAAATATCGCTAAGCTTTCTATTGTCGGATCCGGCATGCTCAGCAATCCTGGTGTGGCTGCCAAGATGTTTGAGAGCCTTTATAACGAAGGGGTAAACATTAATATGATCTCCACATCAGAAATCCGTATTACGGTTCTGATCAATGAGAAAGACGGAATCCGGGCTATGAATGCAGTACACGATGCATTTGGTCTTGCTGATTAAGAAAGCTTTATTTACAGGAGGGAGATATGAGCAACTATGTTATTAGCTGCTGTTCTACGGCAGATCTTACCAAGGAACATTTTGAAAAAAGAAATATTTCCTATATCTGCTTTCATTATGAACTAAATGGAAAAGAATACGCAGATGATCTGGGACAGTCTATGCCCTTTGATGTATTTTACAAAGCCATGCAGGATGGTGCATCGACGAAAACCTCCCAGGTAAATGTTGATGAATTCGAAGAATATTTTGAAGGATTTCTGAAGGAGGGCAAGGATGTGCTTCATGTCTGCCTGTCCTCCGGAATTACAGGTGTTATAAATTCAGCAAATATTGCAAAGGCTGAGCTTGAGGAGAAATATCCAGATCGTAAGATCATGGTTGTGGATTCTCTGGGCGCATCCTCAGGATATGGACTTTTTATGGATCGTCTGGCTGATCTGCGGGATGAGGGAAAATCCATTGAGGAAGTTCATGCCTGGGCAGAAGAACACAAGCTGAATCTGCATCATTGGTTCTTTTCCACAGATCTTACCTTCTATATCAGAGGCGGACGTATTTCCAAGACCAGCGGATTTTTTGGTACTATGCTGAATATCTGCCCACTTCTGAATATGGATGATCAGGGAAAACTGATTCCAAGATTTAAGATCCGTACCAAGAAGAAGGTAATCCGTGCTATTGTAGATAAGATGGAAGAGTATGCAGAGGGTGGACTTGACTATTCCGGGAAATGCTACATTTCCCAGTCTGCATGTATGGAAGATGCCAGGGAAGTAGCAAGGCTGGTGGAGGAGCGTTTTCCACGGCTTAACGGAAAGGTTGAGATCAATAATATCGGAACCACAATTGGAAGTCATACAGGTCCTGGTACAGTGGCGCTGTTTTTCTGGGGAAGTAAGAGAACTGCGTAATGGGCATGGCTTGATGGAGCAAAAGTGAAATCAGCAAAATAGTGATGTAATATATCTGGCCGGGATGTATCAGAATCCCGGCCTGCTGTTTCACTATAAAGGAGAACGATAATTATGAAAAAAAGAAGTACGAAGGAGATTAAGCTACAGGCAAAAATGGCATTGCAGGGACATATGGGAATTGTGATCCTGGGGCTTCTGGCTGTATATGGTCTGAATATGCTGGGAACAATTCTCTCTACAAAACTGTTTTCCGGAACCTCTGCCCTGGACTGGATCCTTAGTGAAGTGTTTATGCTGGTGGTGTCTCTGATCGTCGGAATCATTTCTGCCGGTTTTGGCTATATGCTGTTAAATATTTCCAGGGGAAAAGAATTCTCACTGGGAGATTTGGGTTACTTTTTCAAAAACCAGCCGGACAGAGTTATCATTGCCGGCTTTGTGCTTGCAGTGATCCAGCTTGTCACAGCAATTCCGTATTATTACATTAGCTTTACCACAGATCCGGGACTGACTGTTGATGCTCAGATTCAATGGTTTTCTATGACACTGGGGATGCTGGCGGTAAGTACATTGCTGAATTTTCTTGTTTCTCTTCCCTTTGCCATGACCTATTTCCTTATGGCAGATGATACAGAGCTTGGAGGAATCCAGGCACTGAAAGAGAGTGCAAGACTGATGAAGGGGAATCTCTGGAGATATGTGAAGCTGAATCTCAGCTTCATTCCACTGATATTGTTATCTGTGTTTACTTTTTATATTGCACTTTTTTGGATCATGCCTTATATGGAAATGTCTATGGCAGCATTTTACAGAGATTTGAACGGTGAATTAGAAATATAAGCAACGAGGAGAATAAAAATGGATATTTTACAGGCAATTACCCAGGAACTTGGGGTAGAGAAATGGCAGGTGGAAGCTGCTGTCAAATTGATCGATGAGGGAAATACAATTCCTTTTATTTCACGATACAGAAAGGAAGCTACGGGAACCTTAAATGATGAGCAGCTTCGTAATCTGAATGAAAGACTGACCTATCTTCGAAATCTGGAGGACAAGAAGAATCAGGTGCTTTCCAGTATTGAAGATCAGGGCAAGCTGACACCAGAGCTGAAGGAGCAGATCCTGGCAGCACAGACACTGGTTGTAGTGGAGGATCTTTATCGTCCATACCGTCCGAAGAGACGTACCCGTGCTACCATTGCCAAGGAAAAGGGACTGGAGCCGCTGGCAAATATTATTATGCTTCAGATGACAAATAAGTCCATCGAGGAAGAAGCAGAAGCTTTTGTTTCCGAGGAAAAAGAGGTTGCATCTGTGGCAGAGGCAATTGCCGGTGCAAAGGATATTATTGCAGAGCATATTTCGGATGAGGCAGATTACAGAATCTATATTCGTGATCTTACTACAAAAAAAGGAACAATCAGTTCTACGGCGAAGGACCCGGAGACACAATCTGTATATGAGATGTATTATGAATTTGAAGAGCCGGTAAAGAAACTGGCTGGTCATCGTGTACTGGCGTTGAACCGTGGTGAGAAGGAGAAATTCCTTACAATTAAGGTTGGTGCACCGGAAGAAGACATTCTCCGTTATCTGGACAAGCAGGTAATCACCCGCGACAATCCATTTACCACACCGCTCCTGAAAGAAGTAACAGAGGATAGCTACAAGCGTCTTATTGCGCCGGCAATTGAGCGTGAGATCAGAAGTGACCTGACGGAGAAGGCAGAAGACGGTGCCATTAAAGTATTTGGAAAAAATCTGGAGCAGCTTCTTATGCAGCCTCCAATTGCCGGACAGACTGTCCTTGGATGGGACCCGGCTTTCCGTACAGGCTGTAAGCTTGCTGTTGTAGATCCTACCGGAAAAGTTCTGGATACAACGGTAGTTTATCCCACAGCTCCTACTAACGAGAAGAAAATCCGTGCAGCGAAGGATACGGTAGAAGCGATGATCAAGAAGTATGGAATTTCCCTGATATCTGTTGGAAACGGTACAGCTTCCAGAGAATCTGAGCAGGTAATTGTAGATATGCTGAAGGAAATTCCGGAAGCAAAGGTTCAGTATGTGATTACAAATGAGGCTGGTGCTTCTGTTTATTCTGCAAGTAAGCTTGCAACTGAGGAGTTCCCGAATTTTGACGTGGGACAGAGAAGTGCTGCTTCCATTGCCAGACGTGTACAGGATCCGCTGGCTGAGCTGGTTAAGATCGATCCGAAATCTATCGGTGTCGGACAGTATCAGCATGACATGAACCAGAAGAAGCTTGGAGAGGCATTGACCGGTGTTGTCGAGGATTCTGTAAATAAAGTAGGTGTGGATTTAAATACTGCTTCTGCTTCCCTTCTTGAGTATATTTCCGGTGTTTC
>CAKRRG010000046.1 GCA_934394545.1 uncultured Blautia sp.
ACTACATTGAACTGTCCCTCGTAGGATTTGATGAAGGACTCCATAACTTCCTGGCCACCAGCCTGTGTGAAGTCACCAGACTGAGAATCAAGAATCTTCCAGTTGTCATGCTCTTCTGCTACCTGATTGAAACCATTTGTACGTCCAAGTGCTGCGGAAGCTCCTACAGAACCTTCGATTACAAGGATGTTAGCATCTTTATCACCAAGATACTCAGCTAACCAGTTACCAGCTGTGATACCTTCATTTGTTGTGTTTGTTCCAACCCATGCATCATATAAGTCGTCGCTTGCCTCGATCTCACGGTCTGCAATGATTACAGGGATTCCTGCATCCTGTGCTTCCTGAAGAACGGTGTCCCATCCAGCGGACTGGATCGGAGCGATTACGATATAATCCATATCTTTACTGATGAAAGTACGAACTGCCTCAAGCTGTGCAGCGTTGTCATTATCGCAGTCTACAAGATCAAGGCTGTATCCAGCGTCTTCTGAGAAAACGTCCTGATAGTTCTGGGTGTTTGCTGTACGCCAGTCTGACTCATGTCCAACCTGTGCGTATCCAACTGTTACCAGATCGTCAGCGTAAACCGGCATAGCCATCATGCTGAGTGTTGCTGCTGCGAGTGCCATAACTGCTAATTTCTTTTTCATGTGATTGTTCCTCTCTTTCTTTTAGAAAAATATTTACGTTTTTGAATCCGTGTTCTTCTTGATGTCTATAATTTAGCGAAAATCAACACAAAATTCAACAGTGCCTTCTCAGTTTTTAGTTGTTTCGTCAGTTCAAACAATACAAATTTGTATGATTAAGACGTGAAATAAATACACATTTGTAGTATAATTCACTTTAGTAAGGAAAATAGATGATATTTTATGATTTTCCCTTCAGAAAGTTAATTATTTTATGATTTTATAAAAGCTAATCTACTTTTTTCTTCAAATTATGATTTGGCAAACTATCCAACTACGAAGAAAAAAGTATAAGCTTCCCTCAGGAAGTTGGATATTTTTTGTTTGACACAATAAAAAGATACAAATTAATTTCTATATGATAAAAAATAATACGAAAATTTTTATAAAAATTCTGTGGCTCTGAAAATTTCGGTAGTGTACAGGCACTCCACAGAAACCTTTTTATTACAGGAGGAACAATGGCGATTAAATACAAATGGCTGACAGAACAGCTAAGAGAAATCATTCAAGAATATATTCAGAAAGGTATTAATAAGCTTCCCACGGAACAGGAGCTATCTGCCAGATACCGTGTCAGCCGCCAGACGGTGCGGTCTGCACTGGCAGTTCTTGAAGAAGAAAAAGAAATCCGGCGTATCAAGGGAAGCGGAGCTTACATTACCGGACTTTTCAATCGGGAAGAACAGAATATAATCGGAATCCTGGTTCCGGATGAACAACAGTATGAATATCCGGCTTTGGTAAATGATATCCGTGTAGCACTTGCGGCAGAAGGGTTTTCCTGCAAGGTTTATCCGACTCACGGACACATGGATCAAGAGCGGCAGATACTTCAGTTCCTTTTGAAAAATCCGCCCCGGGCGCTTATTGCAGAGCCTGTAAAAAGTGCACTTCCATCTCTTAATACAGAGCTTTATGAAAAGCTATTGCAAAAAGGAAGCTCCATTTTATTTCTTGGATGTACCTATCCGGAACTGCCACAAATTCCTGTCCTTTATGAGGACAATGCACAGGGAGCGAGACTTCTGGTGCAAAGACTTATAGAACAAGGACATACTTCTATTGCCGGTATTTTCCAGATAGACGACCAGCGAGGTCATAAACGATTCCAGGGCTTTCTGGATTCCATGCAAAATCAGGGACTAAATGTTCCTGACAAGAATATCTGCTGGTACACTGTACGCGAGCTGGATGAATTTCGACAGAACCGGGATATCAGCTTCCTAAAAAAATTTCTTAAACGAATTACTCCGAATTGTACCGCCTATATCTGCGAAGATGACTTTATTGCATGGTTATTGTGGGAGGAGCTGCATCTTTCTCAAAAAACACAAACTGAAGCCCAGGCCGGACTCCGGCACAATCCCCCCTCTGTGGCTTTGGCTGCTTTTAACACCAGCTACCTCACAACCTCAGGACTGCTCCAGGCAATCACCCTCACTCATCCGGCCCACCAGCCAGGCATCCTTGCGGCACAGACAATCATAAATAAATTAAAAGGACTCCCTGTTTCTTCACAGGAAGTCCCTTGGCAGATATAATCGTTCAGACGCTGCCTCTGCTTCTGTACTCTCTTGGGCTGCACCCGGATTTCTTCTTAAACACATAGCTGAAATAATGAGGATCCTTATAACCAACCTCCTGTGCGATTTCTCCGGATGATTTATCTGTCTCGCGCAGGAGTTTTTTCGCTTTTTCCACTCGTTTGCAGGTAATATACTCCACAAAGGTTTTCTGCATGTTCTGGCTGAAAATAGCGCTAAGATAATTTGCGCTCATATTCACTGCATCTGCAACCTCATTGAGGGAAATTGTCTCATTATAACAATTCTCGTCAATGTAATCCAGCACTTTTCTCATGGCACTGTTGCCCTGGGATTCATTCTCTTCATCACGAATATCAATGGCGGTCTGAAGAAGCCGCACACAATACTCTGACACTTGAGATGCTTTGATACTGCTATCCTGGTAATTTTCCTGGATTCGCTCTGAATACTTCTCCTTTGCTACACCAAGAGATTCCAGATAAATAATCGTAGTAAAACGGATGTGCAGCACAACATAATCCCGGAACATTCTGGACTTCAGTGCTTTACTCATTCCGCCAAGATATCCCTGGACAAATTCCTGAATCTCGCAACTACTGCCTTTGGTAAGAAAATCCTTAATAATTTCTGGATTTAACTGGGAAGAATCCACACTTTCCAGCCGGCTTTCTCCTTGTGAATTTACATAGTTTTCCAAAGTTTTCTCTGTAAGTACATGAAGCCCCGGCACCATGAAACGATAAGCAAAATAGTGATTTACACTCTGATAGCACTGAGAAAGCAGGCTCAACCGCTCTACTGGCTGACCGACTGCTATATACCAGTCTATCTGCTCCTCGTTTTCACAAACTCTCTGCACATATTCCACACAATTATCTGTCAATTCCTGCAGCTGGGGCATTTCCCCTTTTACCAGAACTCCATAGCTGTTCACATTCCAACGAAAAAGCAAATACTGGGGATAGCGCAGGAAATAATGGAGTACCTCGTTCTGCTTGCGCAAAAAGCCTTCCATCCGTTCCTTATTCTCCTCCTGAAGATACAAAAAAAGAAGATTATATCCTGCTGCTGTAATTTCAATGGACTGGCGTTGAGCTTCATCGTAAATTTCTTTAACAGACAGCTCACCTTCCAGAATTTTCTCCATAAACCGCCGTCTGGAAAACTGCTCATACTCCTGGATTTCATTCTGAAACTGAGTGCGGTAGTCCTCTTGCTCCTGATCTTGCTCAATCTTATCCTTCAATTCCAGAAGAACATTCTTCAGCTTCAATCTGGTTACCGGTTTAAGAAGATACTGATCCACACCAACCTCGATTGCCTGTCTGGCATACTCAAAATCATCATATCCACTGATAATAATAATCTTCATCCGTGGAAATTCCTTAGTCACAATCTTGCTTAAAGAAAGTCCATCCATAAATGGCATTTTTATGTCTGTGATCAAAACATCCGGCTTTGTTTTTCGAATCAGAGGCAAAGCCATTTCCCCATCTGCGGCTTCTCCTACAAAACGGTATCCAAACTGATCCCAGGGAATACGATCTCTTAGCCCTTCCCGGATAACCGTTTCGTCTTCAACCAGAAATACCTTCAGTAACATCTTCATCCTCCCCTGCGTTCTCCTGCGTATATACCTTCTCTGGAACGTAATATGCTTTTTCCACTTCTTTACCAGCCTCTATATCCTGAATGATTTGCTCTACATATTTCCCCTGATCTGGATTACACTGCACATCAATGTTAATCTGCCCCTTCTTTACCAATTCAACACCGGCAGCCACTGCATCGAAAGAAATCACCGTAATATCTCCGTTTACTCCTGTAGTTTTACCAGCTTCCCGAATTGCTTCCAGCGCTCCGAAGGTCATATCATCATTCTGGGAAACCACCACATCAATATCATTATATTGTTTCAACAGACGAGCCATCTCTTCTTTCCCTTTGGCTGTAGTAAATTCACCATCTGCCTGCTGCAGAATATTCCAGTTACGCTGACCACTGGCCGCTTCATCAAAGCCCTTGGTTCTTCCAATAGTAGCAGATGCCCCCTTAGTTCCCTTCAGAACAACCAGATTAATCTTATCCAGGTCTTTTCCCTGCTTTTTCAGATAATCCTTAAGCCAGTAACCCGCATCCTGTCCTTCTCTTACAAAATCAGAACCAACCCAGGCAGTATAAAGAGACGGATCCTCTACTGATACCATACGGTCCATAAGGATCACCGGAATCCCCGCATCCTTCGCCTCCTGCAGCACTGTATCCCAGCCACTTTCCTCAATAGGAGAAAGCACAATATAATCTACCTGCTGGGAAATAAAACTTCGGATTGCTTTGATCTGATTGGCCTGCTTCTGTCTGGCATTATCAAAAATCAGCATATATCCATTTGCTCTTGTAAACGCATCCTGAATAGACTGGGTATGGGCACTTCTCCATACAGACTCACTTCCCACCTGGGAAAACCCTACTACAATGAGACTATCATCCTCAACAATCTGGTTTTCCTGCACTTTGCAGCTCTCTAAAGGGTTTCCCAGAAGAACCAACGCTGCCAGCACGAACATGATCGGTGCCACGGCCCAGATATATTTTCTTATAAACTGCCTCATACGACCGTTTCCTCCTATTGTACCGATACACCTTCAACCAGCCTGCTTCCGTTTCTGATTTTCTCCACCGGAGACTCTAAGATAGCCGGTATCCTGATCTCTACTGTAGTTCCTATCCCCTTCTCAGACATGATCTTCATACCATAATCCGGTCCAAAATACATATGAATACGCTCATTTACATTTGCCAGACCAAAGCCCTTCTCTGTCTCCTGACAAGGCTTCTCAATCTGGCTGCGGAGCTGTTCCAGTTCTTCCCTATCCATACCTACACCATCGTCCCTGACAGTCAGCCGGATCACATCACCCTCTTTTTCTCCATGAATGTGGATACAGCCCTTGGCCCGTTTATACTTAATTCCATGATAAAGTGCATTCTCTACCACCGGCTGAAGGGTCAGCTTCAGAATCTGATACTTATAAAGCACCTGATCCAGCTGAATGTCATATTCCAGAATATCCCGATATCGCATTTCCTGAATCTGAAGATAGCTGCTAATGTGCTTTTCCTCTTCCTTAAAGGATATAAATTCCTTTCCCTTACTGAGAATTTCCCGGAAAAAGTCGGACAAAGTTACGACCATGGTCACTGCCTCATCCGGTTCGTTAGACTCGATCAACCACACAATGGTATCAAGGGTATTATACAAAAAATGGGGTTGGATCTGCTCCTGGAGAAGACGCAGGTCCGCTTTTCGCATTTTACGCTCATCCTCTTTTACTTTGTCAATCAGAGACTGCATATTTCCGGCCATATTATTAAAGCTTACCGCAAGCTCTGCTATTTCGTCCTTTGAAATCACCTGGGCTCTGGCATTAAAATCTCCTCTGGAAATTTTCTCTGTAGCCTGGTTCAGCTGACGAATGGGCTGTAAAATACCGGAAACAATCATAACCGCACTGATTGCAACCACTAGAATCAATGCCACGATCAGCACACTGCAGACTACCATAAAACGACCAATCCGACTTTGTAAAGTGTCCGTTACCTTTTCCATATAGCGGGTCTGATAATAAATATAATACTGGATATCGTCCTGGATCAACTCCGTGAGTATGTAAATATTGTTATCCAGCTTCTCAATATTTTCGCTGTATTTGTCGCCTGTATGAATGCTGTCCACAATATCATCCACTCGTTTTTCCAGTGTATCCATATTTCGCAAAAGACTTTCCAACCACAGCTTACTCTCAGATTCTGTTGTAATAGCTGTCAACCTGGTAAACTCACTGCGAAGTTCTTCAATTAACAGATATGGGTTTTTCAGGCTTTTATCCGCTTCGATAGTATCCAAAGTGACATAGCCTACAACCAGCTTGTACAGACTCTCGTCCATCTCTTCCTTGAAATTCAGATTGTAATTATTCGCTACTGTCATATTGCTTACAATCTCAGCATAGGTGTTACTATAACTTGCCATTGAAGCAAGAAGATACATAATAAGAAGAATAAACGGCAGTGTTACCACTGCCGCCAATGTAAGAATTTTCTTTTTCATGAAGAAAACCTCCCCCGCAGCCGTATTCCAGTCTGGCAGATATTCCTAATCTGCTTCGCTACTTGGCCAATTCCGCCTGGATATTCTCCTGAATATCTTTAAGGCACTCCAATAATATGGGATTAAAGGTTCCGCACTCACCAGCCAGTATCATCTCCATGGCCTTCTCATGAGTAAATGCCTTCTTGTATACACGCTCACTTGTAAGCGCATCATACACGTCTGCAACCGAAACCACCTGGGCGGCAATGGGAATTTCCTCCCCCTTCAGACCATCCGGATATCCTTTGCCATCATAACGCTCATGATGCCATCTGCAGATCTGATAAGCAACCTTCACAAGTTCCTCATCCTGGTAAACCCCAAGACTTTTCAGCATAGACGCACCGATCAAAGTATGCTTCTTCATCTCTGTGAATTCCTCATTTGTAAGTCTGCCAGGCTTGTTCAGGATTTTCTCATCAATTCCCACCTTGCCAATATCATGAAGCGCAGAGGCTACTGTAATCATATACCGGTCATTCCACTTCAGATTATATTTGTCTGTCTTCTGCACCAATCTGTCCATCAACAGTCCGGTCAGAGTCTTAATGTGCTGAACATGCAATCCACTCTCTCCATTTCGGAATTCTACGATATGGCTGAGAATATCTATCAGAATCTGACTGTTTTTTTCTTTTTCCCGTATCTGGTCTGTCACAAGTGTGATCAGCCGCCTCTGCTTCGCATACAATTTAACCGTATTATATACACGCCGGTAAACAACCCGGGCATCAAAAGGGCGGCTGATATAATCCGAAACTCCTAATTCATAAGCCCGACGTATACAGCTTTCCGTCTCCTCACTGGAAATCATAATAACCGGAATATCCTCCAGCCAATGATTACGGTTCATCTCTTCAAGTACTGCAAAGCCGTCCATTCCCGGCATGACAATATCAAGCAGTACAAGTGAGATTCCTGCACCATATTCCCGCAGGATGGCAAGGCATTCCTCTCCGCTTCTGGCCTCCAGCGTTTTAAAATCAGAGTGCAGGATTTCTGCAAGAATGTCACGATTCAATTCCGCATCATCTACGATCAGAATCTGCTGCTTCAGCTCATTACGATTGATCCTGGTGCCGCCTGCCTTCTCATCCTTAATCTCATTAGATTCTGTTACTACCAGATTTTTGCGGCTCTTTGCCTGATACATAAACTGATCAGCTCTTTCCACAACCGCTCCAATAGTCTCATCAGCACTGGCAATCGTACCTCCGATGCTTACAGACAGCTGTATTCCTGTATATCCCGGGACTATTGTCCCCTGTATCTGATCATGAATTTTCTGCAGTCTTCGGGTAAATTCCATTTCGTTTACTCCAGGTATTGCCAGAAGAAATTCATCACCGCCATAACGGATCAGATAGTCTGCTTTACGAATATATTTGCAGATTACCTGTGCCACTATGGCAAGAGCCATATCTCCGGCATTATGCCCATATGTATCATTATACAGTTTGAAATCATCCAGATCGATCATTGCAATTCCCATTGGTCCGCTCTGTGATTTCAGTTCTTCTTCATAATATCGTCTGTTATATGCATTCGTGAGAACATCACGATACAGTCTTTCATTATAGCCGGTAAGACTGCCGGAAAGCAGTCCTGCTTCCTTCCCTAAAAAAGCATCCAATGCCACACAGCCATTGCAATGATGCTCTGTTTTAAATGTCTCTTCTTTCTGCTGCATTGTTATTTTAATATCTGAACCCATGCATTATTTCCTCTTTATCCTGGAGTTTATATTCTCTCGCAACTCTTCTTCCGTAAATACTGTATGATCTGGCTTCCCCATTCCAGCCGGAACGGAATATCTGTGGTGATTCATCCAGATTGTCTTCCAGCCGGCATTGGCAGCTCCTGTAATGTCATTCTCCAGAGAATCTCCAATCATATAGGTAGTCTCCGGCTTCATTCCCCATTTTTCTTCTGCAATATGAAATATTCTTATATCCGGCTTGGCTACACCAACTCCTGCTGACACGATCAGCTGCTCCTCTGTAAACCACTTATCAAGTCCTAATGTATAGAACTTCTGTAACTGATGGGAAAACGGCCCATTGGTAAGTACGCCCATTTTGATTCCGGCTGCGGTACATTCATCCAGCATTTCGGCTATCACAGAAGATACATGTAGGTGAGACTGATTTTCTTTGTATCTTGCCTGAAAAATCTCTGCCTGCTCCCGGGTAAAGGGAATCCCTAAATCCTTCATGGTGTTTTCAATCCGGTAAATCCGCGACTCATGGATGGACACCTGACCGCTTTCGCTGAACAGAAACATTTCCGCACTTCTTTTCCCGAAAATCCGGTAGAACAACTCCGGATCCGGAAGCTTACTGCCAAGGCTGAACTCACAGGCAGTAATAAGGGGTTCCATCTGACTATATAAAGTATCATCTATATCAAAAACCAGGGAAATTTCTTTCTTCATGATGTGAACTCTTTTCTCTTTCTTTTTACTGTAAGTAATTATACCGTTTTACGGCAGGTTATGCAATGTGTTATTCCTTTTCAGGCACCAAAAAAGAGGTCCACCTTTACAGATGAACCCCTTGTCTTATAATATTTTCTCTTAGTTCCAGCCTTCGCCATACTGAAGACCTGCACCGCCTTCATTGTTCGCCCAGTCTTCCAGAAGATTATCCTCCTGGCTGCCATCCTTGCCGTCACCGGAGCCCTTGGAATCTGCGCTCTGTGTATTTGTGTTCTCGCCAAGAGTTACCGTTACAGTTTCTTCTTTATAACCTTTTCCATCCGGAACTTCAATGGTAAGCTCTACATCTTCGCCTGGTTCGTAGTAAGAAATGAAATCAATCAGCTGTTCTTTGGTTGTAACAGTCTTACCTGCAAATTTTGTAATAATGGATTTCGCTTCAATACCAGCCTGATCTGCAGCTCCGCCTTCCGTTACATCTCTTACAAGGACACCTTCCGGAACACCATATGCCTCGCTTACTTCACTGTCAACACTCTGAACTGTAATTCCCAGAACACCGTGGTTATCAACTTTATCTCTGGTTTCCTCATTCATCAGGCTCTCCAGCGTATCTGTTACATCGGAAATTGCGATTGCATAACCGATACCCTCAACCTCTGTGGAGGCAAGCTTTGCAGAGTTGATACCCACAACCTCACCATTCATGTTCAGAAGAGCACCGCCACTGTTACCTGGGTTGATCGCTGCATCTGTCTGGATCAGATTTGTAGCGGAATTGCTGTCACTGTCATAATCACCAACTGTATCATCTGAATTCAGCTGACGGTTCTTAGCACTTACAATACCGGTTGTTACAGACTGTCCATAGCCAAGAGCATTACCAATTGCAATAACCTGTGCACCAACCTTCAGGTCATCAGAATTACCAATTGTTGCAATTGTAATGGCATCCATTGTATCGCTGTCAATATCATCCAGAGAAACTGCTACAACTGCAAGGTCTTTCTCGCTGTCATAACCTTTTACCTTTGCTTCACATGCTGTACTGTCACAGAAGCCGACGGATAAAGTATCAGCACCTTCTACTACATGATAGTTGGTAGCAATCAGAAGCTCTGTATCATTCTTACCAATGATGATACCGGAACCGCTTCCCTGAACCTCTCTCTGCTCTGGGGAATAAGCGCCATACTGACCAAACATTCCATAATAGCTCTGAACCTCTTCTACGGATTTCGTTGTAATGGAAACGATGCTTGGCATTGTCTCTTCTACAATATCTGATACATCAAGACTTCCCTTTGATGTACTCTCAGCTTTGCTATCATCCTTGGAATCGTCAGATTTTTTCTCGGATTTCAGCAACTCAACCTTATCTTCGCTTGCGGCCTGTACACTCTGCTCAGAACCGGTCAGATAGTTAACGCCTGTATAAGTTCCTGTTGCAAGACCACCTGCCAGAACTGCACAAAGACTAATGCTTGCAGCCTTTTTCATTTTTCTTTTTAATTCTTCATTTCTATTCTTCATGATAAAAGCCTCCTTTAGAAACTCCTTTATGTTCTCTTTCATTTGATAGTTCACAGTATAGAGACAATTTGTGTTCTCTTTGTGGGAAAAATGTGTTTAAATTGTTAAATTCCGCCTTTTATCTTAGCATTAAAAAACCCGGACTGCAAGGCAATCCGGGGAAAAGACAATTTATCTTTATTTATTCGGCATGATCCAGAATTTCATAGTCGGATAACTAAGCACAACCTGAACCAGAATGTTTAACACATTTGCAAGTGTAGGAGCAAGTGCTTCTGAAACACCCATACTTACAAAGAAGCTCTGGCTGTAAGCCGGAAGTGCTGCAGATACCAGCACCAGCACAACTGCAAGTACAATATATTTCGGCACTGCTTTTTCAAATGCAGCATTGGATTTGAAAACCAGATTCTTCTGTACAAAAAAGTTTACAGTCTGAGCAGCCGCAGTTGCAACCAGAAAGCTTAAAAATCCGCACAGCCCCAGATTGGACTCCATATTATCTGCATAGTTAAATACCAGGAATTTAAACGGAGTATTTGCAAAGCTCTTAAAAATAAACCCGGTACACAACCACATAATAATAAAGTTTGTAATAGTTGCACAGTTGGATAATACATTAAATTTAATAAATTCCCAAATGTTTGGATGATCTGCAATTAACTGTTTTATTTTTCCCATAATAATACTCCTCCTATTTCTGCTCATTCAGTTCTTTCTCGTACTGTTTGTTCAGCTTCTGGTTTCTGAAAAATCCGCTGATCACTTTTCCCATTCCACTGAAATGTCCGTTTACAACCTTCAGAAGCCCTTCCACCATTTCCATGGAAACCATGCCGCCAGTCATTTTGGCAATTGCACGGAAAGGCATATTGTACTGGAACAAAGTGTTCAGATCCGGAACGCCTGCTGCCTCGCTCTTTTTCAGCTTTTCTCCAAGCTTCTTACAGATGAAGCGGGCAATTCCACTCTTCGCATAATACATCTGACAAAGGGCATCATTCATTCCCAGCTGTCCGTTCCAGCTTCCATCCGGAATAGAATGTCCAAGGATAGTTTCATATTCCTCATCTCCAACCTGCTGGATTTTTCCCTCCACATAAGAAGTGACACGATTGGTATAATAAGGCATTACCTGTGTCGTTCCAATAATGGCAAGAGTGTCCTGAAGACGGATATCTGCACAGCTTGCACCGATCATAATGCTGTAAATGCCGCCTTCCACCTCCCATTTATTTGTCTTCATATTCCAGTAACGGAACGTTTTATCATCGAACTTAATGGTAACTGTTTTCTCCTCGCCAGCCTTTAAGAAGACCTTGGAAAATCCCTTCAATTCTTTGACCGGACGGAAAATCTTTGCTCCGGGAAGTCCTACGTAAAGCTGTGCGATTTCTGCACCATCGTATTTTCCGGTGTTGCGAATGGTAAAGGTTACGCCATCCGGTTTTACCTGAAGACCACTATATTCAAATGTCGTATAGGAAAGACCATAACCAAATGGATAATTCACTGCCACACCTGCGGTGTCGAAGTAACGGTAGCCTACGTAAATTCCCTCTCTGTACTCGGAGTTGCGCTCCTGAGAAGGATAATAATTGTAAGAAGGTGTATCCTCATATTTCTTTATATACGTCTCAGCAAGCTTTCCGGATGGATTGATCTTACCGGAAAGAATATCCAGAACAGCACCTGCTCCAGCCTGTCCCATCAAAGCGGTATGAAGAAGTGCCTTGAAATGGTGGTGCCATGGCATTTCAATAACAGAACCGGCACTGATGATACCAACCATATTTGCGTTTGCTTTTGCCAGTTCCTGAATCAGATTGATCTGGTTCTGGGGAATACGAAGATGTGTACGGTCAAGTCCCTCTGTTTCACTTTTCTCGTTTAATCCAAAGAAAAACAGCACCACATCCGAACGACGTGCAAGATCTACAGCCTCTTTTTTCATGGCTTCGTCTTCTTTGCCATCACGCTGATAGCCGCGAACCATTCCTGTTACCAAAAGCCCACTGGCTTCCACCATCTCCTTAATGGAATCCACCTTTGTAGAATTTACCATGGAGGAACCTGCACCCTGATATCTTGGCTCAAAGGCAAAATCACCAATTATGGCAACCCGTACCTTTTGCCCTACAGGAAGGATCCCACCCTCATTTTTCAGAAGAACTGCACTGTTTTCGCAGGCAAGACGGGCAAGCTTATGATGCTCTTCATGGAGCGCCTTCTTGTCAGCCACTTTCTTGTAATGTTTCGCATTCTCGGAAGTGGTAAGTACCAGATCAAGAAGCTCATCCACGCGCTCATCAATGTCTTTTTCGCTGATCTTGCCGCTTTCTACACTGGCAATCAGCTCTCTTGCAGCATCCAGTCCAGGTGTAGGCATTTCCAGTGTGGAACCATTTTTTACACCAAGAGAATGGTCATTGGAAGCGCCCCAGTCTGTGATAACAGAGCCCTCGAAGCCCCACTCATCGCGAAGGATGTCCTTAAGCAGATGCTCGTTTTCGTTAGCGTAGACACCGTTTACCTCGTTGTAGCTGCTCATCACAGTTTTGGCGCCGCCCTCTTTGATGGCAATCTCGAAACCGGTGAGGTAAATCTCACGGAGAGTTCTCTCATCTATCACTGCATTCATTGCCATACGGCGAAGCTCCTGGCTGTTTACTGCAAAATGCTTGGCACAGGCTGCTGCGCCGGTACTTTGTACACCACGGATGAATGCTGCTGCCATTTTTCCGGAAAGATAGGGATCCTCGGAAAAATACTCAAAATTACGTCCGCAAAGTGGATTTCTCTTAATATTCAATCCCGGTCCAAGGAGAACGTTTACATCCTCTTCCATAGATTCCTCTCCAAGAGCAACACCTACCTTCTGCTCCAGTTCCTCGTCCCAACTGTTTGCCATTGCAGCCGCTGTAGGAAAACAGGTTGCCGGTACTGCCGGGTTGATTCCCAGATGGTCTCCTGCCCCAGCCTGCTTACGTACACCATTTGGTCCGTCAGAACAGAAAATTGACGGAATGTCCAGTCTTGGGAAATCTCTGGTCTGCCATTCACTTTTTCCACTAAGGAAAGCAGCTTTTTCTTTCAAAGTCATATTATCTATAATGTTCTGATATTTCATACTTGTGATTACCCCCTTTTATGTTGCCATAAATATAACACAACCCCGCCTTTTACAGGCGGGGTTGGCACAAACTGTCAATATATTGCACAAGATGCAATTCCGTATTGTTCCGGGAGCAGAAATCTCACTCTGTTATCTCAGTGCTTCTTTCAGCGTTTTCTCCAGCACTGCCATATTCACAGGCTTGGAAAGATGCCCATTCATTCCACTTGCCAGGGACCGCTTCACATCCTCGTCAAAGGCATTGGCACTCATTGCATAAATGGGAATTGTTTTACAGTCTTCCCGTTCCAGACCTCGGATTGCCCGGGCAGCTTCCAGACCATCCATTTCCGGCATCATAATATCCATGAGAATCATGTCATAATATCCAGGTGTTGTATTTTCTATTTTTAGAACCGCTTCTTTTCCATTTACCACCTGTTCGGTCAGGATTCCGTAATCATTCAGAATTGTACAGATGATTTCCATATTCAGCTCGTTGTCCTCTGCCACCAGAATCCGTTTACCCGGAAGGCTGATTTCTTCTGTTTTCTCATTTTGCGGAATCTGCACATCCGTTACCGGACGCAGCATAACCGTAAAGTAAAAACAGCTTCCTTTATTTGGCTCACTTACCAGTTCGATGTCAGAATCCATCAGCTGCACAATACGGCTGCAAATGGCAAGACCAAGGCCGGTCCCTTGCCTTCTTGCATTTCTGGAATCATCCGCCTGCTCAAACTGATGAAAAATCAGCTGCTGTTTCTCCGGTGCAATCCCCCTCCCATCATCCTTCACCTGGAAATATACACTGGAAAAACCATTTTCGCCTTCTGTTTCCCGGACTGTCAGCCACACATGGCCTCCCGGATCAGAATATTTCACTGCATTGCTCAAAAGATTGACAAGAACCTGATTCAAGCGAAGGGCATCTGCCATAAACCAATGATTTTTCAGCTGGATATCTGCCTCATAAGAAATGCCACGTTCTTTCAAGCTTGCTTCCAACAATGGCTGCAGCCCTTGTGCCATCTCCATAAGATTACTCTTCTCCTCCACCAGCTTCATCTTACCGCTTTCAATCTTGGACATATCCAGTATATCATTAATAAGACCAAGCAGATACATGGAAGATTTCTCAATCTTTTTCAGACAATCCACTCTCTTTTCCTCTGTCTGTCCCTCTTTCAAAGCAATTTCCGTCATTCCGATAATACCATTCATAGGAGTACGGATTTCGTGAGACATACTTGCCAGAAACTCTGATTTCGCCTGCGCAGAAAGATCATGCCGTTTCAAATTGACGCGGTTCTGGATAATGGTACAGATTTCTTCCAGACACTTTGCTTCTTCCCGGTGTTCCAGGACAGATCTGTCAGCCTCCTTAAATACAATACTTCCGGAATACTGTCCGGCATCTGCCATATGAAATACAACATCTGTATTTTGTTCCACAAATGGCTGAAGCAAAGGCTCCTTCACCATGTCTTCATTCGAAAAAATCAGTTTCTGCAATTCCTGATTTTGGGTAAAATGCCGATACTCACCTTCAGAGCATTGTACCATGCTGCCCCAGCTATTTTCCTGAGCATCTTTTTTCCAGCAATACATCTGATCATTCATAAGATATTCTTTGCTAAAGCTGGTGAGCAAAATATTTGTGAGATGATACTTTTCTTTTAATTTCAACGCCAGGATATCCAGTATGGCCGAAGCCTTACCATCTCTGTCAAATAGATTTAAAGCAATGGAAGAAAGATTCATTTCATTTAAACGGTCTACAGAGGCTACCTCATGGAAGGATACTTCTGACTTTGTCTTCTTCTCCTTCGCTGTAAGATTTTCATAGCGCATATAATTTTTGTTCCTATGTCTTGCCACTGTAAGTGCCACTTTCGTCTGTTCCAGACTGACTTCCGGTGTAGTTTTCCTATCTGTCACAGCACTTGCACATTTCAAAGAAAGGGTAAGATATTTCTCATCGGTAAAACCTGCAAGTTCTTCACAAAGGATTTGAATACTTTCCTTAAGCTGTCCGGAAACATCACCCGGTATCCAGACCATCAACTGATCCGCACCAGCTCTTATATAAATCCCACCATTCAGACCGTCCTGTTGGAAACACTCTGCCATCCGCAATGCCAGCTGCTCCAGAATGATATCCCCGAAAACAAGTCCATATTGCTCATCTATCTGGGAAAATTTCTGGATTTCAACAAGTACCAACACACCATCCGGAGCGTCCTGGTATAGGGTTTTTACAGTCTCCATTCCACTTTCCATCCTATAAAAAGAGGTAATCGGATCGTAAACCTGTTTCTTTTTCTGTGCCAGCTCCATCAGCTTATGCTGATGGATATTGTGAATATAGCCTACCGCTCTAGCTACATTTCCCTGCTCGTCCCGCATAATCGTAGCCGATAGGTTGTTCCACTGATATTCCCCATTTTTCTGCTTGAAACGGACATCTACATTCAATGTATCTTTGGCATTCTTTACCGCTCGCGAAAGAACGGAAACATCTGCTGGGAAAAGAAACATACTGTTCAATAGCTTCGGATACACATTGCAGTCCCATATTCCGTCCATCATTTTACTGTTTACAATCTCCAGCAAGTGTTCCTGATATTTATAGGAAAAAAATACATCCTGTGAGCTTTCCACTGCCATACGATAACGCTCTTTTTCCTCCAGAAGCTGCTGCTTTGCCGCCCTCTGACTATCCGTCAGATTTTCCACAACCTGATGAAGTTCATCGATTTCCTGCAAACCGGATTCCTTAAAGCTATGGATTCCTTCTTCCCCAGCACGCACACTCTCTACCAGCTGATAAACCGGATCTGTTACATGCTGGACCAGAAGATAAACCAGTAAAACAGCGAACAACACGCTGCTGATAATGGAACTCAATATATTCCGGTAAACCCTGGATACAAGCCCATACACAGAATCCTGCGTCACAAATCCGCACAAAACCCAATTGGTATTCTGATAGGGAACATTTCTGCTGTATAAGTTCAGACTGCTCACGATTCCATAAACCGATTGCCCTTCGGTAACTGTGCTTTTGACCTTTTGCAAATTTTTCTGCCTGGCTTTCTCCAGATAAAAAGCATCACTGCTTTCAAACACTTTTTCACATAAAACGCCATCACCGGCAATTTTCTCATAGTTTCCATCCCCCTTATCCACAGCCAGCACCATACCAGCATTGCCATCTGCGGACAGATCTGTTGCCGGAAAATAAGAGGTTAGATAACTTAATTCAATTTCTACTCCAAGAATGCCGTAAACAGTATCTCTGTATATTAAAGGCACCGAATAAGAAATCATTCTGTGGTTGTCCATATAATGATCTTCCAAAACAAAGGAACGTGCCCAATATCCCAGTTTCTCCATGTTTACATTTTCGGCAGCGTATTTCTGCGCCGCCATATAAGGCTGATAAAAAAAGTCATCCGCACTTCTTTTTCCATTTCCCTGAAAATGAAAATGCGTACTCCATGGAGTGTCCAGAGAAATAGACATATTTCTGGAAAGATTCTTACTTCCTCTTTCCAGCAGAAGGTCTGTATTGGAAGCAGTTTTCATCTGTGGGTCAGAATCCCGAATCCAGAAGCCATTGTATTGTCCGGCTTCTGTCATATCCTTATCATTTCCCAATACGAGAAAAACTCCGGTAGTTGAACTGTATTGTAATACATTGACCATCTTTTCGAAAACGTTTTCCAGAAACTCCTTCTGCGCTTCATCTGACTTTATAAATTCTGAAATCTCCATCTTGTGCTGCTCCAGAACTGTTGTCAGCTCATCTGCCAGATCATTGCTCTCCCTGTTTATACCACTCCAGCGCTGAAGCATTTCATTCTCCAGAACCACCTTACGATTCTCAATAGAATGACTGTCCAGACCTATGATCGAATTCTCCGTACCGGAACGGATTCCGCTGAACACAAGCGTCAGAAATGGCACCGCTCCCTGCAAAAATATAATGATCAGAACAGGAATCAGAAAAATATTTAAAAGAGAGCGTTTTCTTTTCATATGCTGCATCACCTCCCTTTAACAGCTTATATCGCTTAGTTTTTTGCCAGAGATGCAGCAGTCAGTTCATCGCAAAACTCTTTATACCAGTTTTCAAAGTTTTCATCCGTGAGATACTCAGAAAGTGCTGCTTCTCTGGATATTCCTTCTGTCATAGCTGCATGTACAGATGCCTTATCTGCTTCTGCCTTATCTGCCAGAAAGTAATCCAGAACCTTGCGGACCTGATAGCTGTTCTCATAGGTCTTTGGGGTGTAAAAATCGGTTTTATCGAACTCTTCCATTACTTCAGAAAAGCAGTCATAAACCTTCGGATTGATTTCAATATTGTTTTCTTTGATTACAGAATCCAGTGTCTCTATGTTATTTGCTTCTTTTAGAACCGGCAGGTAAGAGGATTCACAAACAAAACGAAGGTTCTGCTCCTTCTCTGTGAACCATTTCAGGAAAATACTGGCAGCATATTCATGCTTTTCATCCGAACTGGTCACTGCCATTCCTGCCCCTTGCTGTACCCTTATATTTTCTCCTCCTTCCATAATCGGAGGATTGCATACTATATAATCAATGTTATAGCTTTCGTCTTCCTTTTCCACTGTATCCGGGAAATATACGGCAGATGAAGTGGAACCGGTATATGCAAGAATATCTCCTGTTTTCACATCATCAGAGCGGAATTTTCCGAAGGAGGCAAAATAGCCCTTCACATAGGGCACATAATAATTATCCCACAGACGGCGGATCAGCTCCTTGTCTGTATGAAAGGTCACTTGTCCATCCTTTACCTCAAAGATATCTTTTCCCATCTGTTTCATTCCAAGTATAAAATAGTTCGATATAGAATCCCTTCCATAAAATGCCTTGCCGTCATCTGGTATGTCCGGTGTCTGGGCATCTGTCCACTCATAATATTTCTCAGCAGTCTGGTTGATTCCTTCTGTTGTCGCCAGGTCATCTACCGTTACACCAGCAGACTTTGCAAAGGGTTCCCAATCAGTTTTATTGATGAAGGTAATTTCGGTAGACTTGGCAACCGGAAAAAGATACAGTGCCCCATCCTGGTTAAAGTAACCTTCCTGAATATAAGAGTCCACATATTTGGACAATTCCTCCTCAGTAAAGTATTTGGACAAGTCTGCTAGCATTCCTTTTTCCTGTACTGCACAGGCAGTATCTGCATAGGAAGAAAACATATCCGGCAGCTTATCAGCACCTACCTCTTCATTCAGAGAACTTTGTATTGCCTGCTCCAGATCGGATACAGAACCTTGCGTACAGCTGTCTACATAAATGCCCTTTTCTTTTCCCACAGAGCTGTTAAATTCTTTTACCAGCCTGTCAAACATTGCCTGCTGGGCGCCATTATAATAGTGCCAGATTGTCAACGAAACCGGATTCTCCGGATCCAGTTTTATCATTTTGTCCTCCTCAGCAGATTTTCCGCAGCCTGTTCCTCCGGCAAGTGTTATAGCCATTACCCCCGCCAGGAGCATTGACGCATATCTTCTTTTCATGGCTTCTTTCTCCCTTGTTCTTTCTTTGGCATACATAGTCATTATAAAAAATGTAGGAATAAGAATCAATACGTATTTTCAGAACTGTTTCAGGCCAATTTACGCGCAAAAGAAAAGCAGAGACTCTTTCATCTCTGCTTTTCTGCTATCCGCTTGGGATGCTGCGTTGTCGTCAATCGCCGTAGCCACCGCTACGCCTCATTCCTTATTTTTTAATTGTGATTTTAGCTTTTTTCGTGTACACACCAAACACCTTCTGTTTCTGCTTGTTCAGTTTATAGGCACAAGCACGTATATAATACGTATGTCCCTTAGTAAGATTCTTGATCGTTACTGTATTCTTTTTGGATTCCTTGATTGCTACAACATCTGTGAGACCGGAATCTGCTGTCACTACAAATGCATAACCTGCAGCACCCTTTACTTTTGACGCCGTCATGGTAATTGTGCCCTTCTTATTGTTCTTCACACTGATCTTCTTTACCTTAGGCACAACATATGTAGTAAATTTAACTGCCTTTCCATACTTTCCGGTAACCTTCTTACCGCCACCCTCTGCAATTGCTCTTACTTTTGCATAATAAGTCTTTCCTGATTTCAGACCATTGATCAGCTTATAATTTATATTTTCCTTGACAACATAATTCTTGACATTTTTCTTAAACTTCTTATCTGTAGAAACTGTGATCTGATATCTGGTTGCACCTGCAATGCGCTTCCAGGAAAGCTTCGCACCATTCGTAAGTACGTTGGTCGCTTTGGTTCCGGTAACCTTCGGAAGCTTAGATGGAATCGTAGTAGTCTGTCCGCCATTAGAGGATTCTGGTTTTTTCGTCGGTTCCGGGGTCTTGGTCGGGTTCGGAGCCTTGGTTGGCTCTGGCGCCTTGGTCGGATCCGGATTCTTGGTCCAGTGTGCATAAAATTTAACACCATTTACTAATTCAGACCCTGTTGGTGTATAAGGATTCTCTATCTTATCCTCATACCAATCCATCCAATAGTCAAAGGTATAGCCTTCACGGGTAGGATTGCTCAGACTGATACTGTTTCCTCCTACAAAAGTGGATGGATTGGAGCTATTATTCGTTCCACCGTCCAGATCATAGGTAATCGGAAGCACATCGCCATCCTCATAATAGAAAGTATAACGGTCATTAAAATAATTATCAACATAGGAATTTCTTACAACATATAATTTACAGCTGTCTTTGATGGAATCAAAGGCATAATAGTTTGAATGATCCCCAAGGGAAGCCAGGCTTGCACGATCCAGATCCAGTACCCGGGCCGGAATATGGATTTCTGTAAATTTACAGGAATCAAAGGCAAATCCGCTTAACAGAACTACATCTGACGGAAGTGTATAGCTTCCTGCCCAGCTTTTTCCTGCCGGATAGCAACAAATATTATTGCCTATAACCTCTCCACCGTAGGTTTTGTAAACTTTGTCATAAAGAATACCATCTTTTGAGAAAAAGATGGAGTTTCCTGCATCTACCGTAATGGACTGCAGATCTGTACAACCCTTAAAGGAGCCGTCCCAGATGGATTTCACATCAGCACCAACACGGATGCTTACGATACCACTGTCAGCGAACTGATAATGCAGACTGTTTGTTCCATGGATATATACATTTTCAAGATGAAGATTCTTGCAGCCCATAAATGCAGCATCTCCGATTCCTCCGCTTACGCTTGCAGGAAAAGATGTAAATCCGGTAAGAGCGGTACAACCCTTGAATGCATAATCGCCAATACTTGTCAAGCCTTCTGGAAGGTTAATGGTTGTAAGATTTTTATTATCCTGAAAAGCACCTATTTCTATGGATTTCAATGTAGAAGGAAAAGTTATTTTTTTCAGGGTTTTAATATTTACCACCTGTCCCTCTGTAGGTTCTCCCTCTTCATCCCATTTTGTCCACTCAGTTATTTTAATTCCACCTACATAGGTAAGACCCTCCGCATAGGAAACCTCCTCCACAGATTGTTCTTCTCCCATATACAGATAGGAAGGAGCGTTGTAAATTCTTTTCAGATTAACGCAGCCCTCAAAAGCCTTCCCATCAATTTCGTTGTATGCTCCTGTTGGTGGAAGTGTTATTTCTTCCAGTTTATCGCAACCACTGAAAGCCCATTCATCTATTTTTACAGGCTGGGCACTTCCCACTGCTGCATTAAAATATACAACCTGAAGATTGGTACAACCAGCGAAGGCCTCTTCTCCAATCACCAGTGTAGGATTCTGGGGAAGCTGAATTGCCGCTAACCCTCTATGATGATAAAACGCCTCCCTCAGTACACAGCATACACTGTCAGGAAGAATTACCTTATATAACATATAATCGTCGCTTTTTCCGCTATACCAGAAGGTGTGATATGCCTCGTAGGGATTACTTTTGTCTGGATCACAGTAACCTACTCCAATTACTTTCTTTGCCACACCATTTTTATATACAACACTTGGAAACTGCAGTTCCATAGAAGTCGCTTGTTCTACAGAACTAATAAATGCCTCTCCCTTTGTTCCATATTCGTAGGCATTCCAGATCTGTCCCTTACTGTCTGTCCAGGAAAAGCCGTCCTTATTCCACTTTTCCGGTTCAAAGTTAAAGAACTGACCGGAATCTGCATGTACGCTCAGCGCCATGCCCAGGCACATGATAATGCCAAGAAACAGCATTTTGATACATCTTAAAACTTGTTTTTTCACTCTTTCTTCCTCCCTCTTTTTTTCATAAAAAGAATATCATATTAAAATTTTTGAAACAATAATATTAAAGTATCTTCCACTTTTTATGCACAAGATTGTTCTTTTTATGCACATTGTAATAAATCTACTTTAATACACAAAAAAATACAGGATTACAATGTCTGAAAAACACTGTGATCCTGTTTCCAATTTTCCTTATATTATTTCTTCAAAGTTTCATTCATACTTCCCATGCGGTATCCCTGTAAATCCATGGTCACGTATGTAAAGCCGTATTCTTTAAATGCTTTTACAATCTGCTCCCGGTTCTCAAGGATCTTCTGGAATTCATCCGGCAAAACCTCGATTCGTGCCAGTGTGCCGTGAATACGCACACGCAGTTGATGAAAGCCAAGGTCAAGAAGCAACTGTTCTGCCTTGTCCACCATGCCAAGCTTCTCCTTGGTAATGGTCTCACCATACACGAAACGAGAGGAAAGACAGGCAAAGGACTGTTTCTCCCAAGTGGGAAGGCCAAGATCTTTGGACAGGGCACGGATGTCTTCTTTATATAATTCGCTGTGGCGCAGCGGGCTCTTAACTCCAAGCTCTGCAACTGCCTGCAGCCCAGGTCTGTAATCACCGTTATCATCCATGTTGGATCCCTCTGCCACTGCATTCAGTCCTTCTTTTCTGGCAATGTCCCAGATTTTCTCGAATAATTCTTTCTTACAGATGTAGCAGCGGTTAGCTGGATTCTGACAAAAGCCTTCAATTTCCAGTTCTTCAGACTCTACTGTAATGTGACGGATTCCTTCTTTTTCACAGAAAGCTTTCGCCTCCTCCAGTTCTCTCTTTGGAAAAGAACAGGACATGGCAGTGATTGCCAGACATTTATCTCCCAGTACATCGTGGGCAGTTTTCAACAG
>CAKRRG010000047.1 GCA_934394545.1 uncultured Blautia sp.
AAGAAATCTTTTTTATTAAGCATGTTACAGTTTTCCTTAGTTCTTAGAAGTTTACAAATTGTAGTTTAACACACCTGATTAGAATATGCTATAAAATATTAAGATATGGCATTGTGAAATTACTTTTTTTAAGCTAAAATGTGGGTGTGCAAAATTAGAGATTTTTGATTGGGAGTGTGAGAATATGACAAAAGATCTGACTACTGGGAAAATCATGCCCATTCTTGTTAATTTTACAGTGCCTCTTGTTCTGGGAAATCTGTTTCAGCTGACTTATAATGCAGTTGACAGCATTATTGTAGGGCATTTTGTAGGAAAAGAGGCCTTGGCAGCTGTGGGGATCTGCAATCCGGTCAGTACGCTGATGATATTATTTCTGAACGGATTGTGTATGGGCGCCAGTATCCTGATGGGGATTCAGTATGGGGCGAAGGATTATGAGACCTTGCACAGACAGATCAGTACAACCATGTTGTCTGGTGCGATCTTTTCATTTTTTCTGACATTGGTTTGTGTAATATTTGCAGTACCCATTCTGCTGTTGTTACAGGTAGATCCATCCATTATGGATATGACAGTGGAATATTTGCGGATTATCTTTCTGGGATTAATGTTTACATTTTTATATAACTTTTTTTCAAGTACCCTAAGGGCATTGGGAGACAGCGCATCTCCCTTATACTTTTTGATCATCAGTGCTGTCCTGAATATTTTCGGAGACCTGTTCTTTGTTATTGTATTAAAGGCAGGAAGCAATGGATGCGCCATTTCCACAGTACTCAGTGAGGCACTCTGCTGCCTGTTCTGTATTATCTACATACAGAAAAAAGTACCGATTCTTCGGCTTGGGAAGAAATGGCTGGTATTTGATGCCGGACTCTTGAAGAAAACAATTGCTTATGGGTGGGCGTCTGCCATGCAGCAGGCAACTGTACAAATGGGAAAAATTGCAATACAGGCACTGGTTAATACAATGGGAGTATCGGTAGCGGCTGCTTTTGCGGTGGTTAATCGTATTGATGATTTTGCCATCACCCCGGAACAGAATATTGCCCATGCTATGACGGCGTTGATGGCTCAGAATAAAGGTGCCGGAAAAAAAGACCGTATGAGGGAAGGCTTCCGGTGCGGGATGATACTGGAACTTGTTTATGGGGCCGCAGTTATGCTGATCTGTTTGGGATTTGCCAGACCATTGATGGCACTATTTGTAAAAGATGAGGAAGTTATCGGACATGGAGTGGTTTATCTCCACTTGATCGCAGTAATGTATATTCTCCCTGCGATTACCAATGCGATTCAGGGGTTCTTCCGTGGAATCGGAGATCTGAAGGTAACATTGATGAGCAGCTTTACCAATATGACAGTCCGGGTCATTGCAGCGGCACCGATGATTTTATTATGGGATTTTGGTATTGAGGCATTGCCGTATTCTTACTTAGCAGGCTGGATTGCCATGCTGCTTGTAGAAACACCCTTGATGCTTCGAATTTACCGGAAAAAATAAAAGATAGGACATCCTGAAAAAACAGGATGTCCATTTTTATAAAAAGGAGCGTATCTTATTTGTGGAACAGACGTCTGACAAAAGCGAAAAGATCAAAATGCTCAGACTTCGTATAGTCATTTATAAAATTTTCACAATACATATAACGTTCTGCTCTGATCCATTCCGGAACAGGAAGTGCATCCAGGGAACTTGTATATTCTGCGAATTTCATATTCACGCCTCCTTTAATGGGGTTTTGTTTTTTTAAGTTATTTATATTGTAGCACAAAATTAAAGAAAAACTATGGGGGCAGATTCTAAAAATCAAGGATGAAATATGTGTTGCCAGCACAAATGATATGCTATAATAGGGAGATAAAATCGGAACACGTTATCGCACAGGTTAGGGAAACAAAAAGGGAGGTTCTATGAGTTATACAATTCAGGATATGATGCTGACAGCAGAAAACAGATATGAAATGAAGTTTCTGGCTGGACGAAATGGCTGGTCCAATTCAATCAGCTGGGTACATCTTCTGGAAGACACAACCATTATACAGAATTTCTGGGGAAAGGAGCTTGCAGTGACGACAGGGCTTGGCTTTCCGGAAAAAGAAGACTGGATGCATCTGGCACAGCAGCTGAACCGGTATCATGCATCAGGCCTGATTATCAATGTGGGACAGTATATTTATGATGTGCCGGAAGAATTGAAAGCATATTGTGATGAAAATGATCTTCCTTTGCTGACAGTGCCCTGGGAAGTTCGTTTATCAGATATGATAAAAGATTTCAGTATTCATGTATTTTTGCAGGACACTACCGACGAGCAGATCGCATCCGCGCTGATTGCAGCTATTGAGACCCCGGATAATCAGGATGCATACAGAAAAGACTTATTGCAGTATTTTGATGTGGATGGAAGCTTTCAGGTGCTTTTGATGACTTGTGAAGGTCTGGACTCCATGGACACCGTGGAGCGGAAAAAGCTGTCTTATCGAATACAGGTCTATCTGGAGGACATCACGCACAATGGCAGCTTCTTTTATTACAACTCTGATTTTGTGCTGGTAGCCAATGCAGTTTCGGAAGAGTTTTTGTGTCACCTTGTAGAAGGTGCCATAAAAAGAGGAAAAAGACGTATGCCAGGTCTGCAATTATGCGTAGGAATCGGGAGCAAATGTATGGATATTTCCCAGCTTTCGGTAAGCTATCAGAGAGCGAAGGCAGCAGCACACATAGCGATGACACAAAAAAAACAGGTGGTAAAGTTTGATGATTGTGGATTATTTCGTCTGCTTTATATGGTGGAAGACAAGGGGATACTGAAGGAAATGGAAACAGAATGTCTGGCGGCACTGGAAGAATATGACAAAAGATATCATGCAGGTTATGTGGAAACGCTTCAGTCCTATCTGAAACATAATGGAAGTATCCAGGCAGTGGCAGCAGAATTGTTTACACACCGCAATACGGTATTATATCGTATAGGAAACATCAGGAAAATTTTGGGAAATGAGTTGAAAACACCGGAAGAAAGACTGCCCTATCAGATTGCGTTTTATATCCGGAATATGCATGGGCAGACGTGAGAATGGCAGAAATAATATAATTGACGCAGTTTATATACAGCTTTATAATGAAGGCACAAGCAGCACATATAAAGCAAGAATTGAGGAGAAAAAATTTTATGTTAAATCAGTTTTCGAGGACCCAGCTTCTTCTTGGGGAAGAAGGAATGAAGAAGTTATCGGATGCGCGGGTTGCAGTGTTTGGAATCGGCGGAGTTGGCGGATACGTTTGTGAAGCGTTGGTGAGAAGCGGAGTTGGCGCTTTTGATCTGATCGATGATGATAAGGTATGTCTTACTAATTTAAACAGGCAGATCATTGCAACGCGTAAGACTGTAGGAAAATATAAAACAGACGTTATGAAGGAGCGTATGCTGGATATTAATCCGGATGTAAAGGTAAAGACATATAATTGTTTTTTTCTGCCGGAGAATGCAGATGATTTTCCTTTTGAAGAATATGATTATGTTGTAGATGCAGTAGATACGGTTACTGCCAAAATCGCTCTGGTTATGAAGGCTAAGGAGAAAGGCGTACCAATTATCAGCTCTATGGGTGCAGGAAACAAGCTGGATGCAAGTCAGTTTAAGGTTGCAGACATTTACAAGACAAGTGTGTGTCCTTTGGCTAAGGTTATGCGCCGTGAATTGAAGAAGCGTGGAGTACGTAAGCTGAAGGTGGTCTATTCAGAGGAAATCCCTACAAGGCCGGTAGAGGATATGTCGATCAGCTGTCGTACAAACTGTATTTGTCCTCCGGGAGCCGCACATAAATGCACAGAACGCCGGGATATTCCTGGAAGTGTGGCGTTCGTACCGTCAGTAGCGGGGCTGATTATTGCAGGGGAAGTGGTAAAAGATCTTTGCAAAAGAGTTTAAAATCTGAATGATTGTGCTACAATATATTCCACAAGAGTACGTGAGTTTACAGGAATCTTTTTTACAGGAGGAAAATCTTATGTGTACAGCTGCAACTTATCGAACAAAGGATTTTTATTTTGGAAGAACTCTGGACTATGAAATATCTTATGGAGATCAGGTCGTGATCACTCCAAGAAATTATGTATTTGACTTACGTCAGGGAGGACAGCTGAAAAATCATTACGCTATGATCGGGATGGCTTGTGTGATGCAGGATTATCCTCTTTATTATGACGCAGTGAATGAGAAAGGGCTTGGAATAGCAGGTCTGAATTTTGTAGGGAATGCGCATTATAAAAAGCCTGTGGATGGGAAGGATAACATTACCCAGTTTGAGCTGATTCCCTGGATTCTTGGAAAATGTGCCACTGTACAAGAAGCCCGGAAGCTTCTGGCTGATATGAATCTGATCGATACTCCATTTATGGAAAATCTTCCGGTGGCTCAGCTTCATTGGATCATTGCGGATAAAGAAGAATGCATTACTTTGGAATCTGTGGAAGAAGGGCTGAAAATCTATGAGAATCCGGTAGGGGTTCTGACCAATAATCCTCCATTTAACTATCAGATGTTTCATTTAAATAATTATATGCATCTTTCTGTGGATAATAAGAGCAATACTTTTTCAAAAGATTTGGAGCTGGATCAGTACAGCCGTGGAATGGGCGGTATGGGGCTGCCGGGAGATCTTTCCTCCCAGTCCAGATTTGTGCGGGTGGCTTTTGTAAAAATGAATTCCCTGTCAGGTGATTCTGAGGAAGAAAGTGTAAGCCAGTTTTTCCACATTCTTGGCAGCGTGGATCAGCAGAGAGGCTGTTGTAAGCTGGGAGAAGACAAGTATGAGATTACGCTGTACACTTCCTGCTGCAATACGGAGAAAGGAATCTACTATTACAACACATACGATAACCACCAGATCAGTGCGGTTGATATGCATAAGGTGGATCTGGAACAGGAAAAGCTTTATACCTATGCTCCTGTGAAAGGTGAGCAGATCCATATGCAAAATTAAGCAGAAAAGTCAGTATATTTTTTTATTGCAAAATAATAATTAAGTGTTATAATTAACTATCATAGAACCAGATGGCGAATTCATATGAGTTCGCCATTTTCTATAAACCAATTCTGGCACTCAAACGAAAAGAGTGCTGATAATATAGGAGGAAACATGTATGATCACAATACCAGTTTATGAACTTCTTCTTTTACCGGAAGTTACATTTTTCTTTAAAAAAGATATGTTTCCGGAAGATAGAATTACAGAACAGAATATTGGAGAAGAAATTCTCTTTATATTACAGAAAAAAGAGATGAGTCCCGAAGAGATTTCCATGGAGGATATTTTCCCTGTGGGTGTCATGGGTACTATTGAGGGAATTGATGAAGAGGGCAGTGTTAAAATTACCACAAAGGGAAGAGTGCGGGTGACTTCTGCAGAATATGCAGATGGAGCTGTGCAGGCAGAAGCTGTTGATCTTCCGGATATTCAGGATATTTCCCCAGAAGAAGAGAAAGAAAAATTTGACAAGATAAAGAAGGAACTGATGGATTTTGCCAAGGGCTTTCAGTGGGGAGTGTGGGTACGCAGCATGATCTACCACTGGAAGAGCTATCCAGAAGCAGTTAGTGCATTGGCCGGTTATATGAGCCTTTCCTGGGAAGAAAAATATCACATGATCGAGGTGGATTCCAGAAAAGAGCGTATGCATCTGATGGAGGAAGCTGTTTATGAACTGATGGAGATTTTTCGTGTCAGTGAGGAGGCAGAAACGGCGCAGAAGAATTCCAATGAGAAGCTTTACAGGGAGTCTGCCATCAAAAAGCAGATTGAATTTCTTCAGCAGCAGTTGGATGAATTGCATCCGGAGAATATTTCCGATGTGCGTCGTTTCCAGAAGAAAATCCAGGAGTCCGGCATGAATGAGGAAGCACAGAAGGAAGCTGAAAAAGTGCTGAATCGTATGAAACAGGAGGGCAAAGACAGTCATGAATATGGTATGCTGTATGATTATCTGGACTTTGTTACAACCCTTTCCTGGAAGCCGGAAGAGCAGGCGAAGATCGATCTGAATGAAGCGGAAGAAATTCTGGATGAAGATCACTATGGATTGAAAAAGGTGAAGGAAAGAATTATCCAGCAACTGGCGGTAATGGCTCTTAATAAGAAGCAATCTGGCTCTATTCTTTTATTTGTAGGTGCACCTGGTACAGGAAAGACCAGCATCGGACAAAGCATTGCACGGGCTCTTCATCGCAAATATGTACGGATCAGTCTTGGAGGAATCCGGGATGAGGCAGAAATCCGCGGACATAGAAGAACTTACATAGGTGCTATGCCAGGCAGAATCATGGAGGGAATGAAGCGAAGTGGTGCTGCTAATCCGGTTATGGTACTGGATGAGGTAGATAAGCTTGCCAAGGATTACGGCGGCGATCCGGCTAGCGCGCTTCTCGAAGTTTTGGATCCGGAGCAGAATGGAAGCTTTACGGATCACTATATGAATGTGCCATACGATCTTTCTAATGTATTGTTTGTATGCACAGCCAATTCCACGGACACCATTCCTGAGCCCTTGCTGAATCGTATGGAGGTAATTCAGTTTCCAGGCTATACTGCTATTGAGAAATTTCAGATCGCAAGACGTCATCTTTTACCGAAAGCCATGAAAAGCATGGGAATTAAGGCACAGAACCTGAAGGTGACAGATGAGGCAATTCAGCGGATTATTGAAGAGTACACTGCAGAGGCAGGTGTCAGAGGGCTGAAGAAGCAGATGGATGTGCTTTGCCGTTATGCGGCCGTGAAACTGGTAAAGGGGGAGCAGAAAAGCATTACTGTAAGTGAGAAGCGTGTTCCGGAGTTTTTGGGACACGGAATCCATCATGATAAGATTTTGGAAAATCCGGTGCCTGGAGTAGTAACAGGACTTGCGTGGACCAGCGCAGGAGGTGAGATTCTCTTTATTGAGACTTCTTTTACCAAGGGAGATGGAAAAGTAACGATTACCGGACAGCTTGGTGATGTGATGAAAGAATCTGCCCAGATTGCCATTACTCTTGTAAAGTCCCTTTATCCGGATCTGTCTGATAAATTTAAGGAAAATGATCTTCATATTCATGTGCCGGCGGGAGCAGTTCCGAAAGATGGGCCATCTGCAGGTATTACCCTGGTAACGGCTTTGGCTTCTCTTGTAACCGGAAAGCCTGCGCCTGCGGAAATTGCAATGACAGGGGAGGTTTCCCTTCGTGGCGGTGTAATGCCAATTGGTGGCCTGCCAGAGAAACTGATGGCTGCACAGAGAGCAGGTATCAGACATGTGTTTATTCCGGAAGAAAATGTAGACGATTTGGATGATGTGGCAGAAGAAGTAAAAGAGAAGCTTACAATTACACCGGTGAAGAGTGTTCAGCAGGTTCTCACACAGGTTCTGAAATAAAAGAAAAAGAGCAAAGATCATATTTTTGATTTTTATGCCGGCTCGATAATTAAAATTACAAAACATAGAAGAAGTATGCTATAATATCTGTATAAAATCAAAAGATGCAGAGATGATCCAGACAGAAAGTTGGAGGAAAAGCTATGAAGAAAGGTAAATTATTAGCGACGCTGCTTTGCAGCGCATCAATGGTCGTAGGAAGCATGGTTCCTACAGTACCAGCCATGGCAGATGCTATGAAGGTTGTTACACTTGGAGCGGATCTTACAGATGCCCAGAAGAATACCATGCTGAATTACTTTAAGGTTGATTCCAGTCAGGTACAGATCATTTACGTTACCAATCAGGACGAAAGAGATCATTTAAGCTCCTATGTTCCGTTGGAACAGATTGGTACCAGGACAGTCAGCTGTGCATACGTGAAGCCTACTACATCTGGTGGTATTAAGGTCCGTACAGCAAATCTGAACTGGGTTACCTGTAATATGATCGCAAGTTCTCTTTCTACATCAGGTGTTACGAATTGCGAAGTTGTTGCTGCCTGCCCATTTGAAGTTTCCGGCACAGGAGCACTCACAGGCATTCAGATGGCATATGAGACAGCCAGCGGACAGAAGCTTGACGAGACGAAGAAGGAACTTGCTACTGAAGAAATGGTTGTAACCGGTAATCTGGCAGATTCTGTAGGTCAGAATGATGCAACCACTGTTATTAATCAGGCGAAGATGCAGGTTATTGCAGATAATGTCCAGAATGCGGATGATATCTACAATATTGTTGTAAATATCTCGAATAATAACAATGTAACTCTTACACAGGATGAACTTAATACAATTGTAAATCTGCTGCAGCAGATTTCCCAGCAGGATTATGACTATTCTGAGATGCAGGAAACACTGGAGCGTGTAAATGATAACGTAACAGGTGCGGCAGATGAGAGCAGTGATTCCGAAGAAGATCCGGACAGCATTGTAGATAACGTTGATCAAAGTGCACTTGGTGATAATGTTATTGAGAGTTCCACAGAGGATCCGGGACTTGCAGAGGAAACAGGTGAAGATGGTACAGGTGAAACGATTGATGAAAGCGTAGATAGTAATACGGATGGTGATATCAGTGAGGTTGGAGGAACTGATACAGATGATGGAAGTGAATCAACTGCTGAAATCACAGACATTTCCCAGCTCTCCACAGATTTCCTGGGCGATGATGCTAAGGAGAAATTTGAGAAGGCTAAGACTTTCTGTAAGGGTGAATATGATGGAGATGAGGATTCACTGAGTGAAGTAATGGGTGACGAAGCTGCTGTTACAGTAACGCTTGATCCGGATACCGCAAATAAGCTTTCCATCAAGGTTCTTCAGAAATATCTTGGAATTCTTGGTAATGGTGCGGTTTCCTATCATGAGGATGGAACAGAGAAATATATCACTCCAGAGCTTAACATGCTGGATAAAGAAATGAAGAAGCTTTTCGGCATCGATGTAATTGATGATGGTGAGTATTCTGATGATATTGATGTTCTAGGTGATGCAGTATCTTCAGAAGATAAAGAAACCTTATATAAGGATACGATGAAGTTCTTTGAGAAGCTTTATGGTGAGAGTTCAGAAACCTATGACAGCATCGATGAATCTGAGGATGTGACAACAGATGACAGTGCAACAGACGAAGTAGGTGATGATTCCTACGAGGAGAGCATTGCAGATGAATCCTACGAGGAATAAGATCAGATCCATTTTGGAGCAGGAAGAATCATGAAGCGGTTTTATAACTGATTTTTACGAAAGATACAGAAACTGATATTCATTAGAATATGGGTTCTCTGTATCTTTTTTTGTGTAATTAGGATATTACTCCTTAATGTTCTGAACAAAAAGTAAACTGGCCTTCTAAAAATCTTAATAATTGTACATTGAAGACATGACAGTATTCGAGTAAGATAAAGGGCATCTACAAGGAATTATGAAAAAGTTCCAGGAAAGAGAGGCATTTATGAACAGACAAAATTCTACCGTTATGAAACTTGCAGAGACAGCTCTTCTGGCAGCACTTTGCTATGTATCCTTCACATTCTTACAAATTAAGATTCCAGTACCTGGAGGGGATGCAACCTCTCTTCACATTGGAAATACCTTTTGTGTACTTGGAGCGTTGCTTCTTGGAGGCTGGTATGGCGGTCTGGCTGGTTCTATTGGAATGACGATTGCAGACCTTATGGATCCGGTTTATATTACAGGAGCTCCGAAAACCTTTGTTTTGAAGCTTTGCATTGGTCTGGTAACCGGACTTGTGGCTCATAAGATTGCTAAGATTAATGAGACCAATGACAAAAAGTACGTATTCAAATGGAGCCTGATTGCTTCCATTGCAGGTCTTGGATTCAATGTAATTGCAGATCCTATTGTAGGATATTTTTATAAGCAGTACATTCTGGGACAGCCGCAGGAGGTTGCAAGCATTTTGGCAAAATTAAGTGCAGGTGCTACTTTTGTTAATGCAATTGTATCAACTGTTCTGGTTGTGATTCTCTATAATGCCATTCGCCCGGCATTGATTAAATCTAATCTGATTGATGTACATGTCGCAGCTGCGAATGTGAAATAAGAACTATTTTAAGACTCTGGAAAGTTTAAATACGATTCAGGGTCTATTTTTATAATGAGAAGGATTTTTGAAATTTTTGTGACTTCTGGCCGGAACTCCTGGAAATGCTGGTAAAACAGGGGATTGTGTGCTACAATGTAACCTAAATCGTTAAAATGCAAAAGCAAAGGAGTATAGTGTACTATGAGTCTGGCAGTTGTAACCTTGAAGAAGGGAGAAGGACGGCTTCTGAAGTCCGGTGGAATGTGGATTTTTGATAATGAAGTGGCTTCTGTTATGGGAAGCTTTGTAAATGGAGATATTGTACTGGTTCATGATTTTGACGGATACCCTCTGGGAAGAGGATTTATCAATACAAATTCCAAAATCGTAGTACGTCTTCTTTCCAGAGATGAGAATACAATAATCGATGAGGGATTTTTTGAAAAAAGAGTGCGGGACGCATGGGAGTATCGTAAGAGTGTGACGGACACCTCTAGCTGCCGTGTAATATTTGGAGAAGCAGATTTCCTGCCGGGATTTATTGCAGATAAGTTTTCTGATGTGCTGGTAGTGCAGTCTCTGGCATTGGGAATTGACCGCTATAAGGAAATGCTGGTAGAGCTTTTAAAGAAGATTCTGGCAGAGGATGGAATCCGGATCCGTGGTGTTTACGAGCGAAGTGATGTGAAGGTTCGCAGGCAGGAGGGAATGGAGCCATATAAGGGCTTTATTGGAGAAGAATTTCCTACTTTGGTTGAAATTGTGGAAAATGGTGTAAAGTATCAGGTAGATGTAAAGGATGGTCAGAAGACTGGATTTTTCCTGGATCAGAAGTATAATCGCCTTGCAATCCAGAAGCTTTGCAAGAATGCAAGAGTCCTGGATTGTTTTACCCATACAGGATCCTTTGCTTTGAATGCCGGTTATGCCGGCGCAAGGGAAGTTACCGGGGTGGATGCTTCACAGCTTGCAGTGGATCAGGCTACAGCAAATGCGATTTTAAATGGTCTTTCTGATACTGTGAAATTTATTTGTGAGGATGTATTTGACCTTCTTCCGGAGCTTGAGGAGCGGGGAGAAAAATACGATGTTGTGATTTTGGATCCGCCGGCTTTTACCAAGTCCAGAAGTTCCATAAAAAATGCGGTGAAGGGTTATCGTGAGATTAACCTTCGGGCTATGAAACTGGTGAAGGATGGAGGTTTTCTTGCTACTTGTTCCTGTTCTCACTTTATGGATTATGAGCTTTTTACCCAGACCATTGGACAGGCGGCAAGAAATGTTCATAAGCGTCTTCGTCAGGTGGAATATCGTACTCAGGCACCGGATCATCCAATCTTATGGTCCGCAGATGAGTCCTATTATTTGAAATTTTATATTTTCCAGGTATGCAATGACCGCTAGTACAGTGAATATTAAGTAACCGCCATATTGACTTGTCTGATTTTTCATATGCTGCGTTGTCGTCAATCGCCGTAGCCACCGCTACGCCTCATTCCTCCGCCTTGCATATGAGAAAATCATCCTACGTCAATATAACAGATACTTAATTTTCGCTGTACTAGAAATAATGAGTAAACAGAAGAAAGAAGGCATTTATATTGAAAGAAAAATTTATGAAATTTATGCAAGGACGTAACGGAGTGGATCAGTTTTCCAGATTTACCATGGGTGTGGCATTGGTTTCTATTGTGCTGACTATTTTTACAGGCACCAGAAGTACCCTTGGAACCTTCTTGGATTTGTTTGGAATGGCTGCTATTGTGTATACTTATTTTAGAATTTTTTCCAAGAATATTTCCAAGCGCTGGCAGGAGAACCAGAAGTATCTGCAGGCTATGGATAAACTCAGAGCACGTTTCCAGAAGGAAAAGCGGATGATGAGTCAGCGGAAGGATTATCACATTTACAGCTGCCCTGGCTGTGGTCAGAAGATCCGTATCCCCAGAGGCGGATTTAAAAAGGTAGAAATTGAATGCCCTAAGTGTCATACGAAATTTATAAAGAGGCGTTGATATGTTTGGATACATTGTAATGAATAAGCCGGAGATTAAGATGAAGGATTTTGATATGTACAGATCCTTTTACTGTGGACTCTGCAGAGAACTGCGGGAGAAATACGGTATTTCCGGACAGCTTACTCTGAGCTATGATATGACCTTCGTGATCATGCTTCTTTCCGGGTTGTATGAGCCTGGAACCTATAAAGGCAGCACCAGGTGCGTACTTCATCCGATAAGAAAGCAAAAAGTACGAAAAAATGTCATGACAGAGTATTGTGCGGACATGAATATACTTCTTACTTATTATAAATGTCTGGATGATTGGAATGATGACCGAAAATATGTGAAGCTGGGCTATGCCAAGCTTCTGGCAGGGAAAAACAAACGTCTGTTAAAGCTTTATCCGGAAAAATCACAGCGGATCGTAGAGCTTCTGGACGAGCTTTCTGTTTTGGAAAAACAGGGCGAGACAGATATTGATAAAATGTCCGGTATTTTTGGACATATCATGGAGGAAATCTTTGCCTACAGGCAGGATGAATGGGAAAAAAGCCTTCGCAGAATGGGCTTTTTTCTTGGGAAATTTATTTATCTTCTGGACGCATATGATGATGTGGAAGAGGATGTGAAAAATAAAGATTACAATCCTTTCGCAGAAAAATATACAATGAAAGGGTTTGAAGAGGAGGTACGTCAGATTCTTCTAATGATGATGTCGGAAACCTGCAGAGAATTCGAGAAGCTTCCTATTATTAAATATGGGGATATTCTTCGGAACATTTTATATTCCGGTGTGTGGTGCCGCTTTGAGGAAGTGAGCAAGAAGCGCAGGGGAAAACGGGAGAAAGAACATGTTAGATCCATATAGCGTACTGGGAGTTTCCAGAAGTGCGACAGATGAAGAGATAAAAAAAGCATACAGAAAGTTAAGCAGAAAGTATCATCCGGATGCGAATATTAATAACCCAAATAAGGAGCAGGCTGAAGAAAAGTTTAAGGAAGTTCAGCGGGCATACGAGCAGATCATGAAAGAACGTGAGTATGGAAGTGCTGGCGGTTCCTCTGGTGGCTATGGAAACTATGGCGGTTTCGGCGGTTTCGGAGGCCAGCAACGCCAGAGTGCGTATGATGATGAGGAAAGCGTGCGCAGACGGGCTGCGTCTAATTTTATCCAGAGCGGACATTATCAGGAAGCTATGAACGTGCTGAATTCTCTTTCCCAGAAAAATGGAGAATGGTATTATCTTTCTTCTATGGCAAATATGGGAATGGGAAATAATGTGAAGGCATTGGAACATATCCGGGAGGCTGTGAGACTGGAGCCATCTAATCAACAGTATCGTATGCTTTTGAATCGTATGGAAGGTGGCGGAGGCTGGTATGAGACACAGCAGGGACCGTTCGGTGGAATGCCGGTGGCCGGAGATGATATGTGTCTGAAGCTTTGCCTGGCAAATGCACTCTGTGGGATGTGCTGTCCGGGAAGCGGAGTGCTCTGTTGTTAAAAGATATTTTTGCCGCTGAATTTTTTATAAAAATTAATTGACAAGAAAACTTACTCGTATTAAACTGTTAAAGCGTGAAATAGATATAGACTCGGCAGCGGGATTTTCTGTACAGAATATTCGGTATGCGCGAATATAGGAGGAAACAGATAATGAGTATTCGTATTGGTATTTTAGGATATGGTAACTTAGGGCGAGGAGTAGAGTGTGCGATTAAACACAATCCGGATATGGAACTGGTGGGTGTATTTACCCGTCGTGCTCCTGAAACTGTTAAAATTCTGACTGAAACCGCTAAGGTATATTCTGTGGATGATGCACAGAAGATGAAAGATCAGATCGATGTAATGATTCTTTGTGGTGGAAGTGCTACAGACTTGCCAGAGCAGACACCAAAGTATGCCCAGTGGTTTAATGTAGTAGACAGTTTTGATACCCATAAGAGAATTCCAGAGCACTTTAGTAATGTAGACAAAGCTGCTTCTGAGAGCGGACATGTTGGAATTATTTCTGTTGGATGGGATCCGGGAATGTTTTCTCTGAACCGTATGTATGCAAATGCAATCCTCACCAATGGTAAGGATTATACATTCTGGGGAAAGGGAGTAAGCCAGGGGCATTCTGATGCGATCCGCCGTATAAAAGGCGTTAAGGATGGCAAGCAGTATACAATTCCTGTGGAAGTAGCACTGGAAGCTGTAAGAAGCGGAAGTAATCCGGAACTTACTACCAGAGAAAAGCACACAAGAGAGTGCTTTGTGGTAGCAGAGGAAGGTGCTGATCTTGCAAGAATTGAGAATGAAATCAAAACAATGCCAAACTACTTTGATGAGTATGATACCACAGTACATTTTATTTCGGAGGAAGAACTGAAACGTGATCACAGCGGCATTCCTCATGGTGGCTTTGTGATCCGCACTGGTAAGACTGGCTGGGATGATGAGAACAGCCACGTAATTGAGTACAGTCTGAAACTGGACTCCAATCCGGAATTTACTTCTTCTGTAATCGTTGCATATGCAAGAGCCGCATATAGAATGCACAAGGAAGGACAGAAGGGATGCAAAACAGTATTTGATGTTGCACCTGCATACTTAAGCGCTCAGAGTGGTGAAGAATTAAGAAAACATTTGCTGTAATTATTTTGGGTTACAGATATATAAGAAAACAGTTTCCGCATAAAGTGGAAACTGTTTTTTTGTGTAATAGTAAATTGCGCTTTGTTTCTTGGTTCTGTTTAGGCTTAGTTCACAAAAAACAGCTCAGGAAATATAACCTGTGAACAAAATGTTGTGCAATTCTTACAGAGTTATACTTTCGTGTTGACGATAAGACGAATCTGTAATATAATGAACTACATAAACATGTAACAACTTTGTAAAACTTGTGATAAAAATATCACTATTATTTCAAAAAGGAAGGTAAGTATGCAAAGCAGATGTAAAAAATTCAGACTGTGGAGTATCCTGCTGCTGGTAATGCTTATGGTAGCTGGTTTTTCATGCCAGGCAACATCGAGAGATGTCCAGGCGGCTGCTAAGAATGGATTCCGTACAGTAAATGGTAAAACATACTACTACAAAAATGGCAAAAAGGTTAAAGGCTGGCTTACCCTGAATGGAAAGAAATATTATTTTAATAAATCCAATGGTGTTCAGGTAAAGGGCTGGTTGAAGGATAAAAAGGGAAGAAAGCGTTATTTCACCAGTAAGTCCGGAGTTATGGTGAAGGGGTGGCTTTCTAACTCTAAGGGACAGAGACGTTACTTTACTCCATCTACTGGCTACATGAAGACCAAGTGGCTGAAACTGGGAGGGAAGACCTATTATCTTTACTCAGGATCCGGAATTGCAGCTACAGGCTTTGTAAAGGACAGTAAAGGAAATACCCGTTATTTCTCTAAGACAGGAATTATGGCCACCGGCTGGCTGACCAGTTCCTCGGGAGTGAAGCGCTACTTCCAGACGACCTCTTCAACTGCTACGAATGGTATTATGGCAGTTGGATTTCAGACGATAAATAATGTTACATATTATTTTTATAGTGAATCAGGTGCGATGGCTACCGGATGGGTAGAGAATCAGGATAAGGGAACCAAGTATTATTTTGATCCTTCCTCAGGTGCGATGTTTACTGGCGTCCAGACTATAGATGGGGTTACCTATTCATTTTCCGACACAGGTATTTGTCTGGGTGAGAAGAAGGATGATCCTTCTACCACTACGAATACCGGAAGCAAAACCATTAAGAACTATCTTGCTGGAGCACTTCTGCCAGTTGGAAAGGCTCTTTATGTATGGGGTGGCGGCTGGAATGATTCCACCAGAAAGGGTCTTAGTGACACTATGACCAACTGGTATAATAAGTGGTCTGCTAATCCATCCGGCTATGATTATAATAATTATCGTGATCTTTCTGTTTCAAATAGAGCCAAGGGATTTGACTGTTCCGGTTTTGTTGGCTGGTCTGCTTATCAGGTAATGCAGACTCAGTCCGGAGTTGGATATGGATATACGGTAGTATCTGGCGAGATCGGAAGCTACTATAAGGGGAAAGGCTGGGGAAGCATTGTAAATCAGTCTTATCTCTCACAGAATGGCTGGGAATTGAAACCTGGTGATATTGGTTACAATGATGGACATACATGGATCGTTCTTGGACAGTGTAGTGATAAGAGTGTGGTAATCATCCATTCTACGCCTCAGGCTGGTGTTCAGATTTCTGGAACGACTACTCCTACGGGAAGCTATTCCAGTGAGGCTGTTGCTTTAGCTAAGAAATATATGTCCTTGTATTCCGGATACAGCATTTTTAATTATCATCCGTCTGTTGGAAACTATATTCGAAATGGTAATTATGTGAGATGGAATGGGGATACTCTTTCTGATCCGGAGGGCTATTATAATATGACTGCAGATCAGATTTTATACGATCTGTTTGGACAATGATAATTATGTAATACAAAGAAGGAACCAGTGGAAATACTGGTTCCTTTTTTGCGCGTGTTTTCTGATTGATGACAACTGTAGTAAAACAAAAATATTACGAAATGTTACAGAAATTTAAAATTTATTGCAATTTAGGGTTGAAATCTTTTCGGAGGTGTGCTAATATGTAGCAAGATTGAAAAAACATATTGCGAACATATTACAGATTAAGTATATTAGATTAAAGATTAATGAGGGTGATGAAACATGAAGAAAAGAATCGTATGTCTGACACTGGCAATTTTAATGTGCGGCTCACAGGTAGTAAGTGTAATGGCTGACCGCGAGAGCGACTTAAGAGAAGAGCAGGCTTGGACAAGCCAGCAGCTGGATGCTACATATGCACGCATGAGCGCTTTGTGGGATCAGAAACAGCAGCTTGAGAGCCAGATTGAATCTTTGAATTCTGATCTTGTAAATGTTATGGTTTCCATTCAGACTCTTGAGAATGATATTGCTTCTAAGGAAGCGGAAATTGAGAAAACTAAAGGCGATCTGACTAAGGCGCAGAATGCTAAGGATAAGCAGTACACAGCAATGAAGAAACGTATTCAGTATCTTTATGAAAAAGGTGGAAATAATGCATGGTTTCAGATGATGTTAAATGCAGATAACCTTGCAGACCTTCTTACAAGAGCGGAATATACACAGCAGATGTACGAGCAGGATAGAGAGAGCCTTCAGAAATATGCCAGAACAATCGAAGAGGTTCAGAAGTTAGAAGAACAGTATGAGAAGGAGAAGGCTGACTTTGAGACTATGAAAGAAGAATATGAGGCTCAGCAGTCTAATCTTCAGTATCAGCTGGATGTAACACGTGCAAATAGCGCGGATTGCGAGAATGAGATTGCATATGCACAGCAGCAGGCTACAGAGTATGCGAATCTTCTGGAACAGCAGCAGGCTGAGATTGAGCAGCTTGAGGCAGAGCGTATTGCAGCTGAGGAAGAAGCAAGACGTCAGGCAGAGGCAGCAGCTGCAGCCGCAGCAGCAGAAGCTGCAGAGAGTGGCGATACTTCTGCAGAAGTACAGTATGACGAGAGCGGAAATGTAGAGAGTGGAAGTTCTGATGCATCTTCTGATTATGAATATGATGAGTATGGAAATGTGATTGATACAGGCAATACAGTGGATTACAGTTCCTCTGATAGTTCTTCCGAAAGCTCTTCATCCAGTAGTAGTTCCGGATCTGGTTCTTCTGTTGTGGATTATGCGACTCAGTTTGTTGGAAATCCATATGTATGGGGTGGAACAAGCCTTACAAGCGGTGCGGACTGTTCTGGCTTCGTGCAGAGTGTATATGCAAACTTTGGTGTCAGCCTTCCAAGAACATCTTATGAGCAGCAGAATGCGGGATATGAGGTATCTTATGCGGATGCGCAGCCTGGAGATCTGATCTGCTATGGTGGACATGTTGCAATTTATATGGGCAATGGTCAGATCGTACACGCATCTAATGCCAGAGATGGAATTAAAGTTAGCAATAACGCAGCATATAGAACGATTACTTCTGTAAGACGTCTTGTATAATATTGATAACGAAATCAGACAGCCCTCCTGGGAAGATTCCAGGAGGGCTGTCTGCTAAAGAAGACGAATTTGTTCTATGTGGAAGATTGTACTTTGTCTTGATAAAAAAATAACAAAAATGCATGTAAGGGGTTGACAAAAACAGTGACCAGTAGTATTATAACGTTAGTATAATTCCATATTGAACATATTAAGTGCTGACGGCTGTGAGCTGGCAGAAAGAGGGAATCAGGTGAGAAACCTGAGCGATCCGGTCACTGTAACAGAGGAGCGAATCTCAGAATCCATTGTGCAGATGCATGAGAAGGAGAGAGGAGTGATGATTCTGGAGCCAGGAAACCTGCTTGGTATGGCGAGGTTAAACTTCCGATGAAAGTGTAACAACCAGTTTTGGGGAATCCGCAGCCCCGAGATGTTGTCCGCTGCCATAGGTGGACATTTTTTATGGAATATCGCCTGTTCAGAAGAATTATACAGATTAAATGGCAGGCGATACTACTTCGGATGAAACCGTTCCCTCCGCGTATATATGAACGGATCATATTCTACCCCGGGGTAGCATCGCTCCCTCTTAAATATTGAGAAGAATTTTGAAGCCGCAGAAGCGGTATTTTTTTTATCGTTTTTTAACCGAATCAAGCTGCGAAGCAGCATTCGGTTATGAGCAAGTAGCGAAGCGGATTGCGAATATCCGCTTGACCTGGATTGAGTAAGTTCTCTTAGATCAAGAGAGGAGATTTTATGGAGAAAAAATATTGGGAAGATAAAGAATATTCTTATTTCAGTCATAAACAATGTGAATTTTTTCCTTGCCATAAAGGTGCAGATCCGGAGGATTTTAACTGTCTCTTTTGTTATTGCCCTCTTTATGCGCTAGGGAATAAATGCGGTGGAAATTTTCAGTATAACGAAAAAGGTTTTAAAGATTGTACGAACTGTCAGTTGCCTCATAAACGAAAGAATTATGGTTATGTAACAGGAAAATATAAGGAATTGGCAGAAATGATGCAGAAGATAAGAGAGACAGAATGAAACTCTCCCGGATATATGAGGGAACATAACTTGTATATCCGGGAGAATTTTGTTTATCTAATGCTCAGGAGCATTTTTAACTTTGGTATTTGGTTGTTAAGAATCAAAGCTTCAGGAAACATGGCTTCATGAACGAAGCTGGCTGCGTAAGTAAAGTCTCCTATATGGTCTGTTCCGTGACTGTCGCTGGAAAGTACGATAGGAACCAGATATTTCCGGCAGTATTTTAAAATTTGTGCACAGTTGGCGCGTGTATCACCTCGATATCCGTAAGGGGCCAGAGAAGCTTCGTTGATTTCCAGAATCACACCATTTTCGCCAGCTGCCTTTACAACGGTAGCGTAATCTATATGATACTGAGAGTTGTCTATGTGTCCCAGAACCTTTACTACGGGATTCTTCATGACATTTACAAGGGCAGCTGTGTTTTCTTCTAAGGTACCTGGACGGAAATTCTGACAGTGCATGCTGGCAATGGCATAGTCAAGCTTATTAAGTAAATTCTGTTCCAAATCAACTGTACCATCTGTATCAAGAATATTCAATTCTATTCCATACAATAATTCCACGCCAAAACGTCTTCGTGGTGAATAAGTCAGACTGCGAAAATAAGATGGGGTTCCGGCAGCAAGTGTACCAGGACCGTGATCTGTGATCCCAAGAAGCTTCAGGTTCTTTCTTGCGGCTGTCTTTGCCATATCACTAATGGTGCAGCTTGTACCGTGTCCGCTGGCAATGGAATGAGTATGTATATCTGAAAGATACATATCAATCAACTCCTTTTGGTTCAGTATGACAGAGGGGAAAATGTATGTCAACTATAAAATAAGAAAAACAGAAAAAACAAATAAAAACAACACTTATATACAAGAAAAACCACATGAAATGTGATGACAACTGTTGCTTTTTGTTGACATTGAAAAAAGGGAAATGTATAATTATAGGAAGAAACTTTGAGAAATATAGGAAGAAACTACGATGGAAGCGTTTGCTTTGCTACATTATAATAGGAGGTAGAAATGGGATATACAGATAATATGTCTCCGGAAATGAAACAGCGTATTGTGCAGGAACTGGTTCCGGGTAAACAGATTTCTCTGGCACACATTATTGCGAATCCGGATAAGATTCTTTACACCAAACTTGGATTGGATCCATCTTTAGATTATTCAAGGGCGGCTATCGGAATTATGACAGTAAGTCCGGCAGAGACAGCTATCATTATGGCTGATATTGCGATGAAATCTTCCGGTATTGAGTTGGGATTTGTAGATCGTTTTAGCGGCAGTCTGATCATTACAGGAACTGTCTCTGAAGTTGAGGCTTCTACCAATGCGATTCTGGACTATGTAGGGGACAAACTTGGTTTTACCTTATGCCCGGTTACAAGGACTTGACAGGATATGAAGAAGCTTGTTCTTATCGGTCGCAGCGAAGCTGGGAAGACTACGTTAACCCAGGCATTGCGTGGAGAAAAAATACATTATCATAAAACACAATATGTAAATAATTTTGACGTGATCGTGGATACACCGGGAGAGTATGCTCAGACAAAAGGTCTGGGACATGCCTTGGCGTTATATACATATGAATCAGATGTGGTTGGACTTCTGGTTTCCGCTACGGAACCCTATTGCCTTTTTCCACCTTGCATCACCTGTATGGCTAACCGTGAGGTGATTGGAATTGTCACTAAGATCAATGACCCGGAAGGAAATGTGAAGCAAGCTACCTCCTGGCTGCAGCTTGCAGGCTGTAAGAAAATATTTTATGTAGATTCCAAGAAACAGGAAGGGATTCCGGAAATTCTGGAATATCTTAGAGAAGATGGCGATGTAATGCCATGGGAAGAAGCATGAAAAGAATATAACAGCAAAATAAAAGGAAAATGTGGGAAAAACGCAAAAACCAAGAAAAACAACATATTAAATCCTTAAAAAATCCACATAAAACAACATAAAACAACAAAAAGAACTTGACTTATTATGTGGAATAGTGTACACTTACATCATATACAAAAAAAGTAACAGGCTGACTATGCTCAGCCATAAAAAGTTACCCGGTGCGGTACTATAACATACATAATCCACCGTACCTGAATGTGCTTAAGGAGGAAAAAAGCATGGTAAACGAATACGAAATCAAAAAACAGATTTGCGACATCGGAAGAAGAATCTATAACCGTAACATGGTTGCAGCAAACGATGGAAATATCTCCGTAAAACTGAATGACAATGAGTTTCTTTGCACACCTACTGGTGTATCCAAAGGTTTCATGACTCCAGAGTTCATCTGTAAAGTAGATGCTAAGGGTAATGTTCTTCAGGCTAACCCGGGATTCAAACCATCATCTGAGATCAAGATGCATATGAGAGTATATGAGAAGAGACCTGATGTAGGATCTGTTGTACATGCTCATCCAATTTATGCAACATCTTTCGCTATCGCAGGTATTCCGCTTACACAGCCGATCATGCCTGAGGCAGTTATCGCTCTTGGATGTGTTCCGATCGCTGAGTACGGTACACCTTCCACAATGGAAATTCCGGATAACCTTGAGAAATATCTTCCATACTTCGATGCAGTTCTTCTTGAGAACCACGGAGCTCTTACATGGAGCACAGACCTGAATGCTGCATACATGAAGATGGAGTCTGTTGAATTCTATGCACAGCTTCTGTATCAGAGCAAGCTTCTTGGAGGACCGAAGGAATTCGATAAAGAGAACATTAAGAAACTTTATGAGATCCGTCGTAAATTCGGTATGCCTGGAAAACATCCGGCAAGCCTTTGCCAGAACAAAGATGGCGTGAACTGCCATAACTGTGGTGGCGCATGTCACAATGAAGACTACAAACAGTTCCCAGGATATCAGTATGATTTCGTTGGCGGCAACTGTGATGCTCCTGCAGCTGACACAGCTAATGCAGACGCAGAGTTAGTAGCTAAGATCACAAAACAGGTTATGTCTCAGTTAGGACTTAACAAATAATTATAATGGTAAATAACCGCAGCTGTGAAATTGATCGCAGCTGCGGAGAACCTTAAAGGAGGAACAATCTCATGCCAATTAGCGAGAGCATGGTACAGGATATTGTACAGGAAGTTATGGCGAAAATGCAGATTGCAGA